>JAPLGZ010000563.1 GCA_026389895.1 Chloroflexota bacterium | reverse complement strand
AAGTGCGTCTGCCAACAGTACGTGGAGTATTGATGACAGCACCTATGTCGTCACCCCATCCACCGAGCTAAATGATGTGTTGGGTGCACTAGCTGTCGACCAAACGGTCATTGTCAACAGCTATACAGCAGCGGATGGCACAGAGGTCGCCACACAGATTCGTGGGCTTACGGTCAACAGTCAAATTTTCTTGCCCCTGATGAGCCGTTAATCCACACCCTCAGATAATTTGCTCATCTTGGCGTTCATCTAACGGCGAATAAGCGGCACATCGAGCAAGCTAAGTGACAATAAATTTCATTCGTCTATAAAACGAACCGGTGCTCTAGAGCACCGGTTCGTTTTATAGGTGCTCTAAACTTCATCGTGAAGTCATAGAGCTTGTAGACTATTTGTCGTTGCCAAGCCTATATAATCAGCGAAAGCACAATTACATTATGCCCCCAATTATTACCCCGAGCGAGTGATAAAAATCGTATTATATAAAATGTGTGAAACTAGTTGCAAAAATAGACCATTTCGGCGCTCTCTGGTAAACTTTCTGTAATGGCAAGCAAAAAACTTCAGGGGCAGGTAGCAATCGTTACAGGTGGCAGTCGCGGTTTGGGTCTGGCGACGGCCGAACAGTTGGTCCAGGCTGGCGCAACGGTTATTTTGACAGCGCGCAGCGAAGATCAAGTGATGGCCGCGGCTAAAAATTTGGGTAAAAACGGTGCGCGCGTGCTGGGCATCGCCGCCGATATTGCCGATTTAGAACACGTTGAGCGGGTGGTGGAGACAGCACTGGCACAATTCGGCCGGATCGATATCTTGGTCAACAATGCAGCCACGGTTTGGCCCATTGACGAGGTGGCCGAAACGGATCCTGACGAATGGGCCTATAATATTCATGTCAACCTGGTCGGCCCCTTTTATATGGTACACCACGCGTTGCCAGCCATGCTAGACCAAAAATATGGCCGCATTGTCAACGTCAGCAGTGGGTTGGGTCACATACCCACGGCCGGTTTGAGTGCCTATGGCGCGGCCAAAGCAGGGCTGGATCAATTTACGCGCGTGCTAGCTTTAGAAACACAAAAAACCGGCATCACGGTCAATGCACTCTATCCTGGTCTCCTCAATACAGACATGCAGGCCGATTTGCGTAGCGTGGACACCACCGAAAGTGTACTAGACCTGAAAATGTTTCATGAAGCCTATGATACGGGCAAGATCGCTGCGCCAGCCACGGCCGCGCGGATGATCTACTGGCTAGTCGGCCCTTGGAGCCGTCAGCGTAGTGGTGAAATTTTTACCAGTCGCGATCAAGCTTGGCTAGACCAAGTACAGCGCGATATCGGTGGATAACCTCCCCGCCACAAACAAGTACGACTGATCTTTTACCACTTACGCCTATTGCCAGCCTATGAATTCGGTGCTCCTGCCAGATACGTTACCGGTGGATATTCGCGGCGGCATCCATCTTAATTTGCTTGCGCCGGGCACGGTTACCTTCGTGTTCTATGCCCCCTTCAAACCTTATGTGAGCTTGGTTGGTGATTTTAACCAGTGGGATACACGCGCCAACCACATGATCACCGATGGCTCTGGCCTATGGTGGACGACAATTGCTCATCCTGGGGCCACGCGCTATGGTTTCTATGTCGCCATTGACGACCAAACCCATGTCTGGGTGGGCGATCCGTATGCCACCCAAGTGGAATGGACAGAAAAGGCGCCCTGGGGGGTGCTGGCGACCGAGTTGGGCAATTTCAGTTGGACCGATCAAGCTTGGCAGACGCCGGCCCTGCGTGATCTGACGATCTATGAATTGTGTGTGCGCGATTTTGCGGGCCGCTGGATCGCAAACCGGCCGCATTATGGCAATTTTCAAGACATGCTCAATTATGTGGATTATCTGGCCGAGATGGGCATCAATGCCATAGAACTAATGCCCATTCAGGCCTTCCCCGGCCAATCAAGTTGGGGTTACAACCCTGTCTTCTACTTCGCCATCGCCAATACCTATGGCACTGCGACAGATTTTAAACGCTTTGTGGATGTCTGCCATGCCAAGGGGATCAGCGTCATTCTCGATGTTGCCTTCAATCATGCCTGGAGCGAGCACCCCTACTATCTGTTCTATCCGCCACTGTACGGTCCTAAAGGCGAGTGGCTGGACGACTGGAATCCTTTCTTTCACCAAACCCCGCGAGCCGTCAATGCCTGGGGGGGTGTCGATTGGGACCATTTTGCCGCAGAAACCACCCGCTATTTCCAAGATATTGTGCGCTATTGGTTACAGGAATTCCATCTTGATGGCTTTCGTTTTGACTGGGTAGGCGGCGTCGATTATGACAGTCGCAACCCTGGGCAAGCTGGATTTGATCCTTATCATGGCATTAGCGCCATCTGTTGGGCCGCACGGCAGGCCAAGCCGGATTGTATCTTGATCGGTGAATATTGGCCGCTCGAAGGGACCAACCCCGAGAAAACCGCGGCGAAACTGATTGCCGACACCGAGATGGACGCGGCCTGGAACGGCAATTTCCACCACATACTGGAAGACATTCTCAACCAGCGCTGGGAATGGGAAAAAAAAGATATCTGGCGGGCGCTTGGCGGCTTTCGGGACTATGGTTATCGTTCGGCGACCGAGATCATTAATTACACGTGCAGCCATGACGAAGTGCGCCCCGAACATGAGATC
The DNA here is from genome assembly GCA_026389895.1 of Chloroflexota bacterium. Taxonomy (GTDB): domain Bacteria; phylum Chloroflexota; class Anaerolineae; order Caldilineales; family Caldilineaceae; genus JAPLGZ01. Next base: position 5,986 of record JAPLGZ010000563.1, on the reverse strand, counting down.
AAATTCTATTCCTGGGCGCATATTCAACACCCCAAAAACATGAGTCGCGAGGAATTGGCCTTGGCCAGCGCGCGACTCGGTTTGATCGCTCTTTTTGCGGCGCCCGGTGTACCGATGATCTATGCAGGTCAAGAGTTTGGCGAGGACACACCGCGCACCATTGATTTTTTGCCTCTGCACTGGGATAAGTTGCAACAAGCGGCGCATGCCGAGTATCATGCATTCGTTACACGGTTGATCCACGCCCGCCGCGTTCATCCAGCCTTGCGCAGCGACCAGATCGATTTCTATCCAGATAACTTCAGCACAGAAAATATTGTACGCTTCAAACGCTGGTTCGATCCGAATCAGCCAGATAGCCCAGCGGATTTTGCAGCGGTGGCGTTGAATTTTAGCAGTAGCCGCCGCCCGATCGTGCTTGATCTCCCCTGGGATGGGAAGTGGCAAGAGTTGGTTCACTCGCGCATCCATCAGATCTGGAATGGGCAGTTTTCAACGACGCTGGCTCCTTGGAGTGGTGTGTTGCTGGTGCCAAAGCGCAACTGAATTCTAGCCCACGCCATTGCAACTCAACTGTACTATAATAGGGTATAATACAGAGGCACAGCGGCAAGTAGCGCATGGATTAGGGCCAGCGAATTGAAAAGTTTTATAGCTATTCGCGTCATTCACAATGGCAAAATCAATTTTGATTAGTTTGTTTAGCAGCCATGTTTGACAAAAATTGTTTGATCCTTATGGACAATTAATGACATAAAGAAACAGATAAAGGGGGTATCCTAGTATGTATGTGATGACGCTCCACCGCTCATCCATCGGTAAAAAAATTATCATGGCGGTAACGGGTTTGATCTGGGTGGGCTTTGTCTTATTGCACATGTATGGCAATCTCAAGGTCTTCTTGGGGCCAGAATATTTCAATGCTTATGCAGAAGGCTTGCGGACGCTAGGGGCGCCGATCTTTGGTCATACGCACCTGCTCTATGTAGCTCGGTTGGTTCTGACTGTCGCCCTCGTGCTACACGTCTGGTCGGCCTATTCACTTACCCAACAAGCCCATCATGCCCGACCGTCGAACTACATCGTCCGCCAGAAGGTCCAGGCGAACCGGGCTTCGCTCTCAATGCGTTGGGGTGGCGTGGTGATTTTGATCTTTTTGATCTATCACCTGATGCACCTGACTTGGGGTCTGCCCGTTGCGCCAGGCGTTTTTGTCCAGGCCGATGCCTATCACAACTTAGTCAACGGTTTCCATTTTATACCGGCGACGATCTTGTATTTGCTTGGTGTCATTGCGCTAAGTTTTCACCTGTATCATGGTGTCTTTAGTGCGTTTCAGACCCTTGGCCTGAACAATCAGAATACCGAAACGTCGATCAAGGGGGCAGCACTGGCTCTTTCCCTCGTGATCTCTATCGGTTTTGCAGTTGTCCCGCTTTCTGTAGTGGCAGGGATTGTTCGATAGTATCCAATACCTAACCTTTTCCACCCTAGCATAATCCTCCCTTAGGCGAGAGGCAATGGTTGGTGGAAAGCCCACGTGCCACTTTAGACAGGTCAAGCGCGGCGGGCAAGGTCAATCGTTTTATGAATCAGGAGAGTTTGACGATGGCAACAGAGACATCGCCTGCGGTGACAGTCACGCAGATGCCAACTTTCACCGAGGCAACGCTCGATCCCGGGGTTCCCCCTGGTCCGATTGAAGAAAAATGGGAAAAGCATAAGTTTAATATGAAATTGGTCAACCCGGCCAACAAACGCAAGTTTACCATTCTTGTGCTTGGCACTGGGTTGGCTGGCGCTTCGGCGGCGGCTTCGTTGGGCGAATTGGGCTACAATGTAAAAAGTTTCTGTTTCCAAGACAGCCCACGGCGTGCGCACAGCATTGCCGCGCAAGGTGGCATCAACGCCGCCAAAAATTATCGCAACGATGGGGATAGCGTTTTTCGCCTTTTCTATGACACGATCAAGGGCGGCGATTATCGCGCCCGCGAAGCAAATGTCTATCGCCTGGCGCAAATTAGCACAAATATTATCGACCAATGTGTGGCGCAGGGGGTTCCCTTTGCGCGTGAATATGGCGGTCTGTTAGACACACGTTCCTTTGGTGGCGCACAGGTCTCCCGCACATTTTATGCACGCGGCCAAACCGGCCAACAATTGCTCTTAGGGGCTTATCAAGCGCTCTCGCGCCAGATTGCGGCCAAAACCGTCGAGATGCATCCCCGCACCGAAATGCTCGATCTGGTTGTGATCGACGGACGGGCGCGCGGGGTGGTGATCCGCGATCTAATTACCGGCAAAATTGAGACGTACGTGGGCGACGCCGTTGTCATGGCGACCGGCGGTTATAGCAACGTCTATTATCTGTCTACCAATGCGAAGGGTTGCAACGCCAGCGCCATTTGGCGGGCGTATAAGAAGGGAGCCTATTTGGCCAACCCCTGCTTTACGCAGATCCACCCAACCTGCATCCCCGTCGCTGGCGAATCTCAATCGAAGCTCACTTTGATGAGCGAGTCGCTGCGCAACGATGGTCGCATCTGGGTGCCGCGCAAGGCCGACGACAAACGCAATCCCAATGATATTCCCGAAGGCGAGCGCAATTATTACCTCGAAGAGCGGTATCCAGCCTTTGGCAATTTAGTGCCCCGCGATGTAGCATCGCGGGCGGCCAAAGCAGTGGTTGATAGCGGTTATGGCGTGGGTGAGTTAAAGAACGGTGTCTATCTGGACTTTTCGACAGCCATCAAACGGCTCGGCGAACATGTCATCAAGGATCGCTACGGCAACTTGTTCGACATGTATGCCAATATTACCGGCGAAGATCCCTATAAAGTGCCAATGCGCATCTATCCGGCTTTGCACTATACAATGGGCGGGCTGTGGGTCGATTATAACTTGATGAGTTCGATTCCCGGTCTCTTTGTGCTTGGTGAAGCCAATTTCTCTGACCACGGCGCCAATCGGCTGGGTGCTAGCGCCTTGATGCAAGGGCTGTCTGACGGCTATTTCGTCCTTCCCTATACAATGGGCAACTATCTGGCACAGGCGACGTTGGGCAAAGTAACCACCGACGATCCGGCTTTCAAAGAAGCGCAATACACCGTTGACGACCAGGTTAAGCGCTTCTTGGCGATCAAAGGGACGCGGACAGTGGATTCATTCCATCGCGAACTGGGCAAGTTGATGTGGGATGACTGTGGCATGGGCCGCACCGCCGAGAGCTTGCAGCATGCATTGACAAAAATTCCACAATTACGCGCTGAGTTCTGGGCGAATGTAAATGTACCGGGCGGCGGCAACGATCTAAATCAAGAGCTGGAAAAAGCGGGCCGCGTGGCGGACTTTTTCGAACTGGCAGAGCTGATTTGTCTGGATGCTCTGCATCGCAACGAGTCTTGCGGCGGCCATTTTCGCGAAGAATTCCAAACGCCAGACGGTGAAGCCTTGCGCGATGACGAAAATTATGCCTACGTCGCGGCCTGGCAATATGCCGGCGCTGGCGTTTCGCCGATCTTGAACAAAGAACCGCTCAAGTTCGACTACGTAAAATTATCCCAACGCAGCTACAAATAAACGAACGTAGCACGCTTTATACGAGCATGCTACTTCCTGGAAAGCAGGGTCTTCTATGAAATTGCATCTGAAAGTCTGGCGCCAAAAAAGTGGCAATCGTCAGGGTCACTTGGTAGATTACGAACTCGATAACGTGAGTCCAGATGAATCCTTTCTGGAAATGATGGATTTGTTAAATGAGAAACTGATTGAAAAGGGCGAAGAACCGGTGGCATTTGACCACGATTGCCGAGAAGGCATTTGCGGCTCATGCGGCATGGTGATCAACGGCATCGCGCATGGCCCCAAGGCGGCGGTGACAACCTGCCAACTGCACATGCGCAATTTCAAAGATGGCGATACGGTGGTGGTTGAACCGTGGCGGGCCAGCCCTTTTCCCATCATCAAAGATTTGGTGGTAGACCGCAGCGCGTTTGACCGCATTATCCAAGCCGGTGGCTATATCTCGGTCTCCACGGGCAGTGCACCAGACGCCAATACACTACCGGTGGGTAAAGAGCAATCCGATTTAGCCATGGACGCCGCGCAATGTATCGCTTGTGGCGCCTGCGTGGCCGCTTGCCCCAATGGTTCTGCCATGCTCTTTACAGCAGCAAAGGCCGCTCATTTGGGCCTTCTGCCGCAGGGCCAACCCGAACGCAATCGCCGCGCCGTACTCATGATCAACCAGCAAGACGCTGAAGGCTTTGGCGGCTGCACCAATATTGGTGAATGTGAGGCCGTCTGTCCCAAATCGATCAGCATGGACTTTATTGCCCGCTTAAACCGGGATGTGCTCGTCGGCACCATCGCCGGCGCAGGTCGGGTTGAAGCGTAGCATTTTACTTTGTTTTGTGCAGTAAAATATAAAAGTGCGAGCCGGTGATGACCGGCTCGCACTTTTGTTTATATAGAACTTGCACAAAGGCGCAAAGAAAACTAGCGTAACTTATTCGACTTTGCGGTCTTTGCCTGCTAAGCCCTGTTGTACTACCCCACGCCACCAGGTTAAATCTTCGTTCGTCAATCTTCACCACTTTCCACTATAATCATCTGCACGCCAATTCGCAGACCATCCACTTAGACTCTATAGACTAGACGAGGAGATTTTACTTGTTTGCAGCACTCACCATTCAACAGATAACTTTTTTTATCATCCTCATCGCCGCCTTTATCTTGTTATTAACGGAGTGGGTGCGCAATGATCTCGTCGCCCTATTCGTGATTCTCGCGCTGGCCATCACAGGACTCTTAAAATCGACAGAAGCGTTGTCGGGTTTTGGGAGCGAACCGGCCATCGTTGTGGCGGCAATCTTCGTGCTTAGTGACGCCCTACACCAAACAGGCATCAGCGATGTGTTTGGCGCTTGGGTGGCGCAACTGGCGGGGTCGGGTTATACCCGTGCGGTCTCGGTGATCATGTTGATGGTGGCGGCGTTTTCGGCGTTTACCCACCATGTCACGACGACGGCCATTATGCTCCCGGTGACGCTAAATTTTGCCCGCAAACACGCAATTCCAGCGTCTAAACTATTGATGCCGCTCTCCTTTGCCGCCTCACTGGGCACAACCATTACCATTATCGGCGCGCCAGCGTTTTTAGTGGCCAGTGCAGCGTTACAACAAGCAGGCCGACCGGCGCTTGGGCTCTTCTCAATTGCTCCGATTGGGATCGCGCTCTCGTTGATTGGCACTTTATTTATGGTGGCGATTGGGCGATATCTGCTGCCCAGCCATGACGGCAGCACGGATCTGACGCAGCGCTTTCGCGTTGACCGCTATTTTACAGAGCTGAAAGTGCTGCCAAACTCGCCTTTTATCGGCAAAAATTTGGCTGAAATTAAGCGGGGACGCTATGGTTTTACTGTTGTCGGTTGGCTACGCGAAAACATTCACTTGACGCAACCGTTTACGCAATGGCAGTTTGAAGTCGATGACGTGCTCTTGGTCCATACGGCGCCGGATGACCTGGTTGCTTTTCGCCATGAGCGTGGGATCGAGATCCACCCACTAGAGCAATACAGCGACATGGCCACGCTGGGCTCTGTAGAAAAATTTGCCGATGAATTAGTGCAGGTGGTTGTCGCACCCGAGGCAGAATTCATTGGCCGTAGTTTGCGCGAGATTGATTTTCGCCGGCGTTATGGGCCCGTTGTCGTCGGTTTTTGGCGCCAAAACGAATTTTTGAAAGAGGAATTGGCGCGCATTCGCTTGCGGGCCGGCGACGTGCTGGTGCTGCAAGGGGATAAAGATGCACTAACGCGCGTGGAACAAGATCCTGGCTTTCTCATGCTTATGCCCTTCGGGGGTGAACCTCGTTTACGCCAGAAGGCGCCTTGGGCCGGGGGCATTATGCTGGCCACCATTCTGTTCACGGCATTTAACGTTTTGCCGCTCGAAATCGCGTCACTGGCCGGTGCGACAGCGA
>JAPLGZ010000347.1 GCA_026389895.1 Chloroflexota bacterium | reverse complement strand
GGAAGTCAAGGGCCAGTAATCGCCCATGGGCGATTGAGCATTAGTCATTAACAAAATAAGCCCACAAAAAGGTCGGACATCCCGAGATGTCCGACCTTTTTGTGGGCGGTTAGGCTAAGAAGCTCCCTTACAGGGAGGAGTTTGGCTCGGCCGACTTATCCACAACGGGCGCTTGCTCGATCATCGATTGTGAGTTTTTCTGATATATCGAGTAGTGGTATGCTTACCGGAGAGAAAAAGCCCAGAAAATATCGAATACTAAGGCTGATCGTTAGTTTATGAACATTTTTGCTCGAAGGCTGTTGTTGCTCTGCCCACTGCTGATGCTAGCCCTCTGGCTAGCCGGCTGTGCTGCGACCCAGGCGAAGACAGCCGAGCCGGACGCGCAAGAAATTTTGGCGCACGATCAAAAGATCGTGCTCATTATTCCCGAAGAACCGACGACGCTTAACCAATACCTCGCTGTGGCGCCGATTGTGCGCCAAGTGGCCGATGCCACAACCGCCAAGTTGACGACTGTTGACGAAAACGGTGAATTTGTACCAGTATTGGCCGCAGAATTGCCCACGCTAGAGAATGGCGGCGTCTCTAAAGATGCTTTGACAGTGACGTGGAAATTGCGCGCCGGTCTCAAATGGTCGGACGGCCAGCCGCTCACGTCCGATGATGTAAAATTCACCTGGGAGGCCGTCTCCAATCCCGATAGCGGCGCCGTATTGGCAGTTGCATTCGACCTGATCGATACAATCACCACCCCAGATCCGCTAACCGCCATTGTGCGTTATAAACAAGTCAACCAGGCTTATCTGCAACAATTTATGTATGGTGTGCTGCCGCGCCATGCCGCTGGCTTGGCCAACAATATGCTCAACTGGTCGTGGAATCATAAGCCCGTCTCAGCAGGCCCGTTTGTGGTCAGTGCGTGGAACATGGGTGAAAGTATTGTGATGGATCGAAATCCTTATTACTATCTAAAAGGCCAACCGTACCTGGGCCATCTGATTTTCCAGATCGTGCCCGATCCCGCGGTCCAGATCTCTATGATGGCAAAGGACGAGGCGCAGGTGCAACTGTGGCCCGGCGAGACCAAACAAGTCTATGACGAGCATACAGCCAATGTCGCGGCGTTACAAGAGATTCCAGGGCCCTGGAATATGGCTTTACACTTCAATTTGAGTCGCCCGCTCGATGACAACCCTGGGCCGCTGCCGGTCCACCCGATCCTGGGTGATCTGCGGGTGCGCCAGGCGCTCGCCTATGCCATCGATTATGATACCATCAGCAATACAGTCAATCCCGGCACCATTCCGGCGACCAGCCCCTTTGCCTATGGCTGGTACAAGTGCGATCTGCCGCGTTTGTACCGGTATGACCCTGATAAGGCGAAACAACTATTGCCAGCCGCAGGCTGGATCGCAGGCCCCAACGGTATGCGTATCGCCGAAAAGGCAAAATATGTCGAAGATGGCGCCCCACTGCTGTTGCAAATTGAAGGTTATACGAAATTTCAACCTTTACAAGATCTCGAGCAAGCCCTGGCAGAGCAGTTTAAAGCCGTAGGGATTGAGACAAAAATCCAGAACGACGAAAGCCCGGTGATGTTCGGCTCCTATGCCGACGGCTCACCGCGCATGACTGGCAACTTCGATATTTTGGTCTATGACAGCACGCTCCCGATCGATCCCCAAAGCGCGGTGGCGGCGGCCTATCATTCCTCAGCCATTCCCTCGGCCGACAATCCGGCTGGCGCCAATTATTCGCGCTGGATCAATGCGGCTGCCGATGCCGCCATCGAGCGGGCCGGCCGCACGGTTGATATTCAGCAACGCCAAGCCGCGTACTGTGAGTTGGCGCAATTGATCACCACAGATCTACCAGAATTACATCTCTATCGTTTCACCGAAGGCTATGGCGCTTCTAATCGGCTTTATGGCTATCAAGTGAATATGTGGGGCAGTTTGACGTGGGATGTGCAGAATTGGCAATTGAAACCTGCGGACCAATAGGCGATCAGGGCTAAATGGCCGCTTCTGTACATTCGATTAGACGGCGGCGCAAGAAGGCTTGCTCAGCCCGATTCTGGCACAAGGTCAGG
>JAPLGZ010000891.1 GCA_026389895.1 Chloroflexota bacterium | reverse complement strand
CGGTGATATGAACTTTGAGTGGATTTGCGGTGGACATTAGAGTTCCTTTCTGGCTTGTGTGCAAGCGTTGTCTTCATTGATTCAGGGGCGTTGGTGAGCATCCTTTGAAGTGTAGCTGGGTCATTCAACTTGCGCAAGTGGGACATGAGGCAGCCAGCCCCAATTGGGGCGGCTAATTCGACAAAAACAGCCTGAAGTTGAGCGACCATAAGCAGCCTATCTATGGTTAAAATAAAACCTTCGACCTGTAGGCCGAAGGTTTCAAATCAGTCGATTCATATAGCCACACCGAGCGTAACCTAGGAACTGGGCCGAGTTATCTGAATTTATTTTAAGAGAAGCGGCAGATATAGTACCGCTGTTGGGGCCTTTGGTTCACTAACAGGGTCTAAATCTGTGGGTGGCAGGACTGCCGAAAACGGCGTCGCAGTCGGTGTGACGGTCGGTGTTTCTACAGTTGGGGTCGGTGTTGCTGTGCTGGTCGCTGTCCCTGTCGTCACGGTCGGTGTGACGGTTGTTGTCTCTACAATAACAGTCGGCGTTGCCGTGCTAGTGGGCGTCTCGGTCTCTATCGTCGCAGTAGGCGTTTGTGTACTCGTCGGTGTTGGGGTCGCAGCCTGACCACAGCCAGGATGGGGCTGATGGAAGGCGAACTCAACGTTTCCCGTTTGGGCTTGTCCCTGCTCATTGGTATAGCTCATCGTTGCCGAAAGACTTGTTGTGTTGGCAGGAAGGTTGGTCAATTCGAGCAGGCCAACGGGATAGTGCTCATCCGCAACTACGATTTCTCCATAGGGTCCACGGGCGACGATGTGCGCATCTGGATCATGCTCAAACTCAAATTGACAAGCGCCCAACCAGCGCAGGTTAAGATTCTGGAAGACCGTTGCTTGGCACCCTTCCGCCACAAACTTCACCGTATAAAGGTTGAGATCATGGGTAATCACCGTCCCTGGCGCGCACAGGGCAGCGGGGTATTTAATTTTCTCCGTCTTTCCGTTGGCATAGTCAACGTGAAGCTCTAATTTATGATCGGAGGGTACGTTATAGAAGGAAATTCGGTCAGTTACGGCACGCGTCGCGTTGACACTGTCTATCCCTGTTGGGGCATCGGCAGCATATACGGCCGGGGTTCCCCAATCGACGGGGAGTATGTTGACAAGGAGGACTAGGCTGACAAGCCACAGTAGCAGCATGTTGCTCTTCAATGATCTAGACTTAATGAACACGGGATATCTCCTGATAAAAGTATTGAATGCGTGTCCATATATTACTACTTACAAATCCTTTCAACATCAACCAATCAAGACATTATTCAGACCATTTCACGACAATGTCAGCGGCTCGCGCGAAGGGCCATGGCGCTTCACGCCCAAGCCACTGACGCTTAGGCAGGTAAAACCACTTGCGCCAGCAGAAAGCCACGCAAGTAGAATCAGGCAGAGGAGGAGGGGTTTACTAGAATCGGGATGACAATGGGGATTGGAGTACGTAAGCCATTAAAATAATTGCTCTAGGGCTCGAGACCTGACAGGTGGAAAGGGCTCCACCTGTCAGGTCAGACGACGACCCCTTTTCACCCCACCATAATCGCTGGGAGATTCGCCTCTTGAATCAAGCTGTTCAGGCTTTCCACATCGCTGTCGAGCAGGGCCTGTAACTGGCCCAACTGAGCGTCGATCTGCGCGGAATATTCTGCCGCCAGTTCACGCGCTTGCTGCGTTGGGGCCCGATCAGCGCTGCCCACAATCGCAATCAATGAAGCCAACTTGGCATTCAGGCGCGCCGGCTCATTGAGACCAAAGGTATCATTCTGCTCACCTGGCAAGATCAGTTCGCTTTCGATCGCGGTTAGCTTTTCTGCCAATGCGTTGGCCGAGGCCGCCACGGCTTGGCTGTTTGCTTTTTTCGCCAAACGCGTCGCCCAGCCTTTGGCCTGGCCGAGCACGTCGCGTAAGAGGGTGATCCCCTTATGCGCATCTGAAAGCTTGGCGTAAATCTGGAGCAACAGCGCCAGCTGGGCCTCTAGGTCGGCCTGTGAGGTCTTGACACGCCGATCATTCACCACCTCAAAGGATTCAGTCAGTACACGGTCACCGATGGTCAAGCGCACGTGATAAATTCCTGGCGTCACAAGCGGCCCAACAAAACTTGCGCCGGCGGTCTTGTTACCCAATACTTTCGTGGCGCCTGGGTAACGCAAGTCCCACAGAAAACGATTCGCACCCGCATGCACGGGCAACCAAGGGCCGGGATCCATCGCCTTTTCCTTGTCGTCTTGCTTATCATAGTCGGCAGGTTTGGGTTTGAACTCGCGGATCAGCTGGTCTTTGCTATCCAAAAAAGCCAGAGATACCTTTGTATTTTCAGCCAGCGCTTCCGCCATATAAAAGTTAACCACTACCCCTTTGGGCGCCCCTTTGCCACAGTCGAGAAAGGTCGTCTCCAGATGCCCCGTCGCGTTTTTCTTGGCCACAGAAATCCCGGCTTTGCCCAGCCCGATGCCATAGCTTTTTCCTTCACTGCCGCTAGAAAAGGCAGAAAAGAGATCGGGCAATAACCGGTAAGCGGAACGCGGCTTGAAGAGATGCAGGCCGGCCTTTTCCACCGCGTCATTGAGTTGATAGAGCGGCGTCAAATCATCCAAAATCCAAAAAGCGCGGCCATGCGTGCCGACGACCAACTCGTTTTCCTTGACCAGCAAGTCCCAAATCGGCGTTATGGGCAAATTGGCTTGCCAGCGTTGCCAATGCGCACCGTCGTCTAAAGAAAGATAGAGGCCGGTTTCCGTGCCCACATAGAGCAAGCCTTGGCGTGTCGGATCGGCGCGGATCACCCGTGTATAATCATCGGCGGGAATACCAGTGGTGATCTTTTGCCAGTTTTGTCCATAATCCGTGGTCTTGTAGAGATAGGGCGCCGGATCATCGAGTTTATAGCGCGTCGCCGCCAGATAAAGCGTGGCCGGATCGTGCGGCGAAGGCTCTACTGTGCGCACCAGGCTCCACTCTGGCAGATCGGCGGGCGTGACATTGGCCCAGTTTTTGCCATTGTCGCGCGATAGATAGACCAAGCCATCGTCGCTGCCCGACCACAGGACACCCTTTTCATGCGGTGATTAGCGAAAGGTGGCGATGGTGCAATAATGCTCAGCGCCGCTGGTGTCTTTGGTAATCGGTCCGCCAGAGGGTCCTAACTTGCTCGGGTCGTTACGGGTCAGGTCGGGGCTGATCGGCTCCCAACTCATCCCTTCATCTTGGCTACGAAAAACGACGTTGCCGGTGGAATAAAGGAGGTTTGGCTCATGGGGTGAAAAGGTGATGGGAAAGGTCCATGGGAAACGGTATTTTAAATTTTTGGGGCCAATCCCATTGTAGACTTCCGGCCAAACGTTGACCAGTTGAATATGGCCGGTGCGGTGATCATAGCGTTGCAACGCCCCACCACCACCGGGCGAACTGCCCACGGCGCCCACATAGACGATATTTGAGTCTTCTGGGTGAACTGCAATAAAACCACTTTCGCCTGTGCCGGCGGCATAACAATCACTCCAAGCAATCGCGCCATCGTTGGTATTACTAGGCACGCTGATGCTTGAATTGTCTTGCTGGGTGCCGTAGACGCGATAGGGGAATTGATTGTCGGTGGTGATATTATAAAATTGCCCCGTCAACTGGTTATAAATGGTCGAAAAGGTCTCGCCAGCATTAAAACTCACGCACGCACCACCGTCATTGCCTTCGATCATGCGTTGATTGTTGTGCGGGTCGATCCAAAGATCATGATTGTCACCATGCGGTGTGGGAATCTCGTCAAAATTTTTGCCACCGTCGGTCGATTTCCACATCCCAAGGTTTAAGATATACAACGTGTCAGCATCTTGCGAATCGGCAAAAACGTGGCTGTAATACCAGGGTCGATAGCGCAAATCCTGCTTATCGGTCATCTTTTGCCAGGTAGCGCCAAAATCCTCCGATCGGAAGAGCGCGCCATCGGCGTGTTCCACCAACGCCCAGACCCGGCCAGCCTTCACCGGTGATGCCGCCACGCCGATCTTGCCTTTGAGACCTTTGAGCAAGCCAGGGTTTTCACTGATGTCGGTCCAGGTGTCGCCGCCGTCGGCAGACTTCCAAAGACCACTGTCAGGGCCACCGCTGGAAAGCTCCCAGAAATTTCGATACGTTTCCCAAATGCTGGCGTAGAGAATGTCCGGGTTGTGGGGGTCAAAGGTAAGATCCACGGCCCCAGCCTTGTCACTCTTATACAGGACACGCTCCCAGTGCTTGCCCCCATCTTTAGAACGATAAACGCCGCGCATTTCATTGGGCCCAAAGGCGTGCCCCAGCGCGGCGACATAAACAATATCCGGATTTTTGGGATGGATACGGACCTTGCCAATGTGGCGCGTGTCGGCCAGGCCCATATGTTGCCAGCTTTGGCCGCCATCCACCGACTTATAAACGCCGTCGCCATAAGAAACATCGAGGCGGATGGTGCTTTCGCCCATCCCGGCATAGATGACATTCGGGTCGGAATCGGAGACGGCCAGTGCGCCCACCGAAGAAGTCTTAAAAAAGCCATCAGAAACGTTATGCCAGGTGACCCCAGCATCGGTGGTCTTCCAGACACCGCCAGCGACCGCACCAAAATAGAAAGTGGCAGGATTACGTGGATCGCCGGCGACGGCCACGACGCGCCCACCGCGCGGCGGACCGATGCAGCGCCACGTCATAGCATTTAATAAACTCTCGGTCAGCGTTGACATAGGGTCATTTTCTCCGTTCTTGGGTTGTAGAGTTGGCAATTGAGGAAGACATTATACCGTACCGACCATTAAAATAGTCAGCTGACAGGGTTGGAAGTGCCTTCAGGCACGGTGGTAGTTAGTCACTGAGGGTACTTCCGGCCCTGTCACGGGCGCCCACTGGGCGCGGGTTTCAACCCTGCTAACGCCTTTTAGTGTGACATAGGTCGGGAGCGCTGCCAGGTGATCACGAGCGAAGTGACAACGGCCCCCAAGAAGACGAGTGGGATGTCGAACAATAAGAAGTCCCAACTCACAAAAAGCTCGCCGCTAATGTAACTGGCCGTAAAGCCCGCTAAAATGCTCAAGACAAAGAGCGCGATATTGCGCATGCGAACGCTGGCAATCCACTGCACAGCCAAGCCAATACAGACACCTGCAAGCACGGGAAACAGTTCACCCATTATTCATCTCCTTTTCAACAAAAAAGTGATATTCAACAACAATAGTATACAACGGCACTGGTGTAGGGGGCTATATTGTTAGGAAGTTTGTGGAGATCCGTGGTGGCAGATTTTTTCCTGGCGACTAACGTCGCATCCCCGATTGCAAAACCGCGCCCAGGGACTCCCTGGGCGCGGTTTTGCTGGTGTAGCGTCTGATTTCAATTACCAGGCTGCTTTTTAAACAGTGTCTAAGCCTTAGCAGCCGCCACGTGGGTCGAGATTGGGGCACGACGTGGCATCAATACGGCGAGTAAGACCGCCACGATCAACAGGGCCGGCACATCACCGAGCAAATGACCGGCGTGCATAGGTTGCCCAATCGCTTCGACCGCCATGACAACGGCATGCACCAAGCTCGACCAAATCGTGAACCAGATCAAACTGGCGTGTTCCTGCGGGTTACGCGCCGCCAGCAGTAAAAAGATGCCCAACGTAGCGTAAATGCTGAGGATCATCCAGATGTAGTCGGAATGGCCCGTATGCCAGGCCCAACCATCCGGCCAAAGAATGGTCAGCGGATAAATACCCAGCGTAAAGATCAAACCGAACGCCACAAGGGCGATCCGAAGGTAGCGAAGACGAATTTCCATAGGTACTCTTTCCTTTCTAATTCGACTGATGTTTGGAGCACAAATGCTCGCTTAGGATGCATCTCGATACACCCTAAGCCACAACAAAAACTTGGTTTTTCATGGTGAATAGGGTACGCAATGACTGTCACAGCAACGTCACAACAGTTTACCGCTCATGGCCAGTCCATACCACTGGCCATGAGCGGTCTTTTCCCCTATCAAAAGTAAGGCTTGGGCGGCGGTGTACATCGAGGTCACGGCACGAAAGGGAGTCCAAAGTACGCTAAAGGGGCACCGTCAGGTTAGGGTTGATGTGGTAGCGACACTGCAAAGTGGTCTACTTTACTACAAATCCAGTATGACTGCACTGCAAAGTCAGCAGTTACGGCAAACTCGGCCGTTACAGCA
>JAPLGZ010000316.1 GCA_026389895.1 Chloroflexota bacterium | reverse complement strand
CTATCCAGATATGGCGGAAGAGGGTTATTTGCCGCACAAGATCAGCCAGATGTATGTCTTTGGGCATCGTGATCTAACCGTCAAAATTGATATTACGGCTGATATTGAGACCAAGATCGAGGCGATTCTCTGTCACAAGACACAGATTTCAAACCCCGAAGAGGCGCCCAAAAATTGGCTGGAGCGTTGGGGTGAAACCCAGGAAGATGGCTCTAAGCGCTACTTTGAACAATTTAAGGCCATGAAGTTCACGTAAGCAACGGGCGAAAGGCTCATTATGTAAACTTTAAAATTGTGGGGGAGAGGCATGCCTCTCCCCCACAATTTTTATGCCAGCTTCATAGGCACAAAACAGGCCATAAAAATGGGCCGTGGTGAAATCCACGGTCCATTTTTATGGCCTACATGTAGTCAAACATCGTAAGCAGAAGCCAGAAGATCAGCCACCTGCCCTGCTACAGACGATTACTTCACTTCTTTCATCAACTCAGCCTGCTTCTCACTGGCAGATGTATTCAAAGCATCTAGGGTAGCCTTGATCTCGGCGCCTTGAATAATCTCGTGGAAGGATTTCTTCATCTCATCGCGCACGGCCGTGTAAGAGATCAGTTGGGGTTCGTAATAAGCAAACGGCAACAGTTCGACAGCTTGGCCCCATTGTTTGTTCTTTTTCACATAATCACCCAACAAGTCAAGCGTGCTGGCGCGGGTGGGGAAGTAACCACTGATCACATCCCATTTTGCCTGCGTTTCTGGCGTGGTGAACCACTTGACAAAGAGCCAGGCCGCCAATTGCTGTTCTGGGTTGGTCACGGTCAACATCACATCGCCACCATAGACATTCTGCTTGGGGTCCTTGCTGGTGTGTGGAATTGCCGTCACGCCCCATTCATCGGCCGGCTTGCCACTCTCTTTGGCGGCATTGGCCATGTCTGTGGCATAGAAGGGCAGACCCGAGCTAGAACCTTGGGCAAAAATCGCATGGCGCGCGGCAAAATCTGGATTGGCGTTGGCCGCTGGGTCGCCGAGGAAGAACGCACACTTCTGGTCGGCCATATCCTTGAGCAACGTCATCGCATCAATTGTCGCCTGGGTGTTCAGGGCGTAATCTTTGCCATCGGCGGTGAGGATGTCGCCACCAAAGGCATAGGTCCACGAAGCAAAGGCCGAAGCATCATCGCGTAAAATGTAACCACCGGTGCCATCACCATTGGCGGCGGCAGCTTTACAGGCCATTTCCTTGAATTGTTCTGGGGTCGTGGGCGGTGCATCGTAGCCCAATTCTTTCAGCCAGGTCGCGTTGTAGTAGAGCACTTCCATCGAGCGATTGGGTGGGAAACCTAAGCGCTGATTGTCAAAGATCGGGTGTACGCTTTGGCCAAAGAAGCTGGCGTAGAAGTCCTTCTTGTCATCTGCGCTCAAGCCCCAAGTTGGGTCATCGACATACGGATTCAGATCAACCAATGCATTGTTGAGTTGATAGAATTCCTGATCGTTCTGATAGCCGACAATCAAAGCAGCCGGTTGTTCACCGGCACTAATGCTGGCGTTAACTTTGTCGCGAATCGCGTCGTAATTCCCCTGGCTTTGCGCATCCACGGTGATGCCACAAGGATTGCTCTTGTTGAATTCATCCACAAGCACTTTTAACTTCTCTTCGCGCGCGCCAGTGTGATTGTGCCACCAGGTGATCTTTTGGCCGTGGGGATCGACGCCAGCGAAGGCGCCATCTGTCGCCAGGTCACAGTTGCCAGGGGCGGCGCTTGTTGTACCGCTGACAGGCGCTGTGTCGCTCACCGGAGCCGTGGCGCTGACCGGTGCGGTTTCGCTCACGGGGGCCGTAGCGCTCACGGGGGCCGTTTCACTCACCGTAGTCGTGCTGGTCGTGGCGGTCGTCTCCGTTACCGCAGTGGTCGCCTCGGTCGGTGCGACCGTTGCTTCGGGCGCCGTGGTTGGCGCCGCGGCCGGTTCGGCGGTTGCGGCGCCACCGCAAGCAGCCACCATCAACGCGGCGATGAGCAGCAGCGTGACGAACCAGAATTGCTTTCTTTGCATGTTTTTCTCCTTGTGCATTTTGTACTGCTTAAACTTTTGTATGATAGATAATAGATGGGTATCAAATAATTTGAGTTTATAAAACTTATTTTACGCGCGCCACCCAGGCAGAGAGTTTCTACTCAGGTGAACCTGGAGGCGCTACCCGCCATAAGTGATTAAACTCAACCTTTTAAACCAGATGTTGCAATTCCTTCAATAAACTGGCGCTGGGTGAAAAAGTAAATGATGAGGATCGGGGCCATTGTAATCATAGAGCCAGCCATTTGCAAGTGAAACTGCGAGCCAGCATCGTCCAAGAAAGCCAGCAGGCCATAGGAAATGGGTCGCCAGGTGGGTGTGGTGGTGACAAGAATCGGCCACGCCAACGAATTCCAAGCCCCAATAAAGCCAAAGAGCAACAGGGTCATCAACGACGCTTTGGAGAGCGGAACCATGATTTGCAGCAAATAGCGCAAATGCCCAGCCCCGTCTAATTGCGCCGAATCCCATAACTCGTTGGGGATTTGTTGAAAAAACTGGCGTAATAAAAAGATGCCAAAGGCGCTTGCCATAAAAGGAATCGTCAAAGCTGGCCAGTTGTTGATCCAGGGAATTGGCCCAACTCGCCCCAGCCACGAGACTGTAATAAAGTTTGGCACCCAAGTAACCGCTTCTGGCAGCATCAAGGTGGAGATAATCAGGCTAAACAGAAAACCCTTGCCAGGGAATTCCATGCGGGCAAACGCATAGGCGGCCAGTGTGCTAAAGACCAGTTCGCCCCCTACACTGATCAAGGTAATGATGACACTGTTGAGAAAATAGCGCGAAAACCGCGCTTCGCGCCAGGCGGTCAGATAATTAGCCCAATGCACCGTCTTGGGCACAAAGGCCCCACCCAGCGCTTCGGTCTGATTCATGAGCGAAACGCTGATCGTATAGATAAAAGGCAAGATCGCGGCCAGCGCGCCGACAATGAGCACCACATAGACCAGGATCAGGCCAGGTGTCAGCCGCATTGGCGCGCGCTGTTGCATGGGTTGGGCGCGGATAACCGGTTGAACGGATAGTTGACTAGCCATAAAAAACCCTCTTGCTGGCGACACGATTGTTGATATAAGTCAATGCGAGAATAATAATCAACAATAAAATAGCCAAGGCCGACGCGTAACCATAACGCGTATCACGCTTAAAGGCTTGAAAAATGATCACGCTGGCCGTGTCCGTCGAGCCCAGGGCCGCGGCGCTGCGCAAGACATAGATATGGTTGAAAGCTTTAAAGGTGCCGATGACGGAATAAAGGGTCAGGAAATAGATGGTGGGCGAGAGCATGGGCAGCGTAATGTGGCGAAATTGCGCCAAGCGTCCAGCGCCATCCATCGAAGCGGCTTCATAGACCTCACGCGGGATGTTGCCCAACCCGGCGAGAAAGACGACCGTGTTAAAACCAACAAACGTCCAGACCCCATAGATCATGATCACAATCAGCGCCAAGCTCGGCCCGGCCGCCCAAGCTGGCAGGTGTGGAGTTTTACCAATCAATAGTTGAAAAATTCCCGCCGGTTCGTTCAGCCATTGCAGCGGTTTAAGCCCAAATTCGCCCAGAAAAATGTTGATTGGTGCGCTGGCGCGGCTGGAAAAGAGCAGCCGAAAGATCGCGGCCGTGCCCACAAATGGCGCAATATAGGGAATAAAATAGAGCACCCGAAAGAGCGATTTCCCCCAGATGTCCTGAAAGAGCAACGCCGCCAGCAGCAAAGAGATAATTAGTTGCGTCGGAATCGTCCCCAACGAATACCAGACCGTATTCGCCAGGCCTTGCCACCAGGTTTTATCACCCGCCGCCAGCACGCGCGGCAACTCGCCGATCAACAACCAGCCGCCCACCATGAGCAGTGCCGCCCCTACCAAACGGAAGGTTGTGCTAATGGTGGATTGGCGATGGCTGGCGCTGTCCCACACCCACCAGGCGAGCAACAACAACAGAAAGCCCGCGCTGATCATGATAATTTGCGAGTAAATATCGAGGCCTTTGTTCGTTTTCAGCGCCTCGGCATAGGCCTTGCTCACCTCAGTCCAGGTCAACCAGGCCACGCCCCCTGCAAAAACCAGCAAAAAGCTGGTCGCGGTAAACTCGTCTAAAAAGGTCTCTTGTTGCGCCGTCCGTTTCTGAAAACGCTCGACCAGGTAATTTAACGCAACACCCACAACCAACAACAAAACAAAAGCCCAAAAAGCTTGTTGAACCGGGCCACTGCGCCACGCCTCGCCCACCAATTGGCGGAACATCGCCGTGGTATTCGCCTTGCCGCGTAATTGGTTGGGAATGACCAGCAGCGCAGGGACAAAACGAAAAATAAAGACCACCAGGCTAGCCAAGCTCACCCCGACCAACAGACCGGGCAACACCCACGGCCAGAAGTGTTGCTTCTTCTCCTGGGCGTCTTTCTGCCCCTGAAGGACAATCCGCACGGCCAAAAAGAGACAAATCGCCGCAATCCAAAATCCCAAGACATAGGCTAAATTGCCCACCGCCTTGACATAATTGTTCAAACCATCATAGGTGCCGACAATTTTATTTAGCCCCGTTAAGGTGCTTTCATAGGCGGCAAAGATCAAGGGAAAAAGCCCAAAGGTGCCAATGATCAACAAAGCGGGCGCCAAAAAAACATAGGCTAACAAGGCCTCACGCAACCGCCGACCCTGCAACCCGGCCACCCAGCGTGACCGAACACTCATCTTCGTTTGTTCGTTGGTTGTTTGCGCTCTGCCTGGCAATAGCGTACTGTCCATGGCGCTAGTCTACTCCTGAACTGGTTGACGAACCCATCTGACGCTACCAAGTATACCGTAGCCAATGGCAAGCGTCAATCGTCACCATTGCCAATCGTAGAAAGCAAACCTTCAACAAGTTGCCGTAATAAGGGCGGTGACCGGCCTTATTTTCGCCGGTTAAGTTTAACAGCATATCTTAAACAGGTTAACATTTTTAGCGAGGAAATGGGCGAGGTTTCAACATTTCGATGTGGTCATCTGGAAATGGGCCAGGTGACCACACCAAGGTGACTCGGCTACCGGGACTGAATAACCGGCAAATAGAGGTTGATCCCTGTGACATGAATCGTCTGCGAACGTTGCGCCACTAGCCCGGCGCCATTTATCGCCATGATGTCCACGCTGTTTTCGCCCAGATGCAACGGCTGTGAGGGTTGATAGGGTTGGCCGTTGAACAACACGGTCAGGGTGATCACCTGGCTCACCGCCTCGGTCACCGTATACAATCCTGTCAGCAGCAGCGGGCCAGACGTAATGGTAGCCGGCAGGTTCATCTGAATTTGCGGCGGTGTAAGGTCGATGGACACGGTCAAGGTGTGGGTGGCTTCCAGGCGACCACTGGCATCGCGCGCCCGATAGTTCACCGTATGCACGCCTTCGTCGCTCAGTGCCACGGGTCTGGTATACGTCTGCCAGCGCGTCTGATCCAGTTGATAGGCGACGCCGCTGAGCCCGCTTTCCGCATCCTGCGCCTGTAAGGTGAGCGTCACCGGCGTGACAAACCACTGGTTGTTGCCGCTC
>JAPLGZ010000576.1 GCA_026389895.1 Chloroflexota bacterium | reverse complement strand
CTTTCGGGTGAAAGTGGCATCCTCACGCAAATTATTGTGAGCCTGTCCGTTGGTTTTTTGATCCAACGCTTGAAGGGAAATGGCATCAAATCCACAAAGCAGACGGTTACACGCCAGCCAGTTGCTGCGCATTGACCTGGTGCGGGCCGTAAAAATGAGAGATGCGTGATCGCGCAGGCCCATCCTATAGGAAAATAAGGTAAGCTCCAGTCGCCCAATGGGCTTTGGACGCTAGGAAGAATAGAATAATTTCTGGTATAATGGCAACGTTGATCGGCAAACTGATCTGCATAAACGATGGAGAGCTGTTCTGTGGCCGTGCCATTGCTCCAGACCAAATTATATGCGCCGCCTGCCCGCTTGGATCTGATCCGTCGCCCCCAATTGGTTGCCAAGTTCAGAGCCGGTTGGACGCGCCCGTTGACCCTGATCGCAGCGCCAGCAGGCTTTGGTAAAACAACGCTGGTGAACGAATGGCTGGCCGATTTACGCAATGACGCGAGTGGCGAATCATCACCCGTAAATCGGCCAGCCCAAACACCGAATATAGATATTGCCTGGTTGTCTTTAGACGCTGAGGATAATCACCCAACCCTCTTTCTCACCTATCTGATTGCCGCTATCCAGGCTTGCCAACCGCAGTTCGGCAAGACAGCCTTCGCCTTGCTCACGGCGCCGCACCCCCCTGCCCCCAAAACCATCCTCACATTGTTGCTCAATGAGCTAGATGCGCGGACGACACCGATGATCGTCGTGCTGGATGATTATCATCTGGTCACCGCCCAACCGCTGCATGAAGCGTTGACCTTTTTGATTGACCATTTGCCGCCAGCGATCCACTTGGTTATCACCAGCCGGATTGACCCACCATTGCCATTGGCGCGCTGGCGTATGCGCAACCAATTGACCGAAATTCGCGCCGAAGATTTGCGTTTTACCCCAGACGAAGCAACCACTTTTTTGAATGAGAGGATGGGGCTGAACCTGACCAGCGCCGAAATTACGACACTCGAAACGCGCACCGAAGGCTGGATCGCTGGGTTACAACTGGCTGCGCTGGCGATGCAAGGGACCCTTTCAGGCCCAGGCCACCCGAATCGCGCGGACTTTATCGAGCAGTTTACGGGCAGTCACCGTTACATCATCGATTACCTGGTCGAAGAGGTGTTACAGCACCAACCAGTACAAATTCAACACTTTTTAGAGCAAACGGCCATTCTCGAACAGTTGAGCGCGCCACTTTGCGATGCCGTAACTGAGCGCGCCGATAGTCAAACTATCTTAGAACAACTCCAACGCACCAATCTCTTCCTGATTGCCCTGGATCATAAACGCCGTTGGTATCGCTATCACCATCTCTTTGCCGAAGTACTGCGCAGTCGCCTGCGTCACCACCAGCCCACCGCGGCCAGTTTGTTACACCAACGCGCCAGTGATTGGTATGCGCATATGGGCATGCTGCATGATGCCATCCACCATGCGTTGGCCGCGGGCGATTTTTGGCGCGCGGCCAACCTTCTAGAGCAAATCACACCCGATTTGGTCTTTCGGGGCCAGCTTCAAACCGTGCTGCAATGGCTGAAGGCCCTGCCCGCCGAATTGCTCCGCTCACGCCCCAAGTTGTGTCTCTATGCGGCGGCGCTCTATCTCTTTACCAATCAATTCGAGCTCGCCGAACGTTCGCTGGACGAGGGAGAACAAACGATTGACCCAATGACGGCGCCCGACCAGGCCCGCTTGATCCAAGGTTGGGCGGCCGCGATGCGCGCCGATCTGGCGCGCATCGCCGGCGATCTCGCCACGGCTATCACCTTTGCACAGGTAGCCGTAGCCCGCCTGCCGTTGGTAGAGACCGAACCGCTACGACTGCGGGCGGTGGCCATGCTGGATCTCGCCCGTGCCTGGCTGGTGACCGGCGATGTAACAGCCCCGAGTGAAGCGTTGGCCGCAAGCGTATTCGCGCCCATTGCGGCGACGGGAAATCTATTTGCGACGCTTAACAGTCACACAAATCTGGCGCGTTTACAGATAAGCCAAGGGCGCCTGCGCCAGGCCGCGCTTACCTTGGCCGCCGCGCCCCAAGCCTTGCCCGACCCAGCCATGTTACGTTTTATGTTTGGCGGCGCGGCTTATTATTTTGTCTTGGGCGACTTGCACTATGCCTGGAACGATCTGGCCCAGGCGGCGACCTACGTAAACCTGGGCATGACGCTCATGGCGGAATCTTTAGCCGTTGATGCGGATATCGTTGCCTTGGGTTTTATGGCCCAAGCGCGGTTACAAGAGGCCCAGGGTGATCGCCCAGGCGCCGACGCCACCCTAGAGGCGCTGGCCCAGCTCGCCTATACCCGCAAATTTGCCAGCGTCATACGCCAGCGCCACGCCGCCGCGCAGGCCCAGCACTGGCTGGCTCAAGGCAATTGCGTCGCGGCACAGCACTGGGCAGAGCATTGCGGCCTGAGCCTAGAAGACGAATTGGACTTCTTGCACGAAGCTGCCTATCTGACCTTAGCACGCGTGCAGTTGGCCCAAGGGCAGGGCAACATGCGATCACCCCAGTTGCCCGCGCTATTACACGCGCTGGATCGCTGGTTGCAGGTGGCAGAAATCCATGCACGCTGGGGCAGCGTCATTGAATTATTGCTGCTCCGTGCCCAGGTCTGCCAGGCCCAGCAAGACCAAGCAGGCGCCCTGGCTACGTTGGATCGCGCCTTAACGCTCGCTGCGCCGGAAGGATATATTCGACTTTTCGTCGATGCAGGTGAAGATATGCGCAGGCAGCTTGCAGAGTGGGGAACCCGCCATCCGAATTCTCACCTACAGGCCTATGTCAGCAAACTGCAAATGGCGTTTGGTCTCTTGCCGCTCAACCCCATTACCCAAGCACCCGCCGCGGCCTCTCACGTTTCGCCGCTGGGGTACACTACTTTCGTGGAATCACTGAGTGTTCGTGAAATGGAGGTGCTCCGCTTGGTCCATGCGGGGTTATCCAACAGTGAAATTGCCAAAAGGCTGATTGTGACCGTTGGCACCGTCAAAAAGCATATCAATAATATTTTTGGTAAGCTTGGTGTTAACAGCCGCACCCAAGCACTGGTGCGCGCCCGCGAATTAAATCTTCTGTAACCAGCCCGTGCGCGCTTTTCAGCAGCCAACCTCGCCAGAGCTTCGACTTCCTCTTGGCGGTTTTCACCAATAAATCAACCGCCGACTATACCCTAGGGGGCATGACACTTCGCCCCCCTGGCCGCTATCCTGTTGGCATTAAACGCAGATTTCTGCCCATTCAAACCGCAGCAATCTGCAACAGGTGACAGTTACCAGCCCATTGAAACGTCCGCAAGCTTCAGGCGCGCCGGGAAGTGGATACCAGCCCACGAAGGTTCCTATGACAAAAGCGATTGTGTACCAAATCAGAATCCAAGAGCAGTTAGGCGAGCAATGGGCCGAATGGTTCGATCCATTGCTCATCCAATTAACGCCAAATGGCAGCACCATCCTGACGGGCCCGTTACGCGACCAGGCACAGTTGCATGGCTTGTTGGTCAAAGTGCATAATCTGAATCTGACCCTCATTTCGGTCAACCAGCTCAAACCAACTGACCAATAAATTTGCAGCCAGCGTTGCTAACCCTTATGGCGCGCTCGGTGCCGGTTAAGTGACTTGACATAGCGAACATTTGTGCTATATTTGATCCAATAAATTCAGCGGAGGCAGGAGGGCCATAGGCCGGCCTTCACCGCACGAAGGGTAACCTATCAAGCCGCATGGGAAAAGAAGACCATGACAACCGAACACCAACCAAGCAATTTTGACCAATTGTGGGATTATAATCAACCGGCACTGAGTGAAGAACGCTTTCGTCAGCGCCTGCAAACCGTTGAACCCACTGCGGCGCTTTATGCAGAGATCCTGACCCAACTTGCTCGTGCCCAAGGCTTGCAACGCAAATTTTCGGAAGCGCACCAGACGTTGGATCAAGCGCAAACTCTACTAGATGCCCTGCCTACTCAGCCATCAACACGCGCCAGATTGCGGGCGGCATTAGAGCGCGGTCGCGTCTTCAATTCCGCGCGCCAGCCAGAACAGGCCAGGCCACTCTTTTTGCAAGTCTGGGAAGAAGCCCAAACGGTGGGCGAAGATTTCTACGCCGTCGATGCTGCGCATATGCTGGGCATCATCGAACCGCCCGATCAACAACTGGCTTGGCATCAAAAAGCACTGGCCCTGGCAGAACAATCGAACGATCCGCGCACCAAAAAATGGCTGGGTTCGCTCTACAACAACATCGGCTGGACCTATCACGATCTACAGCAATATGAAGCGGCGTTGGCGATTTTCCAAAAAGCGCTCGCTTGGCGTAGACCCCAGGGTCAGCCGCGCGAAACTCAAATTGCCGAGTGGTCGGTTGCTCGCCTTTTGCGGGCGCTGGATCGCGTGCCCGAAGCATACACGATCCAACAAGATCTGCTTACGGCGTTGGAACAAAACGGTGAAACGGACGGGTATGTGCAAGAAGAGTTAGGGGAATGCCTCTTATTGTTACAGCGCCCAGTGGAAGCCCAGAGCCATTTTGCCGCGGCTTATCAGCTGTTAGCGCAAGATGCCTGGCTAGTCGAAAATGAACCGGCGCGCCTTGAACGGCTTGGCACGCTGGGTAAGGTCATCGTCAAAGCCGCTTGACAAGTTGAACATTTGTACTATACAAAAGCATAAACGATCTCGAAATTTATACGATTGGAAAGGAGGCCATCATGAGCAAAAACGCCATCAAAATGAGCGAAAGCGCCGTGATGCACGAACTAGAGATGCTTGGCTCTGAACAGACCCGCAAGACCTATCGCCGCCACGGGGCCACCGAACCACTCTTTGGCGTCAGTTTTGCCAACTTAGAAAAATTAAAGAAAAAACTCAAAGTTGATCAAGATTTGGCGCAGAAACTCTGGGCCACGGGCAACCAGGATGCACGCATTTTGGCGATGATGATTGCCGACCCACAACTCTGTACGGCGGAATTAGTGGAAGGTTGGGCGCAGGATCTGGCCAATTATATGCTCACCGATGCTCTTGTGGGCCTGGTGGGTCGGACACCCTTTGCGCAGACCAAAGCCGAAGCCTGGATCAATTCTGAGGAAGAGTGGATTGGCAGCGCCGGTTGGCAGTTGGTGGGACATTTAGCCTTGCACCAGGAAAACCTACCCGATGCCTATTTTATCGATCATTTAGCCAGGCTTGAGCGCGAGATCCATAGCCGCAAAAATCGCGTTCGCTATGCCATGAATAACACCCTGATTACGATTGGCGTGCGCAATGCGACTTTGGAGCCCCAAGCCACCGCGGCCGCACAGCGAATTGGCAAAGTTGAGGTTGATCACGGCGAAACCAATTGCAAAACGCCCGACGCCGTGGCCTACATCCAGAAAACCCTGGCTTATCGCCAGAAAAAAGCGCAGCCCAAAGCGGAAGCAGTGCATTGAGCGGCGCAATTGACAGGGAAGGTGGTTGTCCAGCGTTACCGAGAGAAACACTGGACAACCACTTTTACCGAGCATGCTCAGTTAGCCATAATCGTCCCTACATGATATATATCTACTATAAATTCACCACTTACCCCTTTACCCCTTTTTTTCATACTGTAGGATGAACCGTATGGCCGCCTTAATTCAATTGCCCGAAGCCCGCGCGCTCAATTCACTCACGCCCGATGGTCGCCTGCTCTTTGCGGCTCGGGTTGTACGCATGTTTGCCTTTGGTCTACTCTCGGTGGTGCTGGTGCTCTATCTGGCCCAGCAGCAATTAAGCGAAGCCGAGATCGGTTTCCTCTTAAGCTGGACATTGATTGGTGATGCGACAATCTCGCTGGCGATCACCTTTGTGGCGGACCGGCTGGGGCGGCGGCGGATGTTGATGATCGGTGCGGGGTTGATGATCCTGGCCGGCCTGACGTTGGCGCTGACCAACAGCCTGCTCTTGCTTGTGCTGGCGGCGATTGTGGGCACGCTCAGCCCTGGCGGCAGCGAAGTGGGGGCTTTTCTGTCAATTGAACAGGCCGCCTTGCCCCAAACCACTCAAAATGAGTTTCGAACAGGTGTCTTTGCCTGGTATAACTTGGTTGGCTCCTTCTCAACGGCCTTGGGCGCGCTCCTATCCGGCGCCGTCGCCAGTGCCTTACAACAGGCTGGCTACTCGCCATTGGCGAGCTACCGCGTCATTATCGGCGTTTATGCCTTGCTGGGCGTGGCCCTCTTCTTTTTGTTCACCCGGTTGTCGCACCAGGTCGAGGCGCAGGCCTATGTCGGCACGGGCACCGACGCCACCCAGACGGCCCCTCGCTTTGGGTTACACCGCTCACGCAATGTGGTCTTGCGGCTGGCGGGGATATTTGCCCTCGATGCTTTTGGGGGTGGGTTGGTCTTGCAAAGTGTGATCGCCTATTGGTTTCACCGGCGATATGGGGTAGACGTGCGTGTGATTGGCGAAATTTTCTTTGGCGCCAATTTTCTGGCCGGGCTTTCCGCACTGGCCGCGGGCCGATTGGCGGCGCGCATTGGCCTGATCAACACCATGGTTTGGACGCATATTCCATCCAATCTTTTGCTCATGCTTGTGCCGCTGATGCCCAACGCCGGGTGGGCCATTGCCATGTTGCTGGCCCGCTTTAGCATCTCGCAGATGGATGTACCGACGCGCCAATCCTACACGATGGCGGTGGTTGCGCCCGACGAGCGCGCCGCCGCCGCGGGGGTCACCACCATTACACGCACGATTGCCAGTGCCTTTGCCCCCACGATCACCGGCTTTCTCTTTGCCGCTTCCTTTTTGAGCGCCCCATTCTTTCTGGCCGGTGGCCTCAAAATCGTCTATGATCTGCTGCTCTATCGCAGCTTTAGCGCGGTTAAGCCGCCAGAAGAGCAGAAGCTCGCATAATGCCCCCTTGAAACCAAGGAAGGAGATTTAACCCTATGCGCTATTACCGGCGTTATCGACGACGTAATCGTTATGAAGATGACTATGATTATCCCCGCACCAACCGGCGCGGCGCACGCATTGGACGCCGCGAACTGAAATGGTTGGCCATCGGAATCGTTGCCTTTGTGGTGATCGCGATTCTGCTGCATATGGGCCAATGAAGCCTGGCTGGTTGGCACAGGTAAAGTACAGTTTGCGCTCTATTTTTTTGACAATCTTGCCCTAAATCAGTATACTGCCATTCATCAGTCACGACCCAGGCCCAGAGCAAAGACTACGTACGAAAAGTTTGGCGGCAACAGTCCAGGGTCAAGGTAAGTGACGGCATGATAATACGCCTCGGTAGCTCAATTGGCAGAGCAGCTGACTCTTAATCAGCGGGTTGCAGGTTCAAGTCCTGCCCGGGGCACTAGTCAAAACAATTGAGTCAAATTGTCTATATGAGAAGCGTTCAGGTCAACGGCCTGGGCGCTTTTTTTACGCCCAGGTGGCTAACTACCGATTATTGTCCGCCACCCAGTACGCCTTAGCTGAGCGCTAGCGTGCGTCTGTGGACACCCCTTGGATTGTTTAGAGGCCGCTTAGCGCTATGACTTGCAACCGAGACGCGCGGTCGACATTTAACTGCCCATTAGGATTGGGGAAAGAGCACTTTATGCTTTGTCCCTTGTCCGATAGATGGTCAAGCCAACTGAGCGGGCAAAAGGCACCGCCGCGGGCTTTTCGACGGAGAGTTCGATGGCCTGGATGCGCTGGTCGGTCGCAAAGCAAAGCTGAACCAGATCAGCCGCCAACTTTTCGACCAGATAGGGTGTGGTGCGTTCAATATGTTCAATGATGGCCGTGGCCACTGTGAAATAATTGACGGTATCGGTCACGTTATCGCTGGCGCCCGCGGTGCGTGTATCCGCCCAAAGTGTGGCATTCACTAAAACATCTTGGCGATTAATCCGCTCATCTGGATTCACCCCAATGATACCGCGCACTAACAAGTCTTTAATAAAAATGCGATCCAACAAAGCTTGATCTACTTTTTCCATGTCTTGAACCCTTCGCACCGCGCCAGCGGCTCGTCTCAATTAAATGAACTTGCTCATTAGTCATACGCGCAAACATAAATGCAAGGCAAAGTGGGCAAGGATTAGCGCCGCGCCAGGGCCTTTGTTCGCTCAGGATAACATTGATTTGCGTCTTTTAGCAATCAAAAGCTGCTTTCTGATAACTCGGCAAGAGACCCCGAAAGCCGGTTATCGGCTTGGCAATGGATTTTTCCAAGGGCAGGCATCTTGGTCTGACCAACGCCATTCGTCATTTACCCCTTTTCCTTTTTACCGGCCAGCTTGCGAGTGAGGTGCGATGGGCCAAAGATGCCAACCACGATCAGCACGGCTAAGACCGTCAAAACCAGACCATCAAGGCTATTGGTACGGAAGATCTCTGATGTCCAGGTATTGACGGCGGCATGATAGAGGTATGCGATCAACAGGCTGCCCTGCGTGTTATTAAAGAGCCAGGTCATTAGGATGGCGCCCGCTAGTACGTTGATCAGAAAAGCCAGTGGGTTCATACTGTTCTGGCTACCGAGGACACTGGCGCCGTGGACAAAAAATATCGGCAGATGAAACAGCGCCCAAACGCCACCGAGCACGAGACTGGCTGTCAATGCGTTCCAACGAGTTTGGAGGTGTGGCAAGGCAAAACCGCGCCAACCGATCTCTTCGCCATTGACAATACCGCGCACCAAGAAAGAAACGGGGAGCAGAAGGAACATGCCCCAAGAGAAGGATGGCCATGCCGCAAGCGTGCCACCCCGCAACGCATAGAGGGCCGTCGCACCCAAGCCGATAACGCCTGGGAGCAAGATGGCGGCAGCGTACCATTGCCATCCTACCCGCCAGATCAACAGACGCCCCAACAAGGTGCGAATGCCCGCCCGACCACGGGTCATGCCGGTCACGATCAGGGCGGCAATGGTGGGCCCATAAGCCACGAATAGCGTAATCAAGAGACCCATTCCAGAAAGCGTGAGACGGAACGCGATCACGCCCCACGAGCCAAGCACCTCAATCAGCATCAGGGGCCACGTTAGCCCAAAGGTCAGAAAAATGTAGGTGCGTAGCGGATGTTCTTTGATCCAAGTCGTCAGACCAGGTGCGCTGGCCGGCTGGGATGACGACTTGGTTTCAAGTGTAAACATGACGATTTCCTCCTTCGTGTTTCCGATAATTGCGTCTGCACTCAACGGTTTACTGGACTTTCTCATCATAGGGGCGAGGCATGCCTCGCCCCTACCTTTCTTCTGATCAGTGCGTCGTCCACTTGAGCTGGGCTAGCCGGTCAGCAATCCCATCGCGATCCAGATCGGTGCCATTGGCCAAGATGGCGATGCCCAGCTTTTCCTCCGGATAAAGACGCATCGTGGTGGCAAAGCCCGGCCCCCCACCATGATGTTGCAGGCGCACTCTTTCTCCTTCGGAAATAACATACCATCCCAGACCATGTTGACCGTTCGTATACGCCGCCATATTCGGGCCTTCCCCCAGCAGATGGCTGGCATTTGTCATCAATGCCACACTCTGTGATGATAGAATGCGGGCGCCCTCAAGCTCACCTCCGTTTAGGTAAGCCAATAACAGTCTGGCTACATCAGGCGCCGGCCCAATTAGACCCGAAGAGGGTAAAGGGTCTAATTGGACACGGTTCAGCCACAAGGTGCGCCCGCGGCGTTGGTTGATCAGGGCCCTTGGATCGAGCAAGAAGGGCAACAGGGGAGTGTAGGGATGCACCACAGGTTGCGATCCGCTAGCTTCGTGCTGTTGCATGGCCGGTGTGTAAAGAAAGCCGGTCTGTGTCATGCCTAATGGATGCAAGATATGTTCGCTCACGTAGTCGGCGTATGCCTGACCGCTCACCGCCTCGATCACCGCGCCCAAGACCATGTAGCCCAAATTGCTATAGCTCGCCTTGCTGCCTGGTGCAAAGTTCAGTTTCTTGTACTGTGGTAGGTGACGCTCCAGCAATTCAGTCTGGTTGACCAGTTCACCCTCATAATGCACCCAGCCGATTATGGCCGGAACGGTATCGGGCAGACCGGAACTATGATTGAGCAGGTGGCGAATGGTGATCGGCTGGCTGGCTCCCGGCGGGTAGTCCACGGCAAAGTCAGCCAGATAGACCGTCACCGGGTCGTCAAGGTTTAGCCGGCCCTGCTCGTACAGT
>JAPLGZ010000352.1 GCA_026389895.1 Chloroflexota bacterium | reverse complement strand
CCATCGTTATGACAGGCGGCGCAACTGATGTAGCTATCGCGCGCCAGGCGCGGGTCTTTGGCGTCATAGAAGAACTGCTTGCCTTTTAAGACTGTGACGGCCAGTTTCTCAGTGGTGACACTGGGATAGGTGGCCAGCGTTGGCGCGATGTTTTTGCCCTCGTTGATCACCTTGCTGATGTCAAGCGCCGTGATTGTGCGATCCATGAAATTGTTTACGTAAAGCTTCAGACCGTCGGCGGAGAGGGCTAACCCTTGCGGCGCCCGCCCCACATCCATGCGGAAAAGTTCGCGCCGGCCATACGCGTCGATCACCGCCACCTGCCGATTGGTCTCCAACGCGACAAAGAGATAGCTGCCCGACTTGTCAAAGAGCGCCGTATTGGCCACCCCAGCATTATCGAGATCCAGGCGCGTGGCGTAATCTTCAACATCATTCGTCAAGTCGAGATGCGAAGCGATGGCGCGCACCGTGTTTTGGAAATTGAGATTGTTGCCATCGCGCAGGGCGCCGCGCAGGATATTATCTTGCTTAGACGGCGTCCAGCCATTCACCCCATCTGGCGCGATCACAACCGGGCCGAGATAGTTGGGTAGACCGCGCCCTTGGACTTCCGTGTCCGGCTTATCACTGGAACGCAGGATAATTGTCTTGCGCACGCTCAGGCTGGCCGTATCGACAAGGACGATTTCAGCACCGCCGTTGGCCATTTGCGGCGTGGCGGTCTCTTCACCGGGCACACGTGGCGTGATGAAGCGTGAAACATACAGTTTGCTGCCATCGGCGCTGACGGTCAGTTGGCGGACATTGACGCCAACATTCAAACTGCCCGTCTGGGTAGCTGTATTGGGGTCAAAGCGGACCAACAAACCGCTAGCTTCGAGCGCCACATAGGCCGCCGTGCCGGTGGGGCTGAAGGTGATGCCAAAGGGCTGCGCGGCATAGGGTAAGTTGACGGTTTGCACGACAGCCAGCGTGTTCGGATCGATCAGGCTGATCGTCGCCGCGCCTTTGTTGGTCACCCAGACGCGGCCATTCGGCGCGATAGCCAGGCTGCGGGGTGCTTTGCCCACCGCAATCTCCGCCAGCTTGCCGTTGGTGACGGCATCGAAGACGCTGACTGTATCGTTGTCTTGATTGACCACCCAGATCCGACCATTCGCATTGGCGCGCGCTTCGTAGGCAATGTTCATGGAAACGGCGGGACGATTGGCGGTGGGCGGCAGATGAATGGCCTGGGCAAAAGTGAGGCTCTGCTCGCGGCCACTGTCGTCGGTGGCGGTTAGTTTCACAACATAGATACCGGGCTGCGTAAAAATGTGACTTGTAGTAAGCGTAGTGGCATAGGCCGTCTCGGCGCTGCCATCACCAAAGAGCCATTTGACCCGTGGGTTCACGCCATTGCTAACGCTCGCCGTGTAATTGACAGTCGTGTTCACTGGTTTCGGTGGACTGAACATCGGGTTGAGCGTAAAGCTCGGCTGGCTAACCGTCCAGGTAAAATTGCCAGTAGCGATGCCCCCTTTGCCATCATTAGCCGTGACCGCAACACCAAACGTGCCCGCGGTATTGACGGTGCCGGCAATCACACCGGTGCTGTTAATGGCGAGGCCGGCGGGCAAGCCGGTCGCGCTATAGGTGAGGGGATCGCCATCGGGGTCGGTGGCGCTGATCGGCAACGTCACAGTATTGCCGACCAGGTTGGTCTGATTGGTTGGTGTCGTCACCACCGGGGCACGGTTCACGGGCAAAATGACAGTCTTCTCGGTTTTGTTGTTGGCCCAAGTGCCTTGCGCCACGGGTTGCCCCCAATTGACCCCATCTGTGCTGGCAAAAATTTGATAGTTGGCAACTGTCCCATTGGCGCTGGCATCCTGGCGCGGCAGATAGCGGAAGCCGCCAATTGTATAGGTCGCGCCCAGATTGATGGTGAGCGAATGTGGATAAACCGGCGTCGTGGCGACCCAAGGTGTATGCCAAAAGGTGCTAGTATTGCCATCAATCGCATAGGCGGCAGGATGGCCACCTTCGCCGGTCGGTTCTGCGCTGTCGGCGGTGATTGTCCAACCGGTGCGGCTCAGCGCATTGCCTTGGCTGTCAAGCACATTAAACTCAGCCGCAGATGCCCAAG
Source organism: Chloroflexota bacterium (assembly GCA_026389895.1). Taxonomy (GTDB): domain Bacteria; phylum Chloroflexota; class Anaerolineae; order Caldilineales; family Caldilineaceae; genus JAPLGZ01. The sequence goes on along the minus strand of JAPLGZ010000352.1, from coordinate 2,271 downwards.
GATTCCCGGCGACTTCGGACAAGGCGACGAACTTCACATACCGCGTGGTGCCGGGTTGATAGACCGTCCAGTCAAAGTTGCTGACATTGTTGCCGCCATCGTTGACCGTGACGGCAACATGAAAGAGCCCAACCGTGGTGACAGTTCCGGCAATGACGCCGGTGCTGCTGTTGATCGCCAGCCCATTTGGCAGGCCAGTGGCGCTATAGGTCAATGGATTACCGGTTACGCTGACCGCGCTGATCGGCAGATTTACGGCTGTATTCACAGCGGTGCTCTGGGCGCCGAGGTTAGTTATCCTGGGTGCACCAGAAGTCACCACCTGGATGATCTTGGCAACGGACGGGACGCCTTGACCGTCCACCGCAAAGAGCATCCAATACCCAGGGGTCAAGACGTTACGATTGCTGTGCATCGTAAGCTGATATTGACCGCTGGTCACGCTGGTAAACGGCACGCGCAGATAACGGAGATCCGAGTTCAGATCATGGGTAACCGCCGAAATCTTGATCAGGCTGAATTTCTGGATGCCTGCCGAAGCTTGCACGGTGAAGGTGCGCCCATAGGTGACGATGTCCGGCGCGGCGGTAATCGCCGGACGAATCGCCGCGCCACCAGCAGCATCAAAGAGATAGGGCGGTGAATAGATTTGGGCATTGGGGTGATCGGCGGCACAGGCGCAGAGCCCACCACCACCCGACCAAACGCGGCCATCCGGCATCAACAGTGCCACCGAATGATAGTTACGCGGTACGCCCATATCGGCCACGGTGCGCCAAGCTTTGGTCTCTGGGTTCCAGATCTCCGGCGTCAGAATGGTGCCGTTATCGCTAAATTCAGTGCCAGAAGTATTGCCGCCAATGATCATCACCTCACCGGTCGGCAAGATCACGTTGCTGTTAAATTTGCGCGCATAGGTCATCGGCGCAATGGCTGTACGCTGCGCGGTAGCGCCGTTGATGTCAATCAGGGCCGCCTGGTTGGTGCCAGCGGCCGTGCTGCTCGTATCAACAGCGCCACCGGCCATCAGCAATTTGCCTTCGTCATACATGACGACCGTGCTATATTTGGGATACCAGGTATTTGTGAGCCCCGCTGCCGTGACACTGCCATTGCCGGTTAAGTTAATCCAATTCATTTGCGGCGTCGGGCCGGAATGGAAGATCTGGCCGTTGGGCGCCAGATGGAAATAGGGCAGCCAGTTTGTCTGGTAGCCGGTGTAGTTTAGAATCGGGCCTTGTAGATTGGCGCCAGTCTGCAGCGCCCACCCTTGGCCCGGCGTCCAGATTTCGGGGTATTGGCCACCGCCTTCGCCAATTGCGGTAAAGACCTGGCCTGTAGGCAGGGCGACGCTGCCAGGATACCAACGGCCATTGACCATTTCGTCGATGCGCTGCCATTGATTGGTGCGGTAATCAAAGATGCTGGCATGCGGATTATTGCCATCACCACCATTGACCAGCACCCGCCCATCCTCCAACGTGGTGGGGATGCCACAAAACATCGAATGGTTGCTATTGGGGGTAGTGAGAAACTGACCGGTCACCGGACTCCAGACCGCGCTATAGGTATAATTCCCTCCATTAAACGAACTGACGTTGTTGCCGCCCCAGGCCACAATGCGGCCGTCTGGCAAGCTGGCCGCCGACGCAAAGACAAAAGGCCAGGTGACCGTTGCCCCCCACTGGCCAATCCGAATTAGATCAGTGGCCGCGGCGGGTTGGACTTCGGGCGCCACAAACGGTGGTTCGTTGCGCTGGCGCGCCTGTTCGGCCAAGTCGTAATCGTCGTGACCATGCCCAATGGCTTGATCAGTGGTGGAAATGAACGGAAAAAACAGCTGTTGGTTGGTCAATGCGGGTTGGTCAGGCGTGCTGGGTTCAACATCACCATGCGCCCAAACAGGAGCAAGATTCATTAGTCCAGCAATAGCTAGGCATAACACAAGGTATGCCCATGAGCACAGCCGACAGGTTCTGGCAGGATGAGCAAAAGATTGCGGCACAAAAGATCGCAGATGAAACATTAATCACTCTTCTTCATGTTATGGGAAAGCAGATTATTTACACTTAGATTGGGCTGATCACGGATTCGATTGGTTGCTCTTGACCTCCCTCAGGGTTGGTTAGGTGGATTGTTTAGAGTTAGACGTCCTTATCCTGGGCCCATTAAATCCAGGTTCTTGGGCGCGCGATGCCTAAACGCGCCAAAGCCTGTACGCTAGAAGCAGGTTCATTAAATTAATAGGGTGTACAATCTGAGAACGCCATG
>JAPLGZ010000798.1 GCA_026389895.1 Chloroflexota bacterium | reverse complement strand
TTTCTGGATCAAATCCGGCGTCCTTCGGGGTGCGCCCTTGCTTGTCAACCGTCAACTGGATCGCCACCTCGCGCAGTTTCTCCCACGTCCAGGTCTTATTGGGATACTCGATGCCCGCCTTATCAAAGATATCTTTGTTGTAATACATGCCAGTGGAGCCTTGGTCGACAGGCACGCTATAGCTGACGCCATTATAGGAGCCGTCTTGCAAGCGCGACGGCATAAAATCTGAGGTTGGAAACGGCAACAGGGAGAGTCGATCCTGCAAAGATAAGAAAATTCCACGGCCTGAGGCATCTTTCACCCAATCACTCGCCGCTGAAGTGAGATCAGGCGGAGTCCCACCCGCCGTCATCGTCAGCAATTTGGTCAGCATCTCGCCATAAGGCGTAGGAACACTGCGAATCTTTGTCTTTGTCTCTTGCTCAATGCTCGCAAAGATCGGGTCAAAGGTTGCCTTTAACTCTGGTGAATCAAAGAAATGCTGAAACGAGACCTCGACTGGCGCTGTGGAAGCGGCATTTTGGCCGGTCTGGCCACCTGCGGCTGGTGCATTGGCGGTGCCTGGTGTACATGCGGCCACTGCCAATCCGCCCATGGCCATGGTGGACAGACGTAGAAAGTGACGACGGCTATAACGGTTGGCGCTTTCTGGCGAATTTCTTCTATTCTTCATGGAGATTCCCCCTCTTGCTAGTGGTCAGGACAACCTGAAAAACGGATCAACAATAGAGGCAAGCGAACAACTTTGTGGCTGGTTTTGTTGCGTTATGCCATAAGGGGCTATGACATAAGAGATTAAGTTTATACGGGTGCCGATAATAATAAAATATCATATCCCCCTAACTTTGTCAAGAGGATAATTAAAGTCTGTTTCAAGTCACCTGATTTAAAGTTTTAAAAATAAATATCCAATAGCGGACAGGATAAACGAGCAATTGTCCAAAAATAAATCTGCTCTACATCAGAATAACGGAGCATGAGTTAATACTTTGTCTATAACCAAGATAAAGATGGCGATTTGTAGGGCCGAACTGATCGCTTGCTAATCAAGTTAAAGTCGCTAGCGTTCATCCAAAAGGGGAAGCTACCAACCGCGTGCTCGTGTCATTCTTTGCTATAAGGCCGACCCAGCGCGGCGGGGGCTTCTGCACGGCGCGTGCCGCGTAACAGCACTAACAGGGTGAGGAGATAGGGTAGCATAAGGAGAAGCTCATAGGGGATAAATTGCAGATTGAGCGCCTGGATCCGAAATTGGAGAGCCGTGGCCAGGCCAAAGAGCAGCGCGCCACCGAAGGCCAGCCCGGGCCGCCAGCGGGCAAAAATGACCAGGGCAATGGCGATCCAGCCCTGTCCAGCGGTGATTCCCTCGCTGAAAATGCCCAATTGCGCCACGGTGAGCACCGCCCCACCCAAGCCTGCGAAGGCCGCCCCGATCAGGATAGCGCCATAACGGACCGCCGTCACATTAATCCCGGATGTATCTGCCGCCGCAGGATGCTCACCGACCGCCCGAATATTAAGCCCGCCAACAGTCTGGTAGAGAAAATACCAGGCCGCGACCAGCAGCACAATGCTAAAATAGGTCATCAGATCATGCTGAAAGAACACCTCGCCTAGCACCGGGAGCTTGGCCAACAGCGGAATTGGGACGGCGGGTAGCGGATGAATCCGCGCCGTGAGTGAACCAAACTGTTGGCGAAATAGATAGGTTGTTGCGCCCTGGCCGACAATGACCAGGGTAATGCTGGCAATGACCTGATCGGTTTGCAGCGAAACGGCCAGCACCGCCATGATCAAGCCCATCCCCATCCCCGCAATGGCGCCGGCCAGCAGCCCCAGCCACGGCGTGAGCCAAAGCCAAGATGGCGCGAATAACTGCTCGGCATCATAGGCTACCATAAAGCCAGCCAGCGCGCCGACCAGCATGATCCCTTCCAGCCCTAAATTTAATACCCCACCGCGTTCGGTGATAATTTCGCCCAGCGCGGCCAGAAAGATCGGAATGGCCAAGCGGATGCCCGAGGTGAGCAGACTAATCACAAAAGCGGCGGTGAGGAGATGATTTAAATCTTGCATCGTTACTTCCCGTAGCGGCGTGCGAGTGCGTCGGCGGCCAGCACAAAGAGGACGACCAGCCCTTGGATCACCTGAGCGAGTGCAATGGGCAGACCATAAACACTGTGCATCGTCTGCGCCCCAATCGCCAATGCGGCAAAAAAGCAAGCAGCCACGAGCACCCCTAGGGGATGCAGGCGACCGAGCAAGGCCACCAAGATGCCCGTAAAACCATAATTCCCCGAGATGCCAGCTTTCAGGCGCGTATGCAACGCGCTGACTTCGATAATTCCCGTCAAACCCGCCAGGGCGCCACTGAAGAGCAGGGCGAAAGCCAAACCAAAGGCCACATTCATCCCGGCGTGATAGGCCACGGTTGTGTTGGCGCCAATGGCGCGGATGCGGAATCCGAGTGGTGTTTTCCAGAGGAGTAAGTAAATCAGTGGAATCAGCAAGAATGCCAGCGCAATCCCCAGGTGAATTCGTGTGCCCACTAATGTGGGCATACGGGCTGGGCTGAGCAACTGGGCGCTTTGTGGCAGAAAGCTCGTCGGATCTTTTAGCGGTACGCGTGCCAGGTAGAGGACGGTATATTCGGCAATATAATTCAACATCAAGGTGGCAATAATTTCGTTAACGCCAAAGCGAATTTTGAGCAGCGCCGCAATTCCTGCCCAGAGCGCACCGCCTGCCATACCTGCGATTAACATCAGGGGAATTAAGGCCAAGCCTGGTAGGCGTTGTTGAAAAAATAGGCCCACCACTGTGCCGGCCAACGCACCCATATAATATTGGCCCTCGCCGCCAATATTCCAGACGCGCCCGCGAAAGGCTACGGTTAAACCAAGACCCATCAATAACAACGGGCCAATGAGGAGCAGGGTTTCCGTAATCTGCCGCGTGCCGCCAAAGGCCCCGCTCACCATAACGCCATAGGCTGTAATGGGATTGGCGCCCGACAACCAGATCAGGAACGCGCCCACCAACAATCCCGCCAGGGCGCCGAGCAGCGGGGCCAGTAATGACCAAATGGTGGTGGCGCGGCGCGGTTGTCGACGCTGGATCGTAGCCTGCGCCGCGCTTGGCGCTCCGCTGGATTGGGCTTCGCTCATTTTGTCGCACCACCCTGTTGATTGGCAATGGTGGCCAGCTTGGAACCGGCCATCATCAGACCCAGGGTTTGAACATCGGCTTCGCTGGCCAGACATTCACCCATCACCTGGCCTTCATAAAGCACAATAATCCGGTCGCTCAAATTCAAAATTTCTTCGAGTTCGGTCGAAATGAGTAAAATCGCCATGCCTTGGTCCCGTTGGCGCACCAATGCTTGATGGACATATTCAATGGCGCCCACATCCACCCCGCGCGTCGGCTGCGCCACCAGCAAGACTTGGGGTTGATGGCTTAACTCGCGTGCCAGCACCACCTTTTGCGCGTTGCCCCCCGAGAGTTTCGCGACTGCTGTATCAATCGCTGGCGCGCGGATATCAAACTGCTGGATTAATGTGCGGGCATTCTGGTCAATGGCCGGCTGATTGAGCAGACCGTGCTGAGTAAATGGCGGCTGATCGATGCGCGACAATACTAAATTCTCCGCAATGCTAAACTCTCTGAGCAAGGCAGTTTTGTAACGATCCGACGGCACATGGCCCAAGCCGGCGTTAAAAAGCACCCGTGGCGGGCGATTGGTCACATCTTGCTGGTTGAGCTGCACCTGACCTTGTTCGACCGGCCGCAAGCCCACAATCGCCTCTTCCAGTTCGCGTTGACCGTTGCCTTCCACACCAGCAATGCCGACGATCTCACCGGCGTGTACCGCTAGACTCACATCGCGCAGCGCCAACAATTGCCGGTCATCGCGCACCTGGAGATTTTGGAGACGTAAACGGACTGCGCCTGGCTTGGCCGGTCCTTTGTTCACGCGCAGCACCACATCGCGCCCCACCATCATCCGGCTCAATTCGGCTGGGTTGGTGGCCTGCACCGGCGTGGTGTGAACCAAACGCCCATCCCGCAAGACGGCCACCCGATCACAGATCTGCATGACTTCGTGGAGCTTATGGCTGATAAAGATCAAGGAGCGACCGTCCTGCGCCAGCTTGCGCAGGATGGTGATCAATTCATCAACCTCTTGGGGTGTGAGCACCGCCGTCGGTTCATCGAGGATGAGAATTTCGGCGCCCCGATAGAGCGTCTTGAGAATTTCCACCCGCTGTTCCTGGCCAACAGAAAGTTGCCAGACTTCGGCGTTCGGATCGACCTGGAGGCCATACTGCTCGGAAAGCTGGCTGATGCGCCGGGCGACAGTTTTCCGGTTTTCCAAGAAGGGTTTGCGCGGTGAGGGCTGGCCTAGCACCAGATTTTCAGCCACAGTGAAGGTGGGCACGAGCATAAAATGTTGGTGCACCATCCCCAACCCGTGCGCAATGGCATCATGCGTCGAACGGAAATGGCTGCGTTGCCCACGCACAAAAATTTCACCCGCATCCGGCTGGAGCAGACCATAAAGAATGTTCATTAAGGTGGTTTTGCCCGCGCCGTTTTCGCCCAATAGGCCCAAAATTTCACCGCGTTGCAACTGGATCGTAATCTGATCGTTGGCCAGCACGCCACCGTGAAAATGTTTGACGATATTGCGCAGCTCGACGACAGGCGGTGTGGAAGCGTTGGTCGGTATCATTAGGGAATGGGTATGTGGTAGGTGGAGGGATGATAAGTGATGAGTGATAAGTGATGAGTGATTGTCAATCTTCACTCATCACTTATCACTCATCACATTTACTGCGGTACGAACGGCACCTTTAACGAACCATCTTTGATCGCGGCGCGCGCCTTATCAATGGCCGCCAATGCCTCTGCTGGCACCTTGTCTTGCAACGCTGGATTGATTACCACATCCAGCGCATCATCCTTCACGCCAAACTGGTAGTAGGGGCCACTAAAGGTGCCAGCCGCGGTGTCCCTCGCAATCGCGTCGAAGATTGGGTTCATATTCCAAACGATGCTCGACATCACCACATCCGGGCCGAGTTTAGCCATATCGCCCACATAACCAGTCGTGTAGCCGCCGGCCTGCTTGGCTGCTTCAATCGACCCTAGCGTAGGCCCTTCACCACAGCCGATCCAGAAATCTACGCCTTTGGTATCATGTTGGGCCAATCCCGCTTCTTTGGCTTTGGAAACATCGCCCCAATCGCCGACGGCTGTCACCGTCAAATTGGCCTTGGGGTTGATCGTCTTGGCCGCTGCCAACATGGCTTCGCCCATGGCGTGGCACGATGGGATATCAAAACCATAGAGCGCACCCAGATTGCCGGTTTTTGACACATATCCAGCCAGGATGCCCACCAAATAGGCCGGTTCGTAGAACGGTTGGTCATAATCGGCAACATTTTTGTCGGTTTTGCCAATCGCACCGGCCCAGGCAAAGTTCACCTTTGGCGCATCTTTGGCGACCTCAAACGTGGCATCTTGATAGCTGAAGCTATGGGCAATGATGATATTAAAGCCTTGATCGACATACTCGCGCATCACACGTGCCGCATCTGCATCGCTCACCGATTCGGAAAAGGCGGTCTTGGCGCCTTTGGCCTTTTGGGCTTCCAGCGCGCTATAGGCCGATGCCGCCCAGGAATTATCATCCTTGGGCCCAATCAGCACCAGCGCGATACTTGGTGCTGTGGCAACGCCCGCCGCGGCGGGCGTTGCCTCGGCTTGGGTCGCTTCTGCCGCCGGTGCACCCGGTTGAACACAGGCCGCCATCATCAGCAAACCAACTAACAAACCCGCCCAGTGAAAAATACGTTTGTTCATGGAACTCCCCTTTTATGATCAATTGAAATAAAGATTAGCTATAGACGACAGCGGATTGATGGAAAGGACGACACATGCGTAATTACCTATTTACTCACGTTACACAGAGCGCACAAAGGAAAAGCTTACAAAGAGAAAAACGGTAGAAGAGCGTTTGCTACTTTTTCTCTGTGCGCTCTGTGCCTCCTCGGCGTGCTCTGTGTAACCGTTTTTTCTGACTGTCTGCGGTACATAAGCTGTTTACTCTGGTTCAGGCCGTACCAAACGTCAACCCCAACTCATTCAGCCACTTGCGATAGGCAATGGCGGTGCGATCACTGCGCAAATGGAGTTCGGCCTGCAAATCGAGCGGCAACAACTCTGGGCGCTGTGACTGGACAATTGGAATATCTTGCAGGGCGATGCTATCTTGCCACGCCACCAATTCTTGTTCGGGAATTTCATGCCCGTAATTCATCGCCATCCACATCCACATGCTGCTATCCACCGCTTCATGCGGCGTGATCGTCAGCAAGATCGAAAAACTAGGGCCTTGGGATTCTTTGCGCAGGTACGCCGTTAGCGGGCGATAGGTGCGATAGGTGTAGGCCACAGTGTCGCCAATGCCGGTGCCATAGGGGTCCGGCTGGTAGACGCGCACGCCTTGGGCTAGCACCCCTTCGGGTGTAATTTCGGCCGTGTAATCTTCGATCTCAGGGTACGCTTGATCGCCCAAGATACCTTCATGCACAAAGGGAAAATGGCCAACATCCAAGAAATTTTCGACGGCGCGTGGCCCATTGGCCTGGATGCGGTAAGGACCACAGAGGATTTTGCGATAGCTGGCATTATCCCATTCGGGAAAAGGGGGAAGATCCTGCGTTGGTTCACCCAGCGAAACCCAGACCAGGCCATAGCATTCTTGGGCTTTGTAGGGTTTGACCTGGGCTTTGGTCGGCGGTGTCTGACCAGGATGCGCAGGAATGTGGACACAGCGGCCTTCCTGATTATATGTCCAGCCGTGATAGGGGCAGGCCAGGGTCTCACCCTGCACCTTACCCAGTGATAACTTCGTGCCGCGATGCACGCACAAATCTTGCCAGGCCATTAACTGACCATCAGCTTGCCAGACAACAATATCTTCACCCAACAGACGCACCCCAAGCACAGGCTTTTCGGTGAGCTGTTTCATTGTCGCGACAGGATGCCAGTCATTAATTAGCACTGGGTCATTGATCATCGAACTCTCCTTGCTGGAAAAATGCAAAGGCGCGGTCAACATCGCCCCCGCGCCTTTGCGTTTATATAACAATAACAATACCAGATTTAAATGGTTCTTTCAATTTTTCTTATTGGTATTTTCCAGAACTTTAGTACAATGAGGCCGCCAATGGTCGCGACACGCTTGCCATTGATTTCATCTGTTGCGGTGTTTCAGGCGCATGCCATTACAAAAGGATCAGTCATGCCACTCCCGTATACCCGCTTTCCCGTTGTCGAAGGTTATCCTGATAAACTGAGCTATCTACCCGGCGAAAC
>JAPLGZ010000267.1 GCA_026389895.1 Chloroflexota bacterium | reverse complement strand
CAAACTCTCCGATGCAACACCCCCAAGCGGACTCAATCTAGATTTTTGGAAATTTTGGGTAGGCCAGACGATCTCGAATTTGGGCAGTTCATTTACGGCTTTCGCCTTGCCACTGCTCATTTACAAGCTGACTGGTTCGGCGCTTAATTTAGCGTTGGCAACGGCTGCGGCTTTCTTGCCCTATTTGCTCTTTGGCCTGTTGATCGGCGCATGGGTGGATCGCCTCAACCGGAAAAGGCTCATGATTGTTGTGGATCTGATCAATGCCGGCTTGCTGGCCTCGATTCCACTGCTGGCGACTTTGGATCGTCTACCTGTCTGGTGGATTTATGTGGTCGGCTTTGTTGGATCTACCGTCGGGATAGCCTTTCAGTCGGCCGAATTTGCGGCGATTCCAAGTCTGGTGAACCAAGATGATCTGGTGACGGCCAATGGACGCATCCAGGCCAGCTATTCGGCGGCGGGCGTGGTTGGTCCGCTGTTGGCAGGTGTCTTGATTGCCGTGATGCCGCTTTATGACATTATCTTTTTTGATGCGCTCTCGTTTGTTGTCTCTGCGTTTTCTCTGTTGTTGATCCGGCGCAGCTTTAATACCGAGACCCGCGAAGAGCGCACAACCAACATTCGTCAAGATGTAATGGAGGGGTTGCGTTATGTGATTGGCCATCCCGTGTTACGCAACATTTCGCTGATGATGGCGCTGGTCAACTTTGTCGGCAGCACGACAAATACCCAACTGGTCTTGTTTGCCCAACAGCGCCTGCACGCCACCGATTCGCAAGTCGGCTATCTCTACTCCGCGGGTAGTTTAGGCATCGTGTTGCTCGCGTTGTTGGCCGGTGTATTGCGCAAGCGCTGGTCGTTTAGCACGGTTGCTCTGGGCGCATTGATGGTGAGTGGTCTGTTGCAAATTGTCTTTTCACTCAACACCGGCTACTGGGTGGCGCTTGTGCTTTGGGCGTTATACTCGGGCCTTGGCATCCTCTTTAATATCAACACCGGCAGTCTGCGCCAGGCGATTGTTCCCAATCACATGTTGGGGCGCGTGATGAGCATCGCCGGTGTGCTGGCCTGGTCGGCCATTCCGGTGGGCACCTTCATCGGTGGCTTGGCCATTGAGAAGACCGGCAATGTAGCGCTTGTGTATACGGTTATTGGCGTATTGGTCTTTCTGATCCCGCTCGGTTTTTGGTTCACGCCTTTGGGCCACGCAGAACGTTATTTGCCGGCGCCCGCCGTAGCGGAAGGGGAGGAGAGTGGACAACCGGTCAGGGTCTAAAAAATTATAGCGTGGGCTCGGCTAATGGTTGAAGTGGATTGGTGGATCGCCCTCTAACCAAGTACAATGGCTCCGTATCGGCTGACGAATGAATCAGCCGATCCATTTAGCATGAGGAGAAAACATACGTGAACATTGTCTTGACAATATTGCGCTGGATCATGGTGGTGATTGGTATTCTGATGATCCTGTTGGGTGGTCTCTGGATTTTGCAAGGGGTCAATATTTTACCGGGCAGCTTTATGAGTGGCCAGTCCTTCTGGGCGATTGTTGGAACTGGGGTGTTTCTTGTCGGTATCTTGCTTAGCTACTTGGGTCTGCGCAGCCGACCGGCGCGACCAGTGGTGTAGGCAACACAAAACAGCTAAACATGACAGCGGCGTAGGGGACAGGCATGCCTGTCCCCTACGCCGCTGTGTTAGCCATCAATGAGTTGATCACAAGTGCGGTCCTAATGCATGGGACCGCACTTGTAAAGAGACCTAAGTACCTAAAGGCACTGTCTGCTCTGTCAACCAGCCATTTCAACGGGCGCTCATTACGCAAACAACGACGTCATATGCCGCGATTCCAACATGGTATGCATCTCGGCATCCGACGGCCGTTTCTCGAACCGGCTGGCTGCGTCGAGGATCTTGGGCAGCAGGTGAATGTCACCGGCGGTGTTGAGGAAAACATTCGGTCGGCCTAGCACCCAATGCACGGCGCGATCGATGTCGGCCTGTTCGGTCAGCGGTTCATACCAGACGGGCGAAGTATGTTCCTTGCTGCCCCACGGGCCAACGGTAATCCCTTTGATCGTCTGCATGGCGACGTTGCGCGCTTCACACATCTTCGCTAATGTTTCAAAATCTTCTATGTATTTGCTGTTTTGCTGCATCACAAAGTTATAGGGCAGCAGCACCGAATCAAAGTCAAAATGGGCCAGGCTACGCTGGTGAAAAGCCGGAATATTCAATCCATGCCCCGTCACACCGATAAAGCGCACCAGCCCTTCCCGCCGGGCTTCGAGTGCGGCTTCAAGCGCGCCATTTTCACCCATCGCCGTGTCCCACTCATTTGGATGGCCCAAGTTGTGTAACTGAATCAGGTCAAATGAATCGACGCGCATTCGTTCCAACGAGCGATGAATCTCTTCGCGCGCTTTTTCATAGGTGCGTTCGCCGGTCTTGGTGGCCAGGAAAAAATCCTTGCGATGTTGAGCCATCCACGGCCCAATCCGCAATTCCGATTCGCCGTAGCTGGCGGCGGTATCAATGTGATTGACGCCATACTTCAGCAACACATCCAATGTCTGATCGGCCTCGGCCTGGGTGACGCCACCCAACGCCGCCGCGCCAAAGATGGTGGCGCTGCTCATGTGGCCGGTGCGGCCAAAAGGTCGTTTTTCGATCATGGTAATTTCTCCTTGCTAATTTTAGCAGAAAATTCGATTTTCATTGCGCGTAAATCAATAATAGCCCCTGTTTGCACCAGAAAATCCATGCCTACAATACCGTTGATTTCAAACCCGTAATCCATACCACCAATCTCAATATCAAAATTCTGTAGACGACATGATTCGACCTGCAATCCATCAACTCGACGCATAAAAACAACTTCCATTCCGCCAACGCCTTGAATCGTTTGCAAACTATCTGTCAGTTCAGGAACAACTCCGATAGTAGCCACAACATCGGCAGCAAAGATGGTAGAAGCAGAGCCAGTGTCCACTAACACATTTTGTATATTGAGGCTAGCGCCTTCATATTCAATGGTTACGTTTATGAACGGCAGATTCCCCTTCAACAATAGATCCATAGCCCGTTCGGACTCCTAACCATTGGCGTACACGAATATCAAGCTCTTCGCGGCCTGTGTGGACGAAATAGAATTCACGCTGCGGGAATTGTTGATGCAATTGCCGATAACGTTGCATGGCGGCATTCCCATCCGAACAAGGTTCGATGATGGCAAGTTGATCTAACGCTCTTTTCCAATCAGGGGTTGTATGTGCTTCCAGCGCCTCAACGACCAACCATTGAGAAGGAAAAATTGTGCGAATTTCAGACCAGAGCATACATCCTCCTTGAATCTTGCTCGCGATGTAATTCTTTATTTTATGAACGCGTAGGCCGCCGCTTGCGTCGCTTCATAGACTTGGCGCACAGGGACATGATATTCATTTGCCAGGCGCAGGCAATCCTCATATTCAGGCTTGGCGCCGAGTAATTCGCCATTCACCCACTTAAGTTTGACCTGTACGGCGCCAAACGTGGTTTGGACGGTCGCAAACTCGCGCCGAGCTATATGCCGATGCACATGATGGACCCGTACCCCCAGCGTCGTTGTTTCGCGCAATAACAGATCGGCCAGCGTGGTCTCTTTGGCCGCTGCCACTAACACGCTTAGCAACAGACCTGGCCGGCCTTTTTTCATCTGGATTGGTGTTGTCCACACATCGAGCGCGCCAGCCGCAAACAGATTCTGGCTGACGGCCGCGTATAATTCTGGATTCATGTCGTCGATGTTGGTCTCAATTTGCACCAACTGGCCGCTGTCAACGGCTTCGCCCAGCCAAAGCCGTGCCACATTGGGCCAGGCAAAATCCTTCTGGCCCGTGCCCATGCCAATCCGTTGCAATTGCATACGCGGCTGGGTAAAAATCGCAAATTCAGCCAGCAACGCTGCCCCTGTCGGCGTGACAAGTTCACCCGGCCCCGGCGCTGGTCGCGTTGGGGCTTGGGCCGCGGCCAGTAAGTTCAAGGTGGCCGGCGCTGGCAAAGGAACCCGACCATGCGCTGTCATTGTCCAACCTTCGCCTAGCGGTACGCCAGAGGCATAGAGTTGCTCGATCCCCAAGGCATGTAAACCGGCGCAGACGCCAACAATATCGATAATCGCGTCGAGTGCGCCGACTTCGTGAAAGTGGACCTCTTCGACGGTTGTGCCATGCACGCTGGCTTCGGCTTGCGCCAGCCGCGTAAAGACCGCCATCGCGCGGTTCTGCACAGTTGCAGGCAACTGGCCCGCTTGAATGATCTGGCCGACATCACTGAGATGGCGATGTTGATCCCCTTCGGCAGCCTGAACGTTCACCAAGGTCGCACGCAATGCCCCGCGCATCACTGTGTCGGCTTGTACAGACCACAGACCCGCGGGCAGCGCCATCTGTTCAATGGTCGCTTGCAAAGCAGCTAGCGGCCAACCGGCATCGATCAGGCATCCTAGAAACATGTCACCCGAGATGCCAGACGGCATATCCAGATAAGCAATCATGCAACCAGGATCTCCGCCAACGGAATGATGGTGGCCTGGGCGCTATTGTGGGCGCTGCCGTTGAGTGAGCCAGTGCGGAAGCCAGCCAGGTCAAGCGTCACAAAGCGATAACCCGCAGCGCGCAGACCGCTGACAATTTGCGCATGACATTCGATAGCCCGCGCAAAGTCTTCCTTTGGTAATTCCAGCCGCGCGACTTCGTTGTGATGGCGCACGCGAAATTGGCGAAAACCGAGCTCAACCAGCACATCTTCGGCGCTTTCGATCTGGCGCAGCAATTCTGGCGTGATCGCCGTGCCATGTGGCACCCGGGACGAAAGACAAGCCATCGCCGGTTTATCCCAGACGGGCAACCCCAAATGATGCGCCAATTCACGCACCTCTGGCTTGGTGATGCCCGCTTCGATTAACGGTGAGCGGACCCCACGCTCGCGCGCCGCTTCCATACCGGGCCGATCATCGCCCAAATCGCTGATGTTGTTGCCATCTAGCACCACTTGCCAATTTTCATTGACCAGGATTTTCTTGAGCTGATCGTGCAATTCGGACTTGCAGAAGTAACAGCGATTGGTAGGGTTGGCGGCATAGTTGGCGTCGCGATATTCTTCGGTATTGACCAGGCGATAGGGCACCCCGATCTGCTCGGCCAGTTTGACGGCATCGCGCATTTCGCGGGTTGGGTAGCTCGGTGAGACGCCAATACAGGCCAGCGCTTGATCACCCAATTCACGATATGCCACGGCCATTACCAGCGCGCTATCCACGCCACCCGAGTAGGCCACCAAGACGGAGCCACACTCGTGCATAATGGCGCACAGTTTGTCTAATTTTTGTTCCAGTTCCAGAGCTAACATAACTTTCTTTCCTTAATTACAGGAGAAGGGGAGACAGGGAGACACGGCTATTTTCTCCGTGTCTCCCCTTCTCCCTGTCATCATTTCGTCTTTTCCGTGCTTGTAATGCGATTATTGATCAACGCTGCCATGAAACCAGCGCCAAAGCCGTTATCGACATTGACCACTGCCACCCCAGATGCACAACTGTTGAGCATGGCCAAAAGCGCCGCCAGACCACCAAAGCTAGCGCCATAGCCCACGGATGTCGGCACGGCAATCACAGGGGCGTCGGTCAAGCCACCGACCACGCTGGCCAATGCGCCCTCCATCCCAGCGAAGACAACCACCACATTGGCCGATTGCAAGGTGGGGACATGGGGCATCAACCGGTGTAATCCGGCCACACCTACATCGATGATGCGCAGCGGTGTATGGCCCATTAAATCAGATGTTAACGCGGCTTCTTCCAACACAGGTAAATCGCTGGTGCCAGCGGCAACAAAGACAAGGCCCTTCCGGCGGGCAATTTCCGGCGCTCGATCCAGCCAGATACAGCGTGATAAAGGGCTGTAATTGAGATCTGGGATGCGTTCACGCGCTGCGACATAATGGGCCGATGTGGCGCGCGTGGCCAGCAGGCGTGGCCCTCGTTTGGCCAGGCGGCTGGCAATATCTGCTACTTGGGCCGGCGTCTTACCCGCACAATAAATGACTTCGGGGAAACCCCACCGCAAACTACGATGATGATCCAATGTGGCAAAGCCAATATCCTCGAAAGGGAGCGTGCGTAATGATGTTAGCGCATCATCGACGCTCTCTTCGCCCTTGGCTACCGCTTCCAACAAACCACGCAGTACATTTTGATCCATGTTGATTTATCTACCTGCCCTTTGAACGGCTACTACCAACGATATTGATGAGGGCCAAAATCAGCTTCATAAAACGGCGATACCATCCGGCCTGGTGGGACAAGTTGGTCAATTGCCGCCCGATCGGCATCAGTAATCGTCACCGGCAACGCACCTAAGTTGTCTTCTAATTGTTCCATGGTGCGCGGACCGATGATTGGGCTAGTGATGCCAGGCTGCTGGACACACCAAGCCAGCGCCAGTTGGGATAATGTGCAATTTTTGGCCGCCGCCAATGGCTGTAAACCCTCAATGACATCAAAGACATCCGCCACCATGCGCGCCTTCAAGCGCGGGTTGTTCTCAACATCGGCAAAGCGACTGTCGGTTGGCGGTGGCGTGTTGCGTGTATATTTGCCGGTCAACAAGCCACCCGCCAAAGGGCTCCAGGGAATGAGCGCCGTGCCATAGGTGCGCGCCATCGGAATCAGCCCGCGTTCGATGCGCCGGTCGAGAATATGATAAGGTGGTTGTTCGCAAATGAAACGATTTAGCCCCAACTCTTTCGAGGCCCAGAGCGATTCAACCACTTGCCACGCTTCAAATGTACTGGTGCCAATGTAGCGCACTTTCCCTGCGCGAATCAAATCGTCCAGGGCGCGTAATGTTTCATCAATGGGAATGTCTGATTGAGGACGGTGGATCTGGTAGAGGTCAATGTAATCGGTTTGTAACCGGCGCAGGCTAGCTTCGCACTGTTCGATCATGTGGCGGCGACTGTTGCCCTGCATATTGGGATCGTCATCGGCCATCACCCCGTGCACTTTGGTGGCGAGCACCACACTTTGGCGTTTCCCATTGCGCTTGAGCGCTTCGCCGGTCACCTCTTCGCTGCGACCACGACTGTATACATTCGCCGTATCTAAAAAATTGATCCCAGCCGCTAGGGCCCTGTCAATAATCGCATATGAATCTTCGGGACTTGTTCGGCCGCCAAACATCATACAGCCCAGACAAAGTGGGCTAACTTTGACGCCGGTGCGGCCAAGGGCTCTATATTCCATGAATTGACTCCTCATTTGGTAAGTAAAGCAATCGTCATTGATAGCAACCAGCTACAGTTTATCACAATAGTTTATCATAGAAATAGTGATCAGCTATCCTATCTGATTCGGTTTGAACGTTTGAAGACGAGCGCGGGATCGGCTACAATGTAGGCAACCCGCAACATATGGCCCCGTAATTGTTGTTGTTGAAGCGTGGAAAGGAGTAGCTGCTGATGGCTAGGCTAATTTTCGGTGATCGAATTGGTAAAGAGGCCACGCTTAAAGTAGGTAGCGCCGCCGTGATTTTTGATGCGACCCAAACTCGCGTGCTGTTGACCCAACGCACCGATAATGGCCGCTGGTGTTTACCCGGCGGGGGCGTCGAACCGGGTGAGAGCGCCGCTGAAGCCTGTGCGCGCGAAGTGTGGGAAGAGACCGGACTCCAGGTGGAAATTGGCAAACTAATTGGCATCTATACAAATCCACACATGATCACTGAATACGCCGATGGCAATCGCTTTCAGTTCATGTCATTTTGTTTTGAGGCCAAAATCAGCGGTGGTGAAGCGGGGCTGAGCGATGAAACAACGGCCTATGGGTATTTTTCGCATGAAGAGATGGAAAAAATTGACGTGATGGAGCATCATCGCATCCGCATCGCTGATGCCTTTGTGGGCCAAGCCGCGGCGTTTGTGCGTTGAGAATCAGCGGCGTAAATAGGAAGGGATTCACTAATGACTGAGTACGAATTTAGCCACCGGACACTTTGGCCTGGAGCATTAAAATGCTCGGCTGACAGGGCAGGAAGTCGCTTCAGCGACTAGGCGTTCAGTGCCTGATGAGAATTAATAAAATAAATCGGTAATGGCACATACCTAACCTGCTTCAGCAGGTTTTACCTATCAGGCGGCGGTTTCAACCGCCGCTCGTTACCGGAATAATTTGTTAAACACCATAAGGCACTTCCTGAACCTGTCACGGGAGCCCACTGGGCGCGGGTTTTAACCCGGCGGCTGACTGGTCGCTAGATTACCAATAACAATCAGAAAGCGAGTTATACCATGAATATTTTTGGCAGCCACAATACGGCAATATAAAAAACGAATTATTAACGTTACATCTATTCGATATGTCGGTTAATGCAGGGTGTGGCGTTGCTCATAAATTAATTCAAAGGATAGTTGGCGTTAAAGATGATGGGATAATTGGAAGTATCACAGTTGAGAAAATAAACAGCAATATTACTTATGACATTGTTAAAAAATATAAACA
>JAPLGZ010000846.1 GCA_026389895.1 Chloroflexota bacterium | reverse complement strand
TTCATCTTTGGTTTGGGCAATTGTCTGGCAGACCGGCGTACCGAGTTCGACCATTGATTGGTGCAATTCCGGCTTCAACTCATGCTCGACCATGATCACACGATCATTATCAATAAATTGTGAGATAAACGAGCGCAACTCGCGCGTCTCTGGATCAATGATCTGATATTCTTCTTCAATGCCAATCGTCAGCGAAGGGCGCTCAATCATGCAATATTCTCCGTTTCTGTGATCAAGAAATCCACCACGGCTTTGGCGTCCTGATTGGCAGCCTGCCAGACTTTGATCTGTTGTTCGGCGCTTGAGCCTCGCTCGAGCATGGTGTAGACGTGGGCCAATTCATCGCTGCTATTGAGTTTGGCCCCAAATGGCTCGACCCGCTCCACCAGTTCGCGGATTAATTCACGCGCCGGCAGGGCTTGCTCAATGCCAAAATCGATCAGATTGCCTTCCAGGCCATAACGCACCGCCCGCCACTTATTTTCAGCAATCAAGAGTCGTTCATAGAGCCGAAATGACATGTTGCGTTGGCGCAAATCCACCATCCACGCCACCGCGGCCTGAATCAACGCGGTGATCGCTAGTGTATCGCGATAGTTGGGCACAATGTCACAAATGCGCACCACTAAGGTGGGGAAACGATAATGCGGCATAATATCATAGCGCACCTGGCTGGCATCGGGGATGCTGTTGGTGCGCACCAGGGTGTCAATAAAGCCGCGATATTCGGCATAACTACTGAAATAACCGGGAATGCCGGTGCGCGGCAAGGCATCTAATAACACGGCCCGATAACTCTTTAACCCCGTATTGCGGCCCACCCAAAAGGGCGAACTGGTCGAAAGACAGAGAATATGCGGCAACACATAGCGCATTGTATTCATCACATCTACGGCCAGCTCACGGTCTTCCACACCTATATGGACGCGCAGCCCAAAGGCCAAAAGGCGCCGAGCGATCATCTGCGCATCATCCAATATGGCGCGATAACCGGGCAAAACCTCAGTGCGACCCTCCCAACGCGTAAATGGGTGCGTCCCGGCGGCCGCGACTTTCGCCCCTTTGCTGTGCGCCAGTTCTAACACGTTATTGCGCATGCGCAGCAACTTGTCGCGCGCGTCTTTAATATCCTCACACACGGGCGTCCCTACTTCGAGCACCGCGCTATCAAAGCGCTGTGCGAGTTCGGCATTGGGGTCAAGCTCACGCACCAGCATCTGGTCGTTCGCCATCGATTGGGTGACATACCCCAGCAGTTCGCGGCTGTGCGGGTCGATCAGTTGATACTCTTCTTCGATGCCAATGTTGAAAGAAGGGTGGTACATCGGCTTACCTCGTAGGGTTAGAGAGTGATAATGGAGAGAATGGCGATTAGGGATTAGAGATTACAGAATCGAGATCTCTAATCGCCATTCCTTATTCCAATTCTTGCACCAAAAATGTTGGCACTACCGAGCCGCCGCCGGCGGTTACGTTGAGCAGCGTCACAGTGCTTAAGCGCGTCAAACAACCGCCGATCGTGTCACCGTGAAAGAGGAATGGATCACAATCGACCAAACGTTGGCTGATGTCCACGTTGCCCTTTTCGTCAACACTCGGGAAATCTTCATAGGCGATGTTGGCGCGCTCCTGGATAATGCTTGGCTCATTGAGCCCGTTGACCACGGCCTTTTCCCAAGTTGACGAATCGGTCTCCCAGCCGATCAACACCCCTTTGCCGCCGTAATCGTCGTTGGGTTTGAGCACAAGGCGCTCCTGATTGTCAACCGCCCAGGAGAGCAGATCAATCTTCTTGCCGCGACTGTCGAGGGTATATCGTTCCTCTATCATGCGTGTCCAGGGAATATGCTGGCGAATGGCTTCAAGCTCGGCGGCTTTAAAAAGTCGCTCATTGCGCTCATCTGAAACCAACGCAAAGCTCGCTTTTTTGTGCAATAATTTACAGGTGAATGGGTTGGCCATACAGATCGCTTTTGCGCGTAAGGCTTCGATTAACGGATGATTCAGCCCATACTTTTGCAAAAATTCACTGCTCAACACTCGCTTATAAATAAAGTCAACCGGCTCGCCCGCCGCATACATCTTGCCATCATGAAAATCGAGATCGTCCGGTGTACAGACAATGGCGTGGATCCCCTGTTCGGCAAAATAATCGACGAATAGTTCAAATTCGCTGGCCGTCGGCACACCAGCCCAATCGACAATCGCAATGTCGGGCAACTTGCTCTGATTGCCCAACCATTGATAGTAGATGCGTAACAGAGCGTCCACTGCATACGGCCGCACTTCCAATGATTCGAGCTTGTAACGCTGCTCAAACTTCTCCATCAGCGGAGTTTCTAAAAATAGCTCGGCCAACACATCATTATAGGCCATGCCCGCAGGACTTTCGCCGTTAAATTCGATGAAATTGAGCGAAGGTTTGCCTTTACTGTTCCGTACGAAAAAACTGTCCAGCCGCGCCGTGGGAATGTTGGTCTGATAGCCGGTGGGCAAGCTGATCAGCTGTTCTTCGTTGCCGTCGAGGTAGAGCTGGGCGCGCAATTTTTTGTCCACCAGTAAGCCTTGCGTGAGTTTACGAAAGACTTGGAGGATCAACGTTGTGCGTTCGCTCAAGTAGGCATAATCTTCGTTCGTGTGAAAGAGTGGGCGCAACACCGTACACAACGGGCGATCCCCAAAGACCAGTTGACGCTCTTGCATCCCTGGCGCTAACACCGCCCAACTCTCCTGGGCCAACGTGCCGGTATGACAAAGATCATGATAATGGTTAATCGCTGATGGAAGGTGAATCATAGTTCCCGCCTAA
>JAPLGZ010000676.1 GCA_026389895.1 Chloroflexota bacterium | reverse complement strand
GACCGGCACCGCCTTCCCGACAGGACCGACAAATTTGCCCGGAATTTGCAGACCAATCGGGCTTGGACAGTGCGCCAAGAGCCCTTGGCGATGACTATCTGGCCAGACACAGAGACAACCATTTTCGACAGTGGCCTCGTTCAACCCAAACCAGACGGTCAGAATTTCCGATTCATCCGCCGTGGGCAAGATGACACCGTTATCCTGGTGCACGGGTGTTTTGCCCAATTGCACACGGCCATTGGCGTCTTTGGGGGTCAGATGCTCGGGTGGTTTCAAGCGCACATGTTGCACGGGGTTGGAATAGATCTCCGGCCCGATAATTGACTCAACCGCGTCCAACAATTTTTCATTGCGCAACATGCGGAAGACGGCCGGCCCCACCCACATCGGGGTATCTTCTTTTACATCCGCTTGCGGCAATGAAAAATCGAAATATTGGGCGTGCACCTTGCCACTTTCGGTGTAGATCTGGGTCAGCCGCTCGCTAAAGGGTAGCTCGGCGTAGGTGGATTTGATCACACCTTTGGTATAAAGTTCCAGCGCCAGCCGGTCTAGCACCCCTTTGTACTCCTCAATGATCGGATCGAGATCCTCAACTGGATCAAACAAATCTTCGACGATCAAATAGCCCTGCTCATGAAATTGGGCCAGTTGACTAGCGGTCAAATGGGACATAAGCATTTCTCCTTGTGATTAACGTGATAATTATCGTAGGAAACAGGGAGTAAGGATACAGGATTAGGCAGCGAGCCGGTTAATCCCGTATCCCATATCCTTACTCCCTACTTTTTTTATCCTTCACTCACCTGTTCATCATCCTTTGTCATGCGTTCGCCGCGCAACAGGAAGGCACGGATGTCATAGTGGCCGGGGCGTTCGGGCACTAGATGGCCGGATTCCACCATAATATCAAGTGGGTTGACCTTAGTGCGTACCGGCAAGATCACCTTCTCATGCATGCGGGCCGATTCGTAGACGCCATGGATCATTTCGAGCGCTTTATAGCCATTCTCGCCGCGCCCGCGATGGGTGTCGACTTTGCCTTCGATCCAATCAGCCAATTCGTCGGCCTGCGCCGCGCCGCCTTCTTCCCATTCAAAGCGGTCGCCCCGCTCTTTTACCTTGAAAAATTTGCCATCTGGCTCGTGTAATTGCCAACTGCCACCCGTGTCTTTGTTAAGCAATTGCAGATTGTTCGTCGTCATGTTGATCATGCCCTCGCTGCCGTAGATCAACGCGCCCTGATAGACGATATCCGTCACATCGCTGAGCAACAGCGCCTGGGTGCCACCGCGGAAGCGGAACGTGCCAATGGCACAATCTTCAATGCGGGTGCCGCGCTCGAACATATCGGTCTTACGCTCAACATTGCCCATCACCCAATCGCATTCTTCGTCACTAAGCAAATAGCGATACATATCCGTCTGGTGCGAGCTAAAGTTGGGCATCCCCTGCCAACCATAACTGGTGATCTGCTGCACTTTGCCAATCGCGCCCTGGGCGATCAGATCCTTGGCCAGCGTATAAGCTGGCAAGAACCGGCGCTGATGGCCGATCACCAGCTTTACCTTGTTGCGCTGGCACGCAATCAACATTTGTTCGGCGCGCCCCAACGTGTCGGCCATTGGTTTTTCGCAGATAATTGCCTTGGGTTTGTAGGCCGCGGCGGTAATCGTCCAAGTGGCGTGGCCGGTATGCCAGGTGCAGACCGAAACGACATCGAGATTTTCTTTTTCGAGCATCTGACGCGCATCAGTGTAATGCTTGGTCTTAATTTTAAATCTAGCATCCATCTCGTCCATCGCCGACTCGTTCAGATCGGCGAGGGCGACGACATCATAGCGTCCACAGTTAATATAGCCACCAACATGGTTGCTACTAATGCTACCGCAGCCGATCACACCGGCGCGTAATTTGCTAGCCATGAGAATCTCCTAATTGTCCGGTTCCGTATGCAAAATCGATGATTAGCACAAATTTACCTAGTTAAACCACAAGCTCACGACGGGAAGTGGCTATAGTATACATTGGGAATTCCACCAGAGCAACGTCGTTTTCAAGGTTTGAGCGCTAAATTTGGGGCATGCGGCGAGGCAATTATTTACCAAGATTCTTAGAGCGCCCTTAGCAATTGTTTAATTTGCACATATTTCCCCTATATTTAACTGATTTATACGCAAATTCATAAAATTTATATTTAATAAATTGTGCAAGTTGCCTAATTCACAAAGAGATTGCTTATGATAAACTGGCGATTATGGCACATATGCCAATGTACTCACCGATATCTTCCCTTATCAGCATCCACTAACAAACCTATATGGCTGAATTTGATGTCATTTTAGACAGCGTTTCTAAACGATATGGCGCTGTGACCGCCGTTGATAATATCCATTTGCCCATTGAACGGGGGGCCTATTGTTGTCTCTTGGGGCCTAGCGGCTGTGGCAAAACGTCGACCTTGCGCATGATCGCTGGCCACGAGGATGTCAGCTCGGGCAAAATCTTGATCCGCGCCCAAGATGTCACCCATCTTCCTCCGTCAAAGCGCAATACGGCGATGATGTTCCAAGAATATGCCCTCTTCCCACACATGACGTTGATCGATAACGTCGCTTTTGGTCTGAAAATGCGGGGTGTGGGTAAAACGCCACGGCGCAAGCAAGCCGAAGCAATGCTCGACAAAGTGGGGCTGGCAGATCAGGCGACGCGTTATCCAGCGCAACTATCCGGTGGGCAACGCCAGCGCGTGGCACTGGCGCGCGCCCTGATCACCGAACCGGCCGTTTTGCTCCTGGATGAACCCCTTTCGGCCTTGGATCGCTTTGTGCGGGTGCGCATGCGGGCGGAATTGCGCCGCATTCAAAAGGAATTGGGCATTACCTTTATCCATGTCACACACTCGCAAGAAGAAGCACTCGCGCTGGCCGATCTCGTGGTGGTCATGGAAGATGGCCGCATTCAACAGGCCGGCTCGCCGCGTGAGGTGTATAACAGTGCGCGGACAGCGTTTGTCGCTTCTTTTATCGGGGATCACAATGTACTCAAAGGCAAAGTAATTGAGCAGTGTGGCACTCTGATCAAGATTCAGGGTGATGAAGAGAGTCATTTTACGTTGGCGGGTCATGCACTGGTTGGCGAGATGGTCACCTTTTCGGTGCGCGCTGATCATGCTTATCTATACAATTCGCACAATTCGACGCAACAGGCGGCAGAAAATATCTTAGCCGGGACAGCGGCGGCCGTAGAATATGCGGGATTTATGGTGCGCGTCAAATTAGAAACGCGCGCTGGCAGTGAATTCACCGTGTATGTGCCGGAGAAACAGTTTTCGGCCACCCCCATTCAGCTCAACCAAGCCATCCAGGTGGCCTGGCCCAGCGAAGATGCGATCCGTTTAAACGTGTAACCGCGCCAAACTCGCTTACAAGCATACCCATTGAACAAGAATTAGCGCCGGCGTTGACTTATTTTTATCTAAATTTATTTTTATACAGGAGAACAAAAGCATGGCAGAGCAAGTTGTGGCAAACGGCGTCAAACGTCAGATGATCAGCCGGCGCGGTTTTCTCGTCACCGCGGGGACCGTAGTTGGCGGCGCATTATTGGCCGCCTGTGTGCCAGCCAGCGCCCCCAGCGCCCCCGCCGCGGCAGCGCCCACCGTCCTCACCCAGAATATTAAGGACGTAGTGCTACGCCAGATTGGGACCGGCGTTTCGAATATCAATGAAATTCAGCAGCAGGCAGAAAAAGATCTAGGCTTCAAGATTCAGATGAAGTCGCTCAGCACCACCGAGAACAACCAGATCGCCATCACGCAGCCCAAATCGTATGATATTTTTGACGGCGAATATTTCAGCTTGCCATTGGTCATTCCATCGGGCAACTTGCAGCCGCTCGATACGACCAAGATCAAAGAGTTTGACAAGATCGTGCCGATTTTTACAACAGGGAAACTCAAGGCCGATTCGACAATTGCCCAGGGCACCGCGCCGAGCAAGGTCATGTTCTTGAAGGGCAAAGATTCGACGGAGTTTGCCACCGAAACCACCCAATGGGCCACGTTGATCCCCACCATCTATAATGCCGACACCTTGGGCTATCGCCCAGATCTGGTCGGGCGCACGATCGAATCGTGGGCGGAGCTCTTCAACCCAGAATTCAAGGGCAAAACGTCGATTCTTGACATTCCGTCGATTGGCATTATGGACGCAGCG
>JAPLGZ010000221.1 GCA_026389895.1 Chloroflexota bacterium | reverse complement strand
ATCACTCGCTTTGCCGGGTAACATCAGGGCGATTCGCTCCCATTCGGCGTCGCCTAGTTCATATCGTCGCATCCTTCGCTCCGTTTTTACTCAGAGCTTATCATCTTTTTTACTTTCTTTCTAATTGTCAACACGTCCTAGCACCTTTTAGAATATAACCCAATGCGCCAGCTTTAATGGCCGCAAAAACTTTTTCTTCATCCGAATAGCTGGTCAACACTAAAACTTTTGCACTGGGGTTGCTCATTGTAATCTCACTAATTGCTTGAATCCCACTTTTGCGGGGCATTTGCAAATCGATCAAAATTACATCGGGGTTTAGTAATTGCGCTTTCGAGACGACTTCGACACCATCAGCGGCCTCACCGATCACCACAATTTCATCTTCGACTTCAATCAAGGCGCGGATCCCGCCGCGCACAACAGTGTGGTCGTCAGCAATTAAAATACGAATGGGGTCTTTCATAAATATCCTCCTAGAAGAAAATTTACATTAGTTTACTATCAATTCTAGCTGCAGGTGGAATAGGATAGGCCTTACCTGTATTGTAACAGCTTTTTGAAATTCTTCACTACGATACATTGCGGGTTTTATGCCAAATGACGGATCTGTCTACCTTTATATTCCGTAAAAAAAACATTTATTTTACACTGTTGGTAGCGTTCATTTCCTAAAGAATAGAGCTAAAATAGCTAGCATAAATATGTGTATAAGTTGAGGAAAACCCTAGGATAACTCTAGGACAAGTGAGGAGAAGTAAGACGTTGACTTATGAGCACTTATCCCTACTTATCACCACCTTAGTACCTTATTGATCAAACACAACAACATCTAGTAGTTGTTCTGGAGCGTTGCGAAAAGTTATCCCAAGTTTTCGCAACTATTCCCAAAGTTATCCAATCTTTGATCCTGGTAGCAAGCCTGCCAAGGGCCAATATACAGTTGCCGCAAAATCAGAGCTAACTATATACAGTAGCTCAATTATAAGCGAGCAAACTTATCCCCAATTCCCCAGCCCCTACTATGATAACTATATAATCATTTATAATATACATAAGATGAATCTTTTAATTTATACCCATCCTACCTTGATACAAAGCTAAGGCCGACGCATCCCACTTCGTTCAATAGCCAGGGGTGGTGGCGTATAAGATTGTCTTTCGTCCAGCTCTACTTCATCAGGCAGAATAAAATCAACTGGGCTTAAATAGGGAAGTGGATCAGTAAAGCCCCCCCACCCGTCAAACCGGTTATAGGGTTTGATCCGAATGCCAAGATGAAGATGTGGCTGAACTGCGTTTAGGGCTCCCTGTGCTTGTTGGATACTGCCACTATCGCCACTATACCCAAGCCAACCACTCCGCAGCACCATTTGGCCAGACTCAACCTGAATTTCATCGAGGTTGGCATAGAGTGATTCACCCCAACTATGTTCTAATTTTAGATACCGGCCAAAGCCACCGGGTTCATAACTCAATTCCATCACACGACCTGCATCTACCGCGAAGATCTGTGTGCCCTTTGGCATCGCAAAATCTAGCCCGATGTGACCTTTTAGCCCGACGCCGTTATACTTAAATTGGGCATGATATTCTGGGTGTTCACCCCAAAATTGGATAATTGGACAACGCCCAGCAAATGGTGTAGAAAGGTAAATGCCTTCGGGTTCATAGAGTCCAAAAGCAAGTGGTTGGGAAACAAATTTAAACGTCATAGCTTTCTCGTTACCAAAATAATGATGCGTGATGCGTAAAAAATGCCGTTTAGGGGCTCACTTGTTACAAATTTGATCAAAAATTCGACAATCCTTCTCAAGATGATTATACTGCCCTTTGCATTAAAACAAGCAAAAATATGAAAAGCTAGATGTCTCGACTCGCGCCTTTGCTATTCATTGATTTATCAGTTTGGCTCAATATTGACAAGGGGCAAGCTCTTATCGCTTGGTATGCATATAGCGCTCTTGTCGGTCACTAGCGCTTCTTTTGGATGACATTATCGATTGGATTTATTGATCTGTATTTGGTAAGGAGTAAATTGTTGTGCCCATCTATGAGTTTGTTTGCCAAGCTTGTGGTTACGATTTTGAGAAAATTCAATCCTTTTCTGATGTAATTGCCCCTACTTGTCCCAGATGCCAGAGCACCCAGGTGCAACGTCAGATGAGTCGCCCTGCTATTCATTTCAAGGGCAGTGGCTGGTACATTACGGATAGTAAATCTGATAACAAAGATAAAAAAGAGACCAAAAAAGTGGCCGCTGAGGATGGCGCCACTCCTGCAACAAAAGCGGACAATGCTGAAAGTGGTGCTGGGGATTCAGCGAGCAAAGAGAGCGCAACCAAACCCGAAGCCAAGCCTGATGCCAAGTCCGAAACGCCGGCTTCGAAAGAGGTTGCGAAGAGCAGTAGCGCGTCGGAAAAGAGTGCGGCAGGCTCCTCTTAAGGCGCCACTTCGCGCGGCCTTGCGTCAATCAAACAAGCTGCATCTTGAAGGCACTGGTGATAACTGGTGCCTTTCTGATAAACTAGGCTTGCAATCTACAACTTGCTACTGGCGCTCTTTTGTTCTCCCCTTCCCGCGCATTGTTGCCTGGATCAGTGGCGAAATAGTAGGGGAATCAACTAGCGAGATAGATAGTGTGAAAATTAAGAATAGTGTAAAATGAATTTAACTGAATGGTCTGGCTCGCAACAGACCCAGTTACAAATAAAATAACGGTTCATCTATGCAAAGTATACAACGGAAGCCAAGGATTCAATATCAACCTTTGTGGTTGCATACGACCGCCTGATGAGCGAAAATGAACAAGTCATTTCCAATTTGAATCTTTAGGAGGGGAGTCATGACTGTACCACGGCGTTTTGGTGTGTTGCGCTTTATTGGCACATTGTTAAAGGTGATCGCATGGATCATCTTGATTCTTTCAATATTAGGTGCGATTGGGGTTGGGTTGGCGAGTAGCCAGGTAGGCACGATAGCCCAAAATAATCCATTCTTGAGCGCCCTGTTTTCTACACCTGCCGGTGGAATTGTGGCGGGTGTGGTTACATTATTGTTTGGTCTGATCTATTTTCTGGTGTTATATGCCTCTGGTGAAAGTCTCCATATGCAATTGGCCGTCGAAGAGAATACGCGTTTGACCGCTGCGCTCTTGCTCAGAATGCACCAAGAAAGCCAACAAGAGACTCGCCCCACCTATGCTTCTGGCTTTGCGAACGAACCGTTTGAACGATAAATTTATCTAGTTTCTATAGGGCGCTTTAGCCTAAAAACGGTGATTGCACATCCTTGCCTCGGATGCGTAATCACCGTTTTTTTGTTTCGCGGTTTTTAGTTCTGTGGATAGGGGAGCCTGAAAATTGAAATTTATCCCCGTTATATAATCAGCAACTTATCTTGAACTAGTGTCGCCAGGAAAGAACGTTCTTGAGCCCCGTCAAAGAGGATCGTAAGCGTAGTTTCACCATTCGCCGCCGCCAGATTGGTAATCACGCCGTCACCATACCGTTCGTGGCGGACGCGCTGGCCGGCCTCGTAGGTGGGCATCACGGCTAGCTTATTACTCTTCTTCTCGGGCGGTGCTACTACGGGCGCAGCGGTTAGCCCTAACTCGCGGTCACGCCAACTCTCCGACAAAACAGCCATCATCTGTTCGGGGTTTTTGGCGAGCAACCCGCGTAAACGTACGGCTCGGTCGTGGGCCGCACTCAAAATTGGCATCCACTGCTGTTTTTGGCGAGCCGGGCGATCACTTTGTGCCAATAAACGACTGGCGCGTGACAGGATGCTTAATAAGTGCTCAAATTGTTTGAGGGGATCATCATTCAGATCCAGCGTGACCAGTTGCACCCCGTTTAATCGACACAGTTCGGCGCGTGTTTGATCGCGTTGTTCGCTCTCTTGCGCTTCCCAATCACTTTGGCGTCCTTGGCCTTTGGCGGTCAGGCCAATAAAGCGCACGGCAATGCCGGCGTCAGGATAGAGTTTATCCAGTTTGAGCTTCCGCTTCGTGGCTGGATTGACGAGCCAAGCTGGGCTCACATTGTCCTGTTCATTAAATCCTTCTAACGTGCGCGCCAAGATTTCGCGCCACGCATTCATGACTAAATACATGTCTGAACGCTTCTCCCCCTGGATTAATTGCGACTTGTTGTGCTGAGTAAGAAATGGCTTACACTGTCACGCCTCATCACTTGCTTATTTTCAGGAATACCTATCTATGGAATAATTTTAGCACATGCGTTCTGTTTTGGCAACTGATTCGGTCGATTCTTTTACCGAAATGCATCCATATGCGCTGGACGCTGAATGGTGCGCGCCGCCGCTGGCGTTGTGTCTGCGGGCAATTGATAGCCACGAATGACGACAACTGGCTGACCTTCGTTGCTTTGCCCCATCATCAGGCTAGCCGCAGCGGCCAATTCATCGGCAATACATTCTTCACTGCTCTGCAATTCATAGCCAAACAGATCATGTAAGCCGCGTTGATTCCAGATTGGCGGCAAGCCAGCACAGCCAATACAGACCCCAACGGTGCCCGATCGCCATGGCCGGCCATGGCTGTCATTGATAATGACGGCCGGCGCAACCCCTGTTAACGTGGCTAGTTGCTGGCGAAGCTGGGCCGCACTGGCATCCGCATCGGCAGGCAGCAGGGCAAGGTACTCGTCACCATTGGCCGCTGTCTCGACGT
The DNA here is from genome assembly GCA_026389895.1 of Chloroflexota bacterium. GTDB lineage: Bacteria > Chloroflexota > Anaerolineae > Caldilineales > Caldilineaceae > JAPLGZ01. Next base: position 15,967 of record JAPLGZ010000221.1, on the reverse strand, counting down.
TGCTGCGATCTACGCCAGCATTTGCACAAATCCAGCCGCTTTTCTGCTCGACGACTAACAACCCACGCCGGACGCGGATCTGCTCGCGACTATCGCTTAAAACAACTTGGACATGGCGGGCATCTTTGCCCACAATTTCGGCCACCCGCTCGGCTTCGGTATCAGGTACAACATCGGCCAGGCGCACCAAGCGACCTTCGGCTTTGCTCACAATTTTCTGGGCTATCACCAGGATATCCCCAGCTTGCAGGGTTTCGCCAGCCGCGGCCAGACGATCTACCATTAATGTCGCCAACTGATCGCCGGTTTGGATCATGGGGAAATTAGGAATGGGAAACATTTGCATTGATTTCACAGATTATGCTCGATTCTTTACTAAAGAGATGTCGATAAGTGGATCAAGGATTAATGGCATAAGCGTTGCTTTGCGCATCAATCAACTTTGCCCGGCGGGCACAAAACGATAACCACGACCCCGTTCATTTTCGATGATGCCAATGGGTGGTGTCTGTTGTTCCAATTGCAGACGCAGGCGCCGGATTGCTTCCTGGACGCGTCGTGTGGACGAATCTGGCCGTTTCCACACATCGGTGAGCAACTGCTCCGTTGAAACAATGCTCTGACTGTGATTCAAAAAATAGCGTAACAGGGCAGCCTCCATCTTGGTCATCTGTTCATAGATCGGCTCTTCCACCACATTGCCGCGATGGATGCTCGGATAAGGTGCGTTCACTGGCGGCGGATGCGCGGGGGGGCGCGTGAGTCGATTGGTGAGAAATTCCGCAAAGAGTGGGGAAAATATCTGATAGCTAGGGACGCCAATGCGTTCACTGTATGTGACAACGGCTAAATTGATCAACCAATTGAGTGATGATGCTTGGCCATGCGTCAATTGGCGCGCGGCTAAAGGTGTGAAGAGTAACTGTTCGAGCAAACTCAGCGCATTGTTCGGATCAATATACAGGGGTGGATTTTGTAAATGTTGCCAGAGCGCCATAAAGAGCGGGCGCCCATGTTCCGCCAGCCGGAGCCGCAGCAGGGTAAGCGCAGCTGATCCAATCAAAGGCTCGGACCGCGTCAAATGATCCAGCGGCAACATTTGCTCAACTTCGGCCAAACTGTCCCCTAATTTACGCAATAGAAAAGGATGCCGCCCCGTCAGTTCAGCCAACGTGCCCACAATGGGCTGCAGGCTTGCGAATTGTTGTTGATAGGCTATGAGCCATGTTTGGGTGGCTTCGGGCTCTAGCAGCCCCAGGAAGCGTTGGGTGAACAGCTCAATGAGGGGGGATGCGGCCAATTCACCACCTAAATCGTAGAGTGGCTGCTCTGTGGTCACAATTAGAACCGCTTCGGCCATCAATAGACGCAGCAGATTGATCAGGCTTATAGGATCTGGCACCTGATTAACCAACGCCGCGAAGTTATCCAACAAGAGGATAAGTCGATGTTCTTGCTGGTTTAATTGGTAGGCCAGTTGCCAGATGCGTCGGCTCACCGTAGCCTGACCTTCGATCTCTGGCCAATTGCATTCAATGTTGGCAAAACGCACCTGCTGCGTTAGCACCCCAAGCAGTGCCTCTAAGCGATCAACTTTACTCCCTTGATCAACGTCTGGCGCTTGCCAGGCGCAATCGAACTGCGCAATCACAAAGGTCGCTTTTTGGCGTAAGAGGCTCTGTTCAGAAGCTAAGTGTCTTAAGATCGCGGTTTTACCAATCCGGCTGGCGCCAACGAGGACAAAGCTATTTGGTTCGGTCGCCATCACCCCGCGCACAATCTCACGCATAATATTCTCGCGCCCATAAAATAAATGGGTAGATTGTGGATAACTTTGTGGATAACTCATGTTATTGGTGATAACTTTATGAAACCGCTGAATTAAATCTTGTTAATCCATTAAACTGTGTTTTTATGGAGGGTTATATGTGTGTCTATGTGGTATTTTGTGTACAGTTTATGTAAATATGTAGATATTATGTTTATAATATGTAAATTATGAAATTATTATTCCTCGGTTGTATTTACTATCTACCTATTTACACGTAATATACATGACTCCTGTGTGTATGACAAATCATATACACAAAAACCGTGCGCATTAAATCTACATTTGCCATACGTAGCCAGCCTATGGTGCAGTCATCAATTGAAAGTCCAGACAATCTAGGCAGCTTTGCGTAAGATAAGCATGTTGTAATGCTCTAGAATCGATGAGTATCTCCTGCCCTGGGGTTTTCCCCGTTTATGAATTTTCATTGCAAGATCCAAGGAGAAGCTATGTGCTATTCAATGCTGCCGACAAAGGCAGAAGATCCGCCCTTTATCAATAAACCCGCCATTCCTATTATGTACGGGCATCGCTGGCGAAAAGCCCTTTGCTTGGCGCTGTTTATGTTATTAACCCCAGGCGTCACTCGTGTGGCACAGGCCGATTCGTGTATGGATCTGGTGGCGGACAGCAGCCTGGAAAGTGGCTACGGTTGGTCCATTAAGACGCATGGTGGCTATACGCTGCTTAGCACGGTGCAGGCCCATACGGGTGCCGGATCGGCCTATTTGGCTGGTGTGGACAATGCCAATGACTTGCTAGGTACAAAGCTGGCCCTACCCGCCGATCAAGCCTCGCTCCTGCTAAGTTTTTGGTGGAAGGTCAACAGCGAAGATCGGAGTGATGTCAATGATAAATTTGCGGTGCAAATTGTTGATGGCGCCGGTAAAATGCACAAAAATTTGTTCACATTAGGCAGCGAACGTGCCTCCAATCAATGGCAACAGACCACGATCGATTTACAAGACTTTGCTAATCAACAAGTTCAATTACAATTTGTGGCAAAGACCGATGAGGCCTTGGTGACCGATTTTTTTGTGGATGATGTTGAGGTAAATGCGTGTGGGGGCTAGCCCTGGGTGGTTTTATGGATAGAGCCCAGCCAATTTTTCTCGCCAGGCGATGTTAGCGCGGATGTCGGTGTTATCACAGAATTGATCAACATTGCCTATTAATGACCTGTCTGCAATGTGCTTAATTGTCTCCTCTTTAATTTGCGCCAACAGCGCATCGACAAACTGATCCGCTTGAATCACTTGAAATGGGCGACTATGAAAGCTGGCGACCGTTTCAGCCACTTTCTCTGTGATACCCAGTTGGTTGTGCTGGTGAGCTACGACACGACACGCCTCACCCAAAGCTCCTTCGCGTGCTCGCCAGTTTTCTGCCCGTTGCGCCTGCCAGAGCCATGGACCCACCGTGGTGGCGCTGCTCAGCTGTTGGAAGGCTGAACCAAACCACTTTGGATAGGGCGCATACTGTTTCTCCATCAAAAAACAGAGATTCATCAGATCGCGCACCAGCCGTGCCCCAATGATCGACGAACCTAGTTCATCCCCGACATAGCCAGCACGCGCCATCAGATGGTTTTCTTGGGCAATCCGACGCCAGCCTGCGGCCAGTAGATAAAACCACACATCTCGGGGATACCAGGCCAGGCGCGCCCGCAGCGCGCTAAGTTCGCCGATGCCATCGTGATAAACCGCCCCAGCGGTCATTTCGCGGAGAATCTGCGACGGCAGGGTCAGCCAATCTAGCACGGTGAGCGGTTGATCCGTTGCATAATGCAATTGTTCCCAGAAAAATTCACGCACCGTCACGAACCTGACTGCGCCGTTGCGCGGGGGTATCGTCTGCTCAGCTTCGGTTAAGCTAGGATTGATGGGAAAGCCCTCAAAGTCGGGCGGCAAGTGTTGCTGCAAGATGGCGCGGATCGATTCGGCAGAAGGCCAATCTTGCTCGCGCAGAAAGAGCAGTACCATTGGCCCCCAATCATGATCCATCGACATTGGCGTATCAAAGCCCAGTACATCACTGCCCGGGCCGAGCTTTGCTGCAGCATGGGGAATGGCTGGAAAATATTTATCTAGATAGGGCCGCACCGCTGCCAAATAGAAGCGGCGGCTGAGTTCCAAGCCTGGGGTGAAAATTAAGGAGGGCATATTCATCTATATCCTGCTCGTTCCGCACTCCATTGTGTGAACCGATTCGCAAACTTGGATAAAATGTAGGGGACAGGCATGCCTGTCCCCTACATTTTTGTCTGGCACGTTTGTACTAAGGCGTAATCTCCGCACCTTCAGTAATCAGGCTGCTGCCCGTCACAACATTGCTGGCTGTAATCGTACCAGTGACTTGTAACGTGGGCGTCTCAAGCGCAACCGGCGTCCAGGTGGGCGTGTCTGCGCTAACCGGTGTATCGGTCGGCGGCACGGGTAGTGGCGTGTCGGTTGGTGGTGCTGGCACAGCATCTGTTGGTGGAACAGGTGTATCCGGCACAATCGCGGTTGGTGGTGGCTCGGCTGACGTGGGCGGTGGTTCTGCCGAAGTTGGCGTTTCGGTTGGTGTTTCGGTGCTTGGGGCTGGCGTCCAAGTTTCTGTGGCGGCCAGCGGCGTCCAGGTCGGCGTCGGTTGGCCGACAAAGAGATGCACCTGGGCTTCGTAGGCATTGCCATGTGTATCGTGCACCACCAGGCGCAACGTGTGTGGACCATCGCCCAATGTACTGGTATCCCATTGGCCAAGTTCACCGTCGAGCACCGGCGTATTACTGCCCGCAAAAGGCGGGCTGAATGCGCCAGGGTTGTGGCTGACGCCATATTGCAATTCATAGCTGGCAAAGGCCGGGGCATTGGCAATCCCACGCACGGTCACGATGCCGCTCACGACTTCACCGGTAACTGGTTCGCGGATCGCAATTTCTGGTTTGAACGTATAGACATCGCTGGCGTCGGCGGGCGGCTGGGCAATGCCATGTTCCTCGGCCCATTTGCGATATTGCGGTGGATAGACCTTGAAGACTTTTTCTTCAATCGCGTTTTGCGGTGTAAATTCGTTCGCCAATTTGCCAGTTGTTTTGTCCAGGCGCACCTTTTGATAGAGATCCTTCTCTTTGGGCAGCGGTGGGCGGTCTTCGGCAAACCAGTGACTGCGCTTTTGGGGACAGGCTTCACTGGGGAGTGTGCCTGTGTCGGCACAAACTTCAAATTGTCTGACACCGGGGGGCGGCGTAAATTCCATGATGGGCTGATCGGCCAATGCTGTCTGCATAAACTGATTCCAGATGGGCGCCGCCCCCGTGATGCCTGTTACGTTGACCATCGGTGAGTCGTCGGCATTACCAACCCAGACTCCCGTGACCAATTGGGGCGTGTAGCCCATCGTTAAGACATCGCGGAAATCGTTGGTTGTGCCGGTTTTGGCGGCAACGGGGCGATTGCCCAACTGCAAATAGGAATTAAGCCCAAAGGCAATGCTACGGGCTTCGTTGTCGCTGATAATATCGGTGATCAGGAAGGCATCTACTGGGTTAACCACTTGTTGACCAGTATCGCCATTCGCTTGACAAGGCGTTGCTGTGCCTAGCTCACAGATGATGCGACCACTGCTGTCAGTGATCTTTTTGATCGTGACGGGCGGCATGCGTTTGCCCTGATTGGCCAACACGCCAAAGGCGCCTACCATCTCAACCAGCGGCACTTCACCTGCACCCAGCGCCAGACTCAAGCCATAATCGGTGCGTGTTAAAGTGTCGATGCCGAGCCGGGGCACGGTCGGCAAGAAGTTCGCCACGCCAATCGTCTGCATGGTGCGTACGGCTGGGATGTTTAAGCTATTGGCCAATGCGGTGCGCACGGTGACCATGCCACGCTCTTTGTTATCATAGTTCGTCGGCACATAGGGGGGATTGGCGCCATCGGGAAAGGCTTCTTTGATGTCGGCCACCAAGGTGCCAGAGTTCCAACGCTCTGCTGGTTGTTTGTTCGGTTGCTCAAACGAGGCCAGATAGACCAGTGGCTTGATCGTGCTGCCCGGTTGGCGTGGGGCGAGCGCCATGTTCACTTGACCGTCGATCTCGACATTGTTAAAATCGGCGCTGCCAACCAGGGCGAGAATTTCACCCGTGCGCGGATCCATGGCCACCAACGCCCCGTTGGATACATTGTGATCCGCCAGCCCGGCCACTTGATCGTGGACAATAGTCTGCGCTTGTTCCTGGAGTTTGGAATTCAGTGTGGTATAAACATTCACCCCTTGCTGAAAAAGGGCATAGTCCGCGCCGTTGTTGATGCTAAAGAGCTCTTCTAACTGTTGGCGCACAAAGAGGGTGAAATGGGGCGCTTCCATTTTAAATTCTTGCAACGGTGCATAACTTAACGGTTCATTCCAGGCGCTGTCAGCCTCAGCTTCGGTAATCGCACCCGCTTTGACCATCAATTGCAGCACCACCATCTGGCGCTTGCGGGCGCGATCAGGATGGGTGTACGGGTCATAATAGGCCGGCAACTGAGGGAGACCGGCGAGGAGGGAGGCCTCGGCTAGCGTTAAATCTTTCACATCTTTATTAAAATAAGTTTTGGCTGCCGCTTCAGCGCCATAGGCAAGGTTGCCATAGTAGATTTTGTTGAGATAAATTTCTAGAATTTTATCTTTGTCGTACTGGCGACTGATCTCGGTGGAGAGAATGGCTTCTTTAATTTTACGCGTGGCGCTGCGTTCGGGTGATAGAAAGACCATTTTGACCAATTGTTGAGGGATCGTCGATGCGCCGGAGACGAGATCGCGCGTGCGCACAGCGTAGTAGAGGGCGCGTAGCAATGCCACCGGATCGATGCCGCTATGTTCATAGAAGTTGGCATCTTCTGTCGAAATTGTAGCCTTTTGCAGCACCTCTGGAATCTGCGAAAGTGGGACAATCGTGCGCCGGCCAGCATTCACGTCATCGGGGTTGAACAACTGGCTGAGCAAATTGCCGTCGCGATCATAGATATAGGTGCTATGCAACGCATTGGCGCTGCTTTCCAATTCTTCGGGTTTGGGCAAAGTTGTGGCGATCATCGCATAGGCAATCAAGCCAATACTGAGCGCAAGCACCACCGCCGCCACAAAGGCCACCATGCCGCTCACCACCCCTTGCCAGAGTTGATTGCCGGTCTGATTGCCGTTTGGTGTTCTTCGTCGAGTTTGTCGTTTGTTTTCGAGTTCGTACATAGATGAGTATTCGTAATTAATTAATCAATAATTTGCCAAAGTGTACAAGTTTTCGTGTACACATCCGTTCTACGTGTTATTTCGGCCATTGCCAGGGTAAAGTGTTCTGGTAAATCCAGGCTATCGTATGCAACCATTGTATCATAAGCAAGGGCATTGTCCCTGCCCAGAGGTAGCGTCGCTCTGGCAAAGCGTTGGACAAGCAGGCCAACAGCCAAAGCGTGAGTGGTAGGGCTGCTGGGCTGAATAAATCCCAATCACGCTGGCCGCCATAATCTGCATTCCAGACCCAAGTAAAGAGCAAATAGGCGAATGCCGCGATCATCAAAAAGGTGCTGGTCGGTGTGGTGCGCGTCACGGGCTGCGCCGTTTGCCCCTTCCAGACCATCCATTTTGTACTGATGGCGAGCCAAAGCAGACTTGGCAAAACAACGGGCGCTACTAACATTTGCTCATTTAGAAAATCACGCAAATGCGCCCAACTGAACATCGTATATTGCTCCCAGCGGGTGCTGGTCTTCCAGAGTGGCACAAAGAAACGTGCATCGCTGCCACCAGGCCGATCCGTTGTAAAGAGCGCCTGCACGCCGTGCCCCCCATTCGTCATCAGCCCTAGCGTCGCCGTTGCCACGAACAACATGGGCAGTGCGATCTGTAAGACGTTGGAAAAGAGCAATTGGTTTCGCTGCTTTGGATTCCGCTGCGCTTGCCTAGCGGTCACCTGCCAGCCGCAATAGAGCAAACTAGGCGTCAAAATGATGGTGCTCGGATGTGTGGCGTTTGTGATGGCGAGCACAGTTGCCGCCAACCAGAGCGATCTGTTCCCCTGTAATACGCCCAACGCCAGCCACAGATAGGCCAACACGCCAACAGCCATAAAGCTATAGTTTTCAATATACCCAAAAAATAATTGTAGCAAGCCCAACGAAGTCAATAGGCCAAAGGTGAGCCAAGCCGAAGGGCGTGGTGCGTCATGCGCCAACCGTACCACCACGGCCAAATAGAGAATACCGGCGATGGGGCTGAGCAAGCGATAGACAGCCAGGGCATTTCTCCAGGCAAAATGGGCGTGACCATATAGCCAAAGTTGGCTATGCAGAAAGACATCCAAGGGCGCTTGCCAGGAGTAACTTAGCCGTTGTGCTGGATCTGGCCAAGCCAGCGCTTTGGCAATGAGATAAGCATCACCCCAACGGGTATGGACGATCGGAAAAGCAAAAAAGGCGAGTATGAGCAAAGTGCTCATGCCCAGCAAGACGGCAAAATGGCTCTGGCTCAGCGTTTCCGAAGGCTTGCTCGACGCGGCCTCATGACGCGCCTTAGGAATGTACAAATCTAGCAGCCAGAACAGCACGATCAGGCCGATCACGAGCCCCGCGCCAATCGCAACCACCCAACTGGCGACGTAGGTGACGGGCCAAAACCCCCACCAAACGGCTTCGGGAGTGGCGGGCTCTGGTATGGGCGTCGGTGTAGGCGGGTAAGTGCGCACATAGAGCTGCAAGCCCAGCAGCAATAGCGCGATCAGATGAAGACCCGCAACGACTTTACGTTGCGGGCTTCGCGTTGGTCTTATACGCATCGCGGCACTTATAGCTATAGATGAGCGCAAGGTTATGAACCAATAAAAATGGCTGGCTGCCATTTGCAGGTAGCCAGCCATCATGAATTAACCTATACCAAAAGCGTGCCGCGTTGGTTATTGCCCAACGACCAGGAATTCGGCCGCAACCCAGCCACCGTTGGGATTCTCACCCATCCCTTCGGTGGAACCGGCGATTTGGACCCATAGGCCATCTGGGCTTACCGCCAAAACTTGATAAGTTTCGCCATTATAGGCATAGCCGACAATCTGGGCCTCGGCGTTTGGTTCACTGCGCACCCGCAAGCGAGCACCGGACGTTGTGACAACAGCCATGCCAGGGGCTGGCACGACGGTTGTCGTCATGCTCGCGGTGCCTGTCATTTCGGTTGTGCCGGTCATCGTGCCGGTTTCCGTTGTGGTCGGTGTTTCTGTGACCGTGGTAGTATCCGTAGTCGTCGTCGTGTCTGTGGTCGCGGGCGTTTCGGTCATCACGCCAGTGTCGGTCATGGCGCCGGTCTCTGTCATGGCTGGTGTTTCTGTCATGGTGGTCGTATCCGTGGCAGCCGGTGTTTCGGTCATGGCGCCGGTTTCGGTTGTAGCTGTCGTGGCTGTCAGCGTAGCCGTTTCCGTCACTGGGGTAATATTGATATCTGTGATCGATCCCTCGACGGTGACAAAATTGGCCGATACCCAACCCTTGCCATCAATCGCCTGGGGGATTTCCAATTGAACCCAGAGGCCATCCGAGCTTAGCCCGATGACGTTATAGACTTCGCCTTGCTTGATGCCGGTGACGACCGCACTGGTATTGTCGGGCAGGGCGCGCACCCGCAGCGAGTTCACGTTGACGGTGGCCTTGGCGGCCCCGGTGGTAGTGGTGGTAGTGGCTGCTACCGTTGCTGTAATGGTCTCACTGGCGGCTGGCGTCGCGGTCTCGGCGATGGCGGTTGGGGTCTCGGCTGCCGGTGTGGCATCTGTTGGCGGTCTGATACAGGCGCCCGCGAAGAGGGCTATAATCACCAACAGGGGAATGACAAGTAAGATTCGTTTATTTTTCATGATTTTCCTTTTATCTCTCTGCTCTGTACACCGGGTGAAGGCGCATATAGTAATTTGTAATCATGGTGCCAAACATTTAATAAGGTAATTCCTAGGTTGACATCAACTATTACAAAGAAAAAACGCTTGCCATTATTGCATGTTTTATAGTGCTTGACAAAATTGGACCTTGTGTCATTTCGCACAAACGATCTCTCGCTGTCCTTTCCTGGATGCTTGGCTCTGCGCCCACGATGCTAGCATCTTCCTCCCGCCAAAGGCAGGTTAGGGTAGGCTCTCTTTACCAAGATAAATCTGTCTGCCAGCGCCCTACTTCCGCTACTGTTTCGGCGTCATAGACGATCACCTGCAACCGTATCGGCTGGCCGCGACTAGTTGTTGGCATGTGCAACGTATACTCATCGCGAATTCGTTCACCCACGACCCACTGTTGGGTGCCGGCCGCTTGGTGCAATGGAAACTGATCTTCGGTGACTTCCTTGCCATCTGGCCAGTGGAGCGGTGTGCCATCTAGCTGTTGCAAACGCAGAGATAGCTTGAATGTTTGGGTCAACTGGGCAACGGGTCGCCAATAGAAGGCCACCCGCACGGCTGGTCCCTGCGCTTCCATTGGCACATCCAGATCAACGCCTTCTAACTTTAACCGACCATCAGCCATCGCCAGGTCCAGCGCCTGTTGCGGATTGCCAACTTGGGCTTGGCCACGTGGCCAGACACGCACCAATGGGCCATCGCCGCTAAAGCTATAACGAGATTCAATTCCCTTTAGTTCACGCGTAATATACGTTGGCTTGCCCTGCATCACGGCCGATGCGATCGCTTGTTGGCGCATGTTCTGATCATCGGCTATCACGGCCGTGGCATTCAGACCTAGCCCTTCGGCCTGTTGCATATATTGTAGTGCGGTGGCTTCCCCTTCTAAGGCAATCATCTGGCTATGGGGTGGGAAATTGACCTTGGCTAGGGCCACCGCATAATCGTGGGCAGCCCACACCTGGCTGCGATTGATAAACGTGCCGCGCCCACCCACACCCGCACCGATCAACAAAATGCAGAGCGCCTGCACGCTGCCAGCCACCCTGGGGTTTGGCGCGAGCCAACGCCCCAGCAGCCCAACGCCTCCCCCAATTAACAAGGCTAAGCAGAGAAAAGTCGGCAACAAGAAGACTTCGACATCACTTACTTTATAATTAAAAGCGAAGACCAAGTTTGTCAAAAAGACCAGCAGAATCAAAATCCACGCCTTTGCCGGTTTTTTACGGCGATCGAACAGCCAGGCTAACCCCAAAATACCTAGCAGCAGGCCAAACCAGCCCACTTGTTGTCGAAAGAGTTGTAGCCAGCCGCTCACAGTGTAATGTTTGGCCAGTGGGTTATCTTTGAAAAAACTAGCGCTATAGCCAGTTGCAAGCACATGATTCCAGAAGCCTGACCAGGTATTTTGGTAACTATGGTGCAAATCAACGGCGCCCATCGCGGCGCGCAAAGGGATATAGAGGTAGAATAATAGAGGGGCAAGCAAGGCGATGATCCATAACAGCCAACGGGACCGAGGTCGCCACAAGCCGGGTACACTCCACAATAAATAGATGAGCAACCCAGGCAATAATAGGACCGTTGTGCGATGATGGGTCAGGCCAAGGCCAATCATCGTGCAGAGCAGAGCCATGCGCGATAGGGCGCTCGTTGATTCCGGCTTAAACGTTTGGTTCATGCCAATGGTTATTGACAAAATGGCTGCTACAAATAACCCATGCAGAGCATAGACTTCAGCCACGGTCGCTTGTAACCACCAAACCGGACCAAGTCCAAACGCCAGGGTTGCCGCCAGCGCCGCCCACAAATTGGGTTGACCTTGATTGTCTGTCACCAGCCGTCGCGCTAACAGAAAGACCAGCAACACGGTGGTTGCAGCAGCCAGGGCGCTGAACAAATTCATGCGCCACGCCCAGTTGCCGAAGGGAAAAATTACTCGACTCCAAAGACCTCCCAGCAAGCTATAGAGTGGATAACCGGTAGGATGCGCAATCCCAAACGTCGGCCCGACCAGTTGAAATTCCAGGCTGTCATCAAACAATTCAACAATACTGGGCGCAGCTGTCGCACTATATAAAAGTAAGTAACCGGCCCAAACAAACCAGGGCAACCACTGCTGAAACCGATAAATCTTCACACAAATTCCCTGCTAATTGGGCAACTGAGGCTTGCTTTAATCCTAAACCTTACGGCTGTATTTGAATCCAGTTTATCACAACTTTGGAAATGCCGTCGTATTTGGTATGATTATAGTAATCGGTAATATGATTAATTAGAAGGTTTTGCCTTCGCGCCGAAGAAGGCTCCTTCTATACCTATAGATAGAGCGAATCGCACTTATGCCTAACTTAATGATCAACTTGCGCAGCAATTTTCATATAACACTTTCTTCTTGCCTGCTGTTTTGCCCACGAACCTGCGAAATTTTGATGGGAAATGTGGCCCATCCCTGTGGTTTTCCTGGGCAGGGCAGTCAACCACCACCTAAACTATGAGATAATCCATGATCGCTACGCATCATTTGGGCTCCCCTTTTTCCAGGCAATGGCGCCTGTCTAATTCTTTATACGTGTGGTTTTCTTTATACGTGTGGTCCCGGCCAACGAGGATTTTTGTCACGAACAAAAATCGTCATGCAGGACAATCCACCGGTCTGCCCCATTCCCACATCGCTGCTCTATCATCACTTTTGGTGACGGTGGTTACGTTTGCCTTATGGCCCAGCCGTGTCTTCGCCCAATCTACCGAACCTACCTCACAATTGATGGCCGGCAGTTCACTCACCGTACCAACCTTTTGGTATGTTTTGGCCGCAGCAATTGCGCTGTTAGTCCCGGCCGGTTTTGTGCTGATTGGCGTTGCCGGACTTGAGCCACAGCGCGCCTGGGATGCCGCGCTCGGTGGGATGGCCGCGCTAGGGTTATCCGCCTTTGGCTACTGGGCCATCGGTTTTGCCCTCCATTTCGGCGGCGTTGGCCTGGTTTACACCCTGCCCGAATTGAAACATCTGGTCTGGGAGTGGAGTCCACTGGCCAGTGATTGGGGCATTGGCTGGGGCATGGCGGGCTTGAGTGGTTGGTTTTTATCTGGCCCGAATGTCACCAGTTTGGCCTATGCACTCTTCCTGGCCCATTTGCCCTGGGTGATCACCGCGGCGGTGCTGCCAGTAATGGCGTTGCGTGGGCGCGCCCCGGCGACCGCGACAATGCTCCTATCTTTACTCATCGGCGCCGTGCTCTATCCGCTCACCGGTAATTGGGTGCAAGGTGGCGGTTGGCTGGCGGCGTTGGGGCGTAATTTGAATATGGGGCATGGTTTGGTCGATTTTGGCGGCGCAGGGACGGTTCATCTGGCGGCTGCCGGCTTTGTATTGGCGGCCTTGGTGGTCTGGGCGCCGCGGCGCCCCCGTTATTACCTGGAACATGTGGAATTGCCGCCGGTGCATTTGCCACTGTTAACCGTCGTTGGTAGCTTATTGGTGTTGGCTGGTTCGCTTGGGTGGATTTGGGCGAATCCGCTCCAGGTTAGCGTTTTGAGTGATTTGTCGCTCATGCGGGGCAGTGTCAACATTATTCTCTGTGCTGGCGGCGGTTTACTGGTGCCAATCTTCTATACCTGGTTTGTGACAGGCCAGAGCGATCCGATGATGAGCACGCGCGGTTTGGTGGCCGGTGTTGTGGCCGGTTTAGCCGCTGGGCCTTTTATGCAACCAGGGGTTGCCTTTACAATTGGCTTTTTAGCCGGGGCTACAGTGCCTTTTGTCACGTTTGTGTTGGACAATATCTTACATCTGGATGATGCCACCGGTGTTGTAACGGCTAGCGGCGCACCAGCTATGCTGGGGCTATTGTTGGTGGGGCTTTTTGCGGATGGGGTAGCTGGCACTGGCTGGCAAATGACAGGGCTGGGCACCTATTTGGGGGTAACAGGCCAGGGTGTCTCGGGCCTGTTTGTTGCCCGTGGCTATCAAATGGATTTCCCCGGACAATTACAGGCACAGATTGCCGGGATTTTGACCCTGGGATTATGGGGCTTTTTAACTGGGATTCTCTTTTGTGCGCCGTTGGGCTTTTTGACGCATGGATTGGAACGGAGCGAAAATTTACCGCAAGCGACCAAGCAACCATTACCTGATAACGGCGGCTTTGATTTTGATCAACTAGAAGATACGTGGATCCCACCCCTGCCAGCCCGCGATCCACAAGAACGGCTTGCTCCACGGCGCAGTGAATAGCCGGGGTATGGAAGTATCCTAGTTCATTGATCACTGCGTTGACAATCCTCGATAACTTGCGCCATTGCCTCGCACATTGTCAGTCACAGATTGCCGGGTGACAGAGGTTCGAATGACCCCGAATTACCTAAATTGGTAGTGTCTAATCGGCGTATAGCGCGCTCCTTCTGGCCGCAACTCACTTTGCATGTGCACGATCTGGTTGACGACAAAGGGCTCGCTAGGTAGGGGCTGACGTTGTTGCGACGCCACTTCTGCCTGAAAACTTTGTAGGGCCGCGCCTGCGCCACGTAACGCAGCCCGGTCACTGTTGCGGTGGGTGCGACCCAGCGTAATATGAGGCGCAAAAGGTCGGTTTTCGGGTTCGAAGGCGGCTTCACGGGCTATTTGCTCGATCTGCTTCTGTAAATACTGCAATGCGACCAGATCTCCTTGTACGCCCAGCCAGACGACATTCGGCGCGCGGAAATTCGGAAAACAGCCGAGCTTGCCAAACGCTAGTGAAAATTCTGGCTGAGCCTGGGTGATCGCGGTTAAGTGGCGCGCGAGAAATGCTTGTTCGGTTTCGCGGGTCTCACCCAAAAAACGCAACGTCAAATGGATTTTTGTGACAGGCGTCCACTGAATGAGTTCGGGGATCTGTTGGTCGCGCAGGTGCATTTGTAACGCGATCTGCACTTGATGTAGCTGTTTTTGGACAGACGGCGATAGTTCAATTGCAATAAATGTACGCATTGAGCACTTGCAAAGCGTCAGGTAACATCCGCCTGTCTACAGATGGATGCGCCGTTTTGGTGGTTTGTTGAGCAGAATGGGCTGACCGTTCAAATCCTGATCCTGGTTGCGTGAGCGCATGTATAATACACTGGTCAATAGCCCGACCACGCCCAGTCCACTAGCCCCCAAAAAGGTAAAACACAATAAGAGAATGACGATGTTTTGCATATTGGGCTGCGCAATCGAGGCGAGATTGAAGCCGGCGGGCGGGGTTGCAGAGGGTAACGGCGTCAAAATTGGCGCGAGCGCAATGGCTGTCGGTGGTGGTGTTGAAGTGACGACCAAGTAGCCTGGGTCAGGAGGGGGCGGCGCCTGCACAACTGGGCTGGCGTCGGACGCACCATTGCTATCATTGGCCTGCCCATTATTTATCTGGGCCCCATCGCTAGGCGCCACCGCGTTGGTTGGGGTCAACGTCGTGGTTGGCGCGATCGTGGCTAAAGGCGACACTGGCGCGCCTGGTGGCGGACCAAATGGACTAATAATGGTCACCGTGGGCGGGACGCTGGACGTGATCGAAGCGCTCTGGCTGGTGCTGGACGTTTGCGTTAACGTGATCGCAGGGGTGGCGGCAGGCGGCAAAGGTGTTTGTAATGGACTAACTACGATTGGTGTCATGGTCGCCACATCTGTAAAGAGACCATTATTTGTAATAACGCCGTTCGCGGCTACCTGTGGCACGGCAATGCCCGGCGTGCCAGAGATCATCAGGACACTCGTAAAGGCCCCTAGGTTGGTAATACTTGCCGTCGTGGTAAGACCGGTAGTGCCGGTCAGCGGATTCGTGGTCGTAAAGACTGGGGTGAGGGTTAGCGAGGGGGTCGGCGTGATGCCGAGACCATAACCACAGCGGTCAAACACTTCGCCTGGCTGACCGTTGGTGGTCTTTTCTTGCAAGCGAAAACAGTAGGTTTGGGCTGGTGCTAACCCCCGATCAATCAGAAAGAAGTATTCGCCGCCACTTTGCGGCCCCCCCTGAGCTTCGCGAAAACCAATCGAATGATACTCTGTATCGGATTCGCTGCTCTTTTTGCACATGACCTCAAAACCCGAGAGATCATATTCATGGGCTGTATTCCACAGCAACAAGATATCGTTCTGCGTGGAGCGCACCCGATAATCAACCAATTCAACCGCGGCAAATACGGGCCATACGCCAATCACAATCACGAGGCCAGCCACCGCCAGCAGCAATAAGCCCGCCAAAGGATGGCGTAGCGCAGGGGAAGTTCTA
>JAPLGZ010000037.1 GCA_026389895.1 Chloroflexota bacterium | reverse complement strand
TTCCAACATGATTTTCTAGAAGGTTTACGCCATATTGACAGCGCATCCTTTCAAGCCTGGCGAATAGCGCGCCAAGTTACGTATCGCCACCAGATCGAACAGCTACAACAAAAGGTGGCCAGTGTTACGGCGTCGCCCAAGACGATGATGCTAGTCCCAGCCCAGTCGCCGGTTACACATTTAAACGAACAGGATCTGGCAGAATTCCGCCGGCGCGTGCACGATCCCCACTATCCGTTTCTCACCTTGGTGGGCACAGGCGAAATGGGCAAACCAAGGCTGGCACTGGCGAGTGCGTTACAAGCAGACACGCCACTATTGCAGAGCATCTTGCGTAAACAGACAAAGCGGCCGCGTACGCTCCAGGCCGTGTTGGCTGGCGCGTGGCAAGTGCTATCACCGGCAGAGCGTACGGTGTTATTACGTTGCTCAATCTTTTGCAACAGCTTTACCCTAGAAGCGGCGATCGTCGTCGCAAGCGCCACATCCGACGTGCTCAGCCAGTTGGCGGCGCATGGCTTCCTCGCCCCAGAGTCGCCGGGAAATTGGGTGGGAGAGCGGCAGGAGATTTCGGGCGAACAGTTGAACGGCGGGCGCTTGCACATCCCTGAATTGGTTCGCCAGTTTGCCGCGGTGCAACTGCCCAGCGCAGTCGCCGCAGAACTCCAGGCGTGTCATGCTGACTATTATCTGGGGTTGCTGGCCGCTTGGGAAGCCGGTGAAGTGGGTGAGCAACAATGGCGGGATCGCCTTCAGCCAGACTTTGCCAATCTTCGAAGTGCATGGATGTGGGCAACCGATCAGGGCTTAGTGCCACTCTTGACCGCGGCGCTAGAAGGGTGGGATTGCTTATGTACGTGGACGGATACCTATCTGGAAAGCGCCATCCATTTGACGCACACCGCTGGCCGTCTTCGAGGAGTGGCCGCTGGCAACAGCAGCCAGGCGTTGCCAGCCAAAGCCCTATTGGCCAGGGTATTACGCTCGCTTGCCATGTGTCATCGCGCCTTAGGGCAATATACGCATGTCCTCCAGGTGACCCAAGAGGCGCTGGAATTGGCCATGCACATGGGGGATGACAAGGCGGAGCTCAGTTGCTATTTTGAATTGGGCGCGGCGGCGCATTTTCAGGGCGATGATACCCAGGCCAGGCAGATGATGGAAAAAGGGCTGACACTGGCACAACAGCAGAGCTCGAGCTATTGGCAACTCCGTTATCTGCTTGCGCTAGGCATCATTGCGCGTGAGGTCCAGGATCATCCAACCGCCCTTGCCTATTACAAGACCGCGTTGCCGCTGCTCCACCAAGTGGCCAATCCACTCTTGGAAGCGGACTTATTTAACCACTTAAGCATGGTCTACCTGGCCCTGGGCGATTTTGTACAGGCGGCAGACTGTCTTCAGCAATATGTCACCGTAAATCAGCAACGGGGAGAGATGATCCAGGTAGCTGTCGCCACGAGCAACCTGGGCAACTTGTGGTTGCTGCTCGGCGATTTTGCCCAAGCCATTGCTACGTTTCGCGCAGCGCAACAACTTTGCGCTGCGCTTGGGGAGCAACGGGTAGAAGCCGCCTGCCTAAGCGGGTTGGGTATGGCCTTTGCCCAACTGGACAAGATGGAAGCGGCGGAAGGTTATTGCCAACAGGCCTACCAATTGGCCGAAGCGGAGGATCTTCAACAAACCTTGCGTGAAGTTCGGATTACCCAGGGACATATCCGGCTGCGACAAGGGCAAGTGGCCGCCGCGCGGGCAGCCTATGAGCAGGCGATGACGTTAAGCCAGACCCTTGGTGGCACAGAAGAGATTCGCGAAGTACGCGTCTATAGAGCGGCGGTGTTGTTGGCCCAAGGCGAAAACATGCAAGCGCTAGCGGAGATAAACGCGGCATTACAAGGGTTTAACCCCGACGGGTTTGATACGTTTCCAATGCCCGCGCAACAGATTCTTTTAACGGCCTATCAAGTCCTAGCCGCCAACCAACACTGGTGGGCGCCCAAGATCCTTCAACAAGCGTGGCGTCTCGTGCAAAATCAGGCCACCAAGATCAGCAATGCACGCTTGCGCGATGCCTTTTTAACCAATGTGCCAGTCAATCGAGAATTGGGTCGGCTCATCTTACAAAGCCAAGCGCAGGTGCTAGCGTTGGGCAATTAACCATGCGTAGGCAAAGCAAGGCCCCCAGATTTTAGAAATTCTGGGGGTCTTGCTTTTATCCTGCGTCGCTTGCCAGGGGGCTTTGTTGGCTAACGACCAACCATCGGCAGAAAGATCGACGTATTCGGGGCGTTGTCGCTTTCGGGTTCCTCGGCACCATCCAATTCATCCGGTGTATCAATGTCATCACCAACCGATTCGGCCGTGTCGTCAAGGGCAATGACGCCAACCGGCTCACCGTCGCGCGGGCCTGTGACCGGTGGCACGGTGCCAAGCGCCAAACCGTCGATAGCATTGTCATCGAAGTTAGCTGCATCCCCATCCCAGTAACGACTGAAAGTGCAGGCCGTCTGCTCCCCCAGGCTGGCATAGACACAGAGGATGATGTCATTCTCGTTGCCCTTCAGCCCACCAGGCAACGAGTAATTTCCTTGGGTGGCAAAGTAGAGTTTGGCAGTGGCGTGGTCGAACCAGATCGCAGCAATGTCCTCGCCACTGCTGGTCAAGCCGACATCCGAACCATCGAAATAGAGCGCCCACTGTCCGCTTGTGTTTGGGCCAAAGCCAGCATTATTGAGCACAAATAGGTCTTCATCGTTGCCCGTGACATTGCCACTCGCCCCTGGCGCCTTAAACGCTCCCGTAACACTAATCACGAGTTTGCCTGTAGCGTCAGAGCCGATGGCATCAATATTCTCGCCACTCTCATTCAAGCCCACATCAGAGCCATCCAAGTAGATGGCCCAAGTGCCACTTGTCACGTCCCCCAAACTAATCGGGGTGAAGATGAGGATGTCAACTTTTTCCACTTTACCCAAATTATTCAGGGTAAAGTCCTTATCCACACTGATCAGCAGGCGACCGTTGGGCAAGAAAGCAAAGGCATCGACATCGATATTCCCCAACCCCACATCCGAGCCATCAAAGACCATTGACCAGCGCTTGCTGGCGGGGTCATAGGCAATGATGTCTTCATCGCGATAACTTAACCCACCCACCTTGCCGTTGTCATTAGAACTGAGCAAGAGCTGCCCAGTTGACGCCACTGGGGTCACCGACCAAGTGGTGCTGGCCGGGCTGGCATCAACGTTCCCAGCCAGATCGCTGGCGCGCACTTGGAAGGTGTGACTACCCGTGCTCAAGCTGTTGTAGTTGACGGGGCTGGTACAAACCGTGTAGGCGGCATTATCAAGCCGGCATTCATAACTGGCAATGCCGCTGCCGTTGCCATCAGCCCCGCTAAAGGTGAAACTAGCGCTGGTGCTGTTACTTGGGTTAGCCGGTTGGCTGTCGATCCTCGTATCTGGTGCAATGGTGTCCGCCGTATTAATTGTCACCGTTGCCGACGAAACAGTAAGCGGCAAGCGGGTCAGGTCAATCACCAAGAATTCGCCATTATCTTGCTTACCGGTTGCTGGGCTCAGTTTGGCGCGCAGTTGGAAGGGTGCAGCCGCATTGGTGACGCCGTCGATGCCGAAGTCGCTATCGTTGCTGATCACGAGGGTGTTGCCGCCGTTTAAGGCTACCACTCCTTCCAGCTTATCGTGGGCAAAGAGCCGCACCTGTGGATCGAGCGCCACGAGCAAGGCAGTGAGATCAAGGTGTAAGTGCTTAGCCACTGGCGTGATGCCATTGTTCGCCAACGTAATCGTCGCAGCAGCCGTATCTTGGCCTTGGACAAGTAGTTCTAGGGTTTTGCCCCCCACAAGCAACCCACCACTGTCGGCCGTGTAGGCCGCACCAGCCACCGTACTGTTCGGGCCAACATCCGTGGCGCCACTGATGTCGATCTGATAGAGTTTCTTATAGGCGCCTGGCGGGAAGTTGCCATCACGTTCATCAACCAAGAAGGTGCTATTCGACAAAGCTGTAATTTCACTGACCGAGGTTTTGGTTGTGTTTGGATTGTCGAGCAGGTAGAGATATTCGTGTAACTCGCCTGTCGCCAACTTGTACGTGACGATGCGCAGAACGGTTAACTTTTTCGCATCGAAACCGGCCAGATCGCTCTGCTGTAAGGCCGACTGCATGATGCCCACCAGCGTGCTGCCGTCAGGTGTAATGGTGAGCCCCTCCATACCTCGGTTGACGACGCGTTTGGCTAGTTCTGCGGGCAACGTATGATCGAACGGTGACAAACGCGCCAGTTGTTTACCCGTCGCGTCGAAATGGGTGATAAACGGGCCGTACTCGTCCGAAATCCAGAAGGTGCCATCGGGCAGCGCAACCAAACCTTCTGGATCATAGCCATTCGGATCTTTGGGCAGGGGATTGCCGTCCAGATCCGTGATAATCTCACCGGTGTCGGCCTGCGTGCTGACGCGCCCAGAATAGGGCGTGCCATCGGCGGCCTGCAACTGGATCGTCTGTTCCAAGATTGCCTGGCCGTTGATAAACTTAAATTTACCAATGGTTGGGACAAAGGTTGGGATCGGCTCGATCTTGGTGCCGTTGGGGCCATCGACATTCGGCCCGCGATCGGTCAGGCCATAAAATTCATCCGTTGATCCAGGCACGGGATAGAGCGCGGAACCGTAGCCGTCCGATCCGACGCTAACACCGCCAAAGACGCCAAACGGCGGTAAATGGGTGCTGTACAGTTGGACGGCATTGCTTACCGTATAGTGAAAACTATCGGTGCCCGTATAACCAAGCGTTGGCGTATAGCTGAATGAACCATCAGCATGCAGGGTCAATGCGCCATGAATTGGCGTGGTGGCAGAGATAACCGTTAACGGCGCGCCCGTGTCGTTGGCTAAAATGCCCTGGCCGGCATTGACCACAAGCGGGCTACCAGCTTCAGCCGTATAGGTATCGCTGTTGGCCTGGGGCAACGCATGAAGATTGAGGCCCACAAGCACGGGATCATGGTCAGAAACACGGAATTGGTCTGGTGCATAAAGGCTGGCCTGCTGGCCCGCGCTCTTAAAATCAGTGTTGTAATCGAGGACGCTCGGTTCGTCGGCATTGATGTGCCAGTCACCGACGCCCGCCACCTGCTGCGCCAGCGAAGCTGAAGCCAGCGCGTGATCAAGATACCCCCATTGGCCATCGAACACATAAGAGTAAGCCTTGGGACCACTGAGCACGGCGATCAGATTCATGTAACCGGCGTTTTTGATCGCCGTAATCGGGTCTTCCAGCGCATACGAATTGAGATCGCCGATGATGAGCACATCGGGATCACCGGTGCCGGTGGGGTTGGTCGCCAGCCAGTTGACAAGCTCTGTCGCGGCCTGGGTGCGGGTCAGGTTACAGTTGCCCTGGCCATCGCCAGCGTCGGGATCGGGACCCACCGGACTGATGTTGTCAGCGCAGCCGGAGCCCTTCGACTTGAGATGGTTCACGGTCACGATCACCCGTTCGCCCGTGGAATTTTGCTCGAAAGCCTGGGCCAATGCGGGGCGATTACGGCCCATCACGCCAGCGCCGGTGTTATAGAGGCCAAAAGCGCCCGTATTCAGCACAGCGGTATTGCCAACCGGCGTGACAATGGCTGGCTTGTAGATCAAGCCGACCTTAATCGCATCGGTGCCCAACGCATTCGTCTGGCCAGTCGTCGCATCGACATTGATCAGCGCGTAGACGCCAGGCGCGGTCGCGGCGTTCATCTGATCGACCAGAAATTGGATCGCGCTGTCTGGGCCATATCCGTCATTCTCGACTTCGATCACACCGAGAATGTCGGCCCCGCTGCTCGTCAATTCAGTGACGGTTTTCGGCCATTGGCGGGCAAACTCAGCCGCGTCATTGGCGCCGCGACAGTCGGTCACAGCGCCACCAACCCCGTTGGTGCAGTTGGTAAACGTATTGAAGAAGTTAAGCAAATTGGCCGGCATAATCTTTAGCGTACCACCCACCGCCGGTGGCGCAGCTGGGCGCACATTGGCCGGTTGGAAGTTGGGTGCGCCACCACCGAGGGCGTTGATCGGGCGTAGGCGATAGGCATTGGGGCTGGCCGCGTTACCCCCCCAAGTATAGCTCAATACGCCGACCAGATTCGTCGCGGTGTCGCCGCCGCGCAGCGAATTGCTCGCGCTCAGCGGGTTGCCACCCCGGCCAAATTTAATGGGATCGGGGTTCTGATTTTGTAGCTCATCGTCCACAATGATGCGATTCAGATCATTGGTCGCCTGCAAAGCCAGTGCGGGCGCGCCCGGCGCCACAATGTTGGTCGGCTGGCTCAACCGATCCACTGAAGAGAGCACCACTTGACCAAAGCGCCCCAGTTGGAAATGTTCGGTAACGTACAATGTTTGGGGAAAACGAATTAGCATGCCTTCGTAACGTTCCAGATAAGCCACGCCATTCGCAGCGGCGGGGAAGGGTAACGGTACATCGATCGGCGTGATGGTGGCGCTGCTGGCGCAATTCTCCACCGTCGCAGCCGTCACCTGGGTTTGGTCTTGAAACTCAGTCGCCACGCCCGTCACCTGGACAATTTGACCGAGACTCACGTTATTATTCCCGTTGTCGAAGATAAAGATCCCCTCGGAAGTCGCCGGATCTGCGTCGGCGGTCTGCTCCTGGAGATAGAAACCCCGTAGCGCAGGCGAAGCGCCTTCGTAATCGCCAACGACGACACCTTGCACAGTCACGGTGCCCGTGATCAGCGCTGCGCTGCCTGCACCCTGGATCGCGTGGATCGCCGTATCGGGTGCGGAACAGGCCGTAGGTGGCTCGCCGCTGACGGTGATCGTGGCGGTAGCGCTATCGACGCTAGTAACGGCGTTGCTAACGCGCACCCAATAATTGGTGGTGGCAGAAAGCGCTGGGGTGGTGAAGTTGGCAGCATTTGAGCCAACAGGGGTGCTAGTGTCACCGGCATTGCCTTGATACCATTGGTAGCTAAGGGGCGCTGTGCCACTGGCTACCACGTTCAAGGTCGCCGTGGCACCACTGGTGATAATTTGGCTGGCCGGCTCAGTCGTAATACTAGGCGCAACGGGCACGCTAGAGCCACCCTCTGGCGCCCAGGCAACCCCACGGAATACAGTATTGGCCGCGGCAGTGGCAAGCGGTGTAAAGGCGCCGGTGGGAAGATTAGCGTTAAAGAGGGCTGTATCCGTAAAGCTGACCAGGGCATTGCCCGCGGCGGTGCCCGAGGTCGCATAGAGTGTTACACTGCTACCGCTTATGCCACCGGTCAAACCGGTCACCACCCCCGCGAGGGCACCGCGCGCGGTCCAAGTTGCGCCGTCAAATGAATATTTTTGCAAACCAGCCGTCTGGTCGGCAATGTAGAGTGTATCGACCCCTGCCACACC
>JAPLGZ010000393.1 GCA_026389895.1 Chloroflexota bacterium | reverse complement strand
GCTAATCTCGTCCCACAGGGCCGCTTGATTAGGCTCAGGCGGCCCTGTGGGACGAGATTTCGCGGCCGAAGGGGAAACGCCCCTAGACTGGCATAACTGGGGAGTATAGTCCTTTTCAAGGATCAAAATATGCTGAACTTTATTTTGCGTCGAGCCCTCATCCTGATTCCATTTATGTTCTTTATTTCGCTGATCTCGTTTCTCGTGATCCAATTGCCGCCCGGCACGTATGTTGACACCTATGTCAATAATCTCAAGATGCAGGGAGGGACGGTGAGCGAGGAACAAAAGGCCAGTATCGAAGCGATGTATGGGCTGGACAAGCCGCTACCCGTTCAGTATGGCCTTTGGATTACGAACATTGTCCTCCGTGGCAATTTCGGCAATTCTTTCCGCTACAATCGGCCGGTCGCCGCCATCCTGAAAGAACGTGTGCCGCGCACCGTCGGCATCTCGATCGTGGCGATTTTCTTGACCTGGATTTTCGCGATTCCGCTAGGCATTCTCTCGGCGGTGAAACAGTATTCATTCTGGGATCATCTGTTCACCCTGGTCAGCTTGCTTGGCTTGGCCGTGCCGGGTTTCTTACTGGCCTTAATCCTCATGTATGCTGTGTACGCCAAGACCGGCTGGATGATTAGCGGGCTCTTCTCGCCAGAGTTTCGGACAGTGCCTTGGTCCATCGCCAAATTTACAGATTTGTTGAAAAATGTCTGGCTGCCCTTGCTCGTTTTGTCGATCACCGGCGTGGCTGGGATCATCCGCGTGCTGCGCGCGTCGCTTTTAGATGAGCTAAATAAGCAGTATGTCACCACTGCGCGCTCAAAAGGTCTCTCGGAATGGCAACTCATTCTCCGCTACCCCTTTCGGATTGCGATCAACCCGTTGCTCAGTACCCTCGGATGGATGCTGCCCGCGGTGGTTGGCGGTGAGATTGTCGTCTCTAAGGTGTTGAATTTGCCGACGATTGGGCCTGTTCTGCTAGAGGCTACCACCGCGCAAGATATGTATCTGGCCGGTGGCATCGTGATGATCCTAAGCGTGCTCACGGTGATTGGCACTTTTATTTCCGATATCTTACTGGCGGTCAATGATCCGCGCATTCGGATCAATTGAGCAGTCGCGCGAATATGCGAGGTAAACATGGAAAAAGTTAATCAGCTAGAAGGCCAGGGGGGCTTACCAATACCACTCACCACCCAACCGCGCTCGGCCGTGAGTGATCGCTCCGCGCAGTTGAACCAGCGTTATCGCCGTAACAAAGCCCGGCGGCAAATTCTGGCCGAGCAGTTGTACGGGGCGTCGCAGTATCAATTGATGCGCGTCAAGTTTAAGAAACATCGGGTCGCCATGGTGAGCCTCTACCTGCTCGGCATTTTTTATTTGGTGGCGATCTTTGCTGAGTTTATGGTCCCGTATACGACGGTGCAGCGTTTTGAAAATGCGATCTATGCCAGCCCAACCCAACTCCATATTTTCGATGCGGCCGGCAAGCTCACCACCCCTTATTTCTATAGCTCAAAGAGTAAGATCGACCCGGCGACCTTTCGCTATCGGCCAGTCTTCGATAAAACTAAGATCAATCGGCTCCAACTTTTTGCCAAGACTGAGCCCTACAAAATAGCCGGTATCATCCCGATCAGCCGCCGCCTCTATGCGGTGGAAGGCGATCAACCGGTCTTCTTTCTGGGCGCCGATCATCTGGGCCGTGACCTGCTCTCACGCATCATCTACGCCTCCCGAATCTCACTCTTTGTCGGCTTTGGCGGCGTGATT
>JAPLGZ010000573.1 GCA_026389895.1 Chloroflexota bacterium | reverse complement strand
GATCACCTCATGCAAAGCCTGGCGATCGCCACCCGCTTTGACCGCCACCATCAGCACCCGTTCCGTAGCAGCGAAGAGGCCATAGTCGCGCAAATTACGCGCCGTTGGTCCCGGCCAGATGCGTAAACCTTGAATCAGCCCCAAACTGCGCTGCACGGCTTCATCAGTCACCAAAAAGGCTTCTGGCAAGATCAGGCGCCGGTTGGCGGAATCGTCGAGCGTGCGTTCTAACAAGCTAAGTGCGGCGTTGTCCCAGGCAATGTGCGGCAAGGCAGCCACTAGCCGCGTCAAACTGTTGACATTCTCAGCTGCAATTGGATTGCGCTTAAAGGGCATGGCGCTCGAGCCAACCTGCTTTTCGCCAAATGCTTCACTCCATTCGCCAATCGGTGGACTTTGCAACAGCCGTAAATCGAAGGCAAATTTGTGCAACGAGGCGCATAAACCCGCCAGCGCGTTCAAGATGAACCAATCTTGTTTGCGTGGGTAGGTCTGCGTCGCCACAGGGAAGGCCTCCAGCCCCAATATTTGCATCACATGGGTTTCTAGTTGGCGCGCCGTCCAACCGGTGCCCTCCAACAATTGGGTATAACTGGCGCTTGTGCCCACGGCGCCTTTCAAACCCTTACCACGGATTTTTGACCGCACGCGCTGCAATTCCTGGAAATCTTCGAGCAGATCTTGCCCGTATTGTGCCAACCGATAGCCAACCGTCGTCGGTTCCGCCGGTTGAATATGGGTGAATGCCATGGCTGGGGTAGCCGCTTCCGCCTCAATCCGTTCTGCTAAGGCAAGCAGCAAGGCTTCCACCCCGCGCAAAATAATGTCAAGCGCATTGCGCAGCCGCAGTGCTTCAACATTGTCAAGCGCATCCATCGACGTTGCGCCCAGGTGGATGATCGGGCCACCAATCGGGCTTTGCTCGGCAAAGGTTTTGATTTCGGCCATCAGGTCATGGCGGATTTCCCGCTCAATCGCTTCGGCGCGGGCAATGTCGATCTGATCCTGGTGGGCGCGCAGATCAGCCACCTGTTCGGCTGTGACCAGGCCGACTTCTTGTTGCGCGGTCGCCAATGCCACCCAAAAGCGGCGCAACAGACGGCGTTTCTCCACTTCACTCCAGATCCGGCGCATGGCTTTGCTGCCATAGCGCCAGGTGAGCGGCGAGAGGTAAGTTTCGTGGTTAAATTCGGTCATCTATTCTTCCACCAATCCACTTATACGGTTTCGTAGCGCTCTGAGTAAATCCCCTGGTCGTACCACCTGAATCATTGTAACAGGCGGCCAAAAGTCTTTTTCATTCAAAGTCACTAAAAAGTGACATTCTAAGACAACAGCCGCAGCCAAAATAACAACGTCCTTAGGATGTGCGTAAAATTCAACGAAATCGATCTGCTCCTGCGACAATGTTGGCCCTTCCTTCAGACTTTCTTTGAACAGCAGACGCAAGGCCGGCATTGCTCTAGGCAATTTTGCGGTCATGTTGCGTTCTGCTTCAACACGCACCTCAGCCGAAACTCGCCCATCAATCAGGGTCAATCCGGCTAATTCCAACAAGATATAACTAGCTCCTCTTGATGAAATAGTGCCAGCAATTACAACCGACGTATCAAAAAAAACGCGTAGCAGTTTATCCTCAAACATGCTTCTGAATTCGTTCTTGATAAAGCTGCTGACGTTGCTCACTTAAGCCTTCAAGCAAATCCTCCACCGTCAGCCCCGCTTCAATGCGAATTGCTTCCATCTCGGCAACTAATTTAGGCACAAGTGATACCCGTGGCACTAAAAAAAATGCGCCATCACCTAAATCAATGAGCGTAAAGACATCGCCCTCTGACAAAGCATATTTTTGGCGCAACTCCGCGGGAATCACCAACGTGCCTTTAGACCGCATTTGCAGTGTAGTATTCATTATAGACCTCCGATTTTCTGATTTTCTGGCATCTTATTTTATCATAAACCGGCGTTACTTACAATTCATGATCTTCTGCAACTTGTCCAGCGGCAGGGCATAGGCAACACGCCCCTGTTGGCCCGTCGTGGTTTCCGCCGCGCAGAGTGCATTCAAAATCGCCTCTTCCACGGCCTCCGCGGTGGCCTCGAACAGCGAATTCATCTGATCATTGGGAACCATTTGTACGTCCAACGGTTCATTGCGGTCGAGCGGCACATGATTAGCATTGGTAAAGGCTAGAAAAATATCACCACTACTATTGTGGCCGATACCACCGACGCGAGCCAGGCCGATTGTGGCCCGTTGCGCCAGCCGCTTACATTGAAAAGGCAAAAGCGGTGCGTTCGTCGCGACAACGACAATAATCGAACCGTCTGACGGGGGTTTGTCCCACGGCGTAGGCACCATTTCAGACGGAATGGCGCGCCCCACCGGCACGCCATCGACGCGCAAATGATGCCGCCGGCCATAATTGGCCTGCACCAGTGCGCCCACTATATATTGGCCCCCTGTGCTCTCGGCCAGACGCGAGGCTGTGCCGATGCCACCTTTAAAGCCGTGACAGATCATGCCCGTGCCGCCACCCACATTACCTTCGGCCACCGGTCCATTTTTGGCTGCGGCCAACGCCGCAAAGACATGCTCTTTGGTCACATGAAAACCGTTGATATCGTTCAGCCAACCGTCATATGTTTCTGCCACCACGGGCAAAAGCCAGGTCGACTCGGGATGCCGACTGATCTCATATTCAACCAGCGCATCACGCACAACGCCCACTTGATGTGTATTGGTGATTGCGATTGGTGAACCCAAACAACCCGATTCTTCCAACCAGAGCAGACCGGTCATCTCACCGTTGCCATTGAACGAGTAGTAACCGGCAAAAGCCTGATCTTGGTAAATTTCGCGTCCATCGCGCATTTCGCGTGGCACAATGACCGTGACGCCAGTGCGGGCGACGCGTGGTTCGTCGTAATGCAAGGTTGTATGCCCAACACGCACGCCGGGCACATCGGTAATCGCGTTGTGTGGACCAGTGGGCAAGTCACCAATCGTAATGCCGAGTTCGCGCAAGCGTTTGCGGGTCATTTTGTTTTCCTCTGCCATCAGTTAATCATTTATATAGATGTTCACGCGGTAGGGTCCAGGCATGCCGGTCCCTACCGCGTGAACAAATGGATCACTCGTCCCATTCGGCACTGTCATCAACACTGTAACCGCCCCATTTGCCCGTGAACGAAGAGGCGAACATTTCGGCATTCGTACGTTCAGCATCGTCAAGCGCCTTCTTCAACACAGCCTCGCGCCGCTCCGCCGCATCGGTGGGTGCGCTAGTCTGTAACGGTGCGACACTCACAATGCGCACGCGACAGATATCACCCATGCGATAGGGCACGACATTGCCGACAAATTTGCCGCGGATAGCTTTGGCTAAAGGCGCGTTCGCACCGACCAAACCGCGATCAAAATCGCCTAAATCCGCTTTGACAAGGTCGAAGGCCATCAATTCACCCTGGTCGTGGTCATCGATCAACTCAACCTCGACATGCGTACCGATCCCAACTTGGCGCAACAATTCGTTTTCGCTCATCGTTGAATCTCCTACTCTGTCACCAACTGCGCTACTATCAAAGTATTTCAGCCTAATTATACCAGAAAAAGCGCCATATTCCCCTTATGCGGGTATAGCCGTTACAGAGAGAACCCAGAGAAACCACAATCGAGTTGCTTGCTTTCGATCCATCCTAAATTATGCACCACACCGTAAAGCGATTTACAATCTTAGGCTGAGGGTCGGGCGCCGAACATGTTCAGTTGGGGGTTGAACATAACCCCGAATGACGTGGATGGCCCTTTGAAGACCGTTGGAGCAATCTTTCACGCATAGAGGAAGGAATCGAGCATGACAATGTGGCCACTGGATACACGCTACGACAACATACAATATCGACGCACAGGACGCAGCGGCTTAAAACTGCCAGCCGTGTCGCTGGGGCTTTGGCATAACTTTGGCGGGGTTGACACTTTTGAGAATGGCCGCCAAATGGTGCGGCGCGCCTTTGATCTAGGCGTTACCCATTTTGATCTGGCCAATAATTATGGCCCGCCGCCCGGTTCGGCTGAGGAAAATTTCGGCAAAATAATGAAGCAAGACCTGGCCCCCTATCGCGATGAGCTGATCATTTCGAGTAAAGCCGGCTATCGGATGTGGCCCGGCCCGTACGGCGAATGGGGCTCGCGCAAATATTTGCTCGCCAGCCTTGATCAAAGCCTCAAACGCATGGGGTTGGAATATGTGGATATTTTTTACAGCCACCGGCCCGATCCAGAGACGCCTTTAGAAGAGACAATGATGGCGCTTGATCAAGCGGTGCGTCAGGGCAAGGCGCTCTATGTAGGCATCTCCTCGTACCGCCCCGAACAGACCGAACAGGCGGCCAAGATCTTGCGCGAATTAGGCACCCCCTGTCTGATCCACCAACCGTCCTACAATATGTTTAATCGCTGGGTCGAAGATGGTTTGCTGCCGGTATTAGAGCAACAGGGGATGGGTTGCATCGCCTTTTCGCCGTTGGCCCAGGGCTTATTATCGACCAAATATCTGGGCGGCATTCCCGAAGATTCCCGCGCCGCCAAGCCAACCGGGGCGTTGAAGACCAATCAAATTACCGATGATAAGTTGAGCAAGGTACAACGCTTGAACGAACTGGCCCAACAGCGCGGCCAAACTCTCGCGCAAATGGCAATTGCCTGGGTGCTGCGCCATCCTGTGATGACTTCTGCCCTGATTGGCGCCAGCAAGGTCAGCCAAGTTGAAGAGTGCGTCGCGGCATTGGACAAGTTAGATTTCAGTGCAGAGGAATTGAGCAAAATTGAGGGTATTTTGGCCGAGCAATCCCAGGCCTAAATTTCGATCTCTGTCACACCAGCCAGACCATTCAGCATGACAATGAGGTGATTCAAGACATCGCGACCAAGGATCACCTCATTGCCAGGTGTGGTCGCGATCACACGAATGGCTGGCAAACGATGCACGCTGATTTGGATTGTCACCAAATATAAATTGACCTGTTGTGCCACGCCGGTAACCCCGCGCATTCGTTGGCGCTTCACATAAGGGGCATTAATTTCTCGCAAAAAGTTAATTGGAATCATCGTCGCATCAGCCCCAGAATCGACTAACGCCACTAATTCAAGTTCATGATCAGCAACCAGTTTGAAATTTATAACTGGCGCCGATGGGCTATATGTCATATCATACAAAAATGAAGTAACCTTCATAGACCAAACGCAAATCGTGGTGAGCGAAAGACTAATTCGCGCTGAAGTTGTGGTAGCACCTGATCAACCATAATGATTTCATCAGGATAAATCGCTCTAATTCGCCCGATCAAGCGCATTTCGTCGGCATCATGGTCAATCACCTGCCCTTGATAGACGGCCACGTATTGATTGGGATACTTTTCCCACAACGTTGCATGCATCGCCTCAAATGCGTCAACCTCGCGCTGCATTTTATCTTGGTCTGGATCCGTATAGAAAGGCGGGAATGAACGAATGACAACTTCAGTTAATAGTTCATTCACATCGCGCTGCGTCGCCTGTGCAATCTGTTCAACTTCGTGATAGATATTTTCCGGCACATCGAGCGTCACCTGAATCCCCATCTTCTCTCCTGTTAAAGGTTATTCTCTAGTGCTAGGCAATGCCTAGCACATAGTTGCCGACTCACACTTTCTACACATGAACTTTTATATTACAGAACAACCTTTCTGAATGTTAAAGATACTCTTCGTTTTCGCTCTAATTTTCGTCCATCTTGTTCATCAGTTTTTCTAGGAGAAATACCATGGAGCCACTCATACCTAGCTTCACCTTGTAATACCACAATACTCCCTGGTGCAAGCCATATTGGCACCTTTGTTTTCTCGATCTTATGCGTTAAGTTCATGATACATCCTGAACCAAGACTCAAAGAAATAATAATGTTGTCAAAACATGGCTCACAATCAATATGGCTAGCAATACCTTGCCCCGGTTCATATTCATTCACTATTACTTGATCTGGAACAGTCGATATATAACCGTCCTGATGTAAACGACATGCCACAGTTTGTAACCACGTCGGTAAATTGCCAAGTTGCATATCCTTAGCAATTTTCCTAGCTTTGTAATCATATTGATAACCGTAATGTTGTACTCTTCGCTTCAAATCTGTAATCCAAGATTGAGCATCTATACAGCGGAGCAAAGCATCATGCTCCGCCACACCTATATAATGCTCTACATATCTCAATCCAGGAATAAGATTAATCAAATTACTCTTTGAAGTTTCTGTAACAGCTGAGCTTTGTCCAAAAAGGTCTAATTGCATAGTTTTCACATTTTATCTTGTATGCTATTTATTACATAGAATGTCGCAATCTACCTCAATACCATGCGACATTGCATCAAGTGTTTGATATTCGAAAGCTAATCTATTTGAAGTTGCAAAGCTTTTAAATTCTGGAAAATTAGATTTAAAAATTTTCCAATTCTCATGAAAATCAGATCTAACTGGGTTTTGGTAGATAATGACTATGGTATGATCCTTATGTTTCACCAGTTCCTCTTTAAGCATTTTGATCAGATCATTCAAATTCAAAGTTTTTGCAGCAAGAAAATAGCAAAAGTTAAGAATAAGCAAACTCCCATCTATTATATACCTATGATTATATAATCGCGCAGGCAATTGGTTATAATCCTGGATTTTATAGAAGGGGAAGAAGTAACCACCCGCATAGATATTAACGTCTCTAGCCTTATCTAGCATAGCAGATGCGCGATCTATAGCCAGATAAGTTGTTTTGCAGTTAGGGAAGAAACGCCGGGCAAAAATCTGAAAACTAAGACCTGATGTTAGAGGACCACAACCAAAATCAATAAAAGTAATTCTTTGTATCGATGCAGCCTTATTACTAAAAAATTGTTGGTTCTCCTCAAATAGTCTACAACTACTAAGAAAGTGCATAAGCATGTAATATTTACAATACATGAGCACTTTGTCAGCTGGCGGCAACTTTCCTTCTGTGCTTGAGAAATCGGTACGCCCTTGGTCTAAAATGACCTCCCTATGATACTTCCTGACTTTATCGCCTTCATCGATAAAATCGATTACCTCGGCCTGCCACATGGGTGTTTTTGAATGTTCATTAAATGGGGTAACAACAAGATCTGTAAACAGGCGTTTTAGGTTATTGCGTAGTTCATACCTACCATTAAAGCAAAGTGGCCAATCAAAAAGACCAGATAAATTTTGTACACCCACCATGATTATTTACCCTCATGAATCTGAATTTAGGCGATAAAAATCGACAATTGTTATAGCTTTTTTTTGTAATTTATCTATTTAACAAGAGTAATACTACCTGGGATATGACTTAAATGCAAATGTAATCAACAAATAATTTCGTTAGGGTGATGCTCATATCGCTGAATCAATTGAAAATCCAAGCTATTACACAATCGATCAATTCATAAATTTCGTAGTTGTACTATTACCTAGATTGCGTATAATAGACTCAACTTGTCATACTCGTTGAGTCCCTCCTCTCTGGGCGTAGGCGAACTAGGCAGGCAACCCAGGTCGCTCAGCCGCCAGGGCATAGGTCAATCAATCGTTAGCGGTGATCCGTCATCCGTTCCTCTGCCTATTACGGCACAGCTAACGCATTGCGACAGCGTGCTTACTGGTATTTATCTAGCTATGACCGACGAGTATTTGGTGTGAACGAAAAAACCGAGCCTCCTAGTTATTCTTGCATACTCACGTATAGATTTCCTACTTCTGCAAACAGCTTATGTTTGCCTTTGATCGCCGCGCCTGACGCATGGACCCGCACCAGGGCCACCGATACACGCGGCTTTTTGCTATTTTCTATCCGTTGCTTGCACCAGGAGAAACCCCATGATCAAGAACAGACTGATAAAAAACAAGTGGCAATGGCCTATAGCCATCGTATTGACCCTGATGCTAACGGCCTGCGCGGGTGGCGCCACGAGTTCGCCCAGTGCCGCGTCGGCCAGTAGCGCCCCGGCAGGGCCAGCGGTGTTGCATGTTGGCTGGCCGGGCAGTCCCGACAAACTCAACCCTGGCACCGGCGAACTATCAGAGGCGTACACCATTTATGACCTTGTTTACGATACGCTCTTTCACCTGAACTTTGATGGCACCTTTAAGCTGGACATTGCTGACAGCTACAAAGCGTCAGACGATGGCTTGGTTTACACTTTCAAGATTCATCAGGGCGTCAAATTTCACGATGGCCAGCCGCTTACCGCCAAAGATGTCGCCTTTTCGCTCCAGCTTTACAAAGATCATACCGATTTCCCCTTTCTGAATTTCTATACAACGACCTTTGAAAAGATTGAAGCGCCGGATGACAGCACAGTTGTCTTGACTTTGAACAAGGCGATCCCCAATTTGGAAAGCCAGTTGCTGGGACTTTACATCCTGCCCGAGCATATCTGGTCCAAATATAAAGAGGGCAAGGCGGCGGCTGAATTCCAAAATTTGGAGATGATTGGCAGTGGCCCGTTCAAAATGAAGGAGTACAAACAGAACGAGTTTGTCCATCTGGTTGCCAATAAAGAGTATTTTGCCAATCCGCCCAAGATTGATGAAATCGTCTTTCAGACCTTTGGCAACGAAGATGCGCTGGTGCAGGCACTCCAAACCGGCCAGGTGGACATGATCACCAAAATGCCGAATACGGCCGTACCCGTCTTAAAACGGGCGCAAAATATTAAGCTGGTCACGGGGGCGCCGCTTGGGCCTTCGCTACGCGATATTGTGATCAACCAGATCGATCCGAAGAATTGCCCCAAAGAGGGCGGCAAATGCACCGGTCACCCCGCCTTGCGCGATCGCAATGTCCGCTTAGCCTTGGCGCATGCCACAGACAAGCAGAATATTATCGACGTTGCCATGCTTGGTCTGGCAAAACCGGGTTTAACCTTGGTCGCGACCGGGCAGGTATTTTGGTACAACAATACGCTCAAAGATTACGCTTTTGACATCGCGCAGGCCAACAAAATTCTCGACGACGCCGGTTACAAAGATACGGATGGCGACGGCGTCCGCGAGATGCCCGGCGACCCCAAGAAACCCTTAATTTTCCGGCTGCAATGGCCCAATAATATCCCCGAAGCGCCACGCATTGGCGAGCTACTGGGCAAGACCTGGGCACAGATCGGCATTAAAACCGAGCCACAATCCGTCGATCCCGACACGCTCGTCTCGGTCTGCTGTCCCGCGTACGATTTTGACATCATGATCTGGGGTTGGAGTTGGGGACCTGATCCCAACGACCCATTGGGCGTCACCCGCACCGATCAGATCCCGACTGGCAGCAGCGAAACCGGTTATGCGAATCCCGAGTTTGACAAACTCTACGATCAACAGCAGGTCGAGCGTAACCCAGAAAAACGCAAGCAAATTGTCTTTAAGATGCAGGAGCTCCTCTTCAACGACGTCACCTACATCATCCCTTATTATCAAGACACGGTGCAGGCCTATCGCGCCGATCGCTTCCAAGGCTGGATCATCGACGCGCCGACGCTAGCCCTCGAAGATCCGAAAAATCTAACGATTATTGAAGCAGTGAAGTAATTTTTGATTTACGATTTACGATTTACGAAGACACTTTGCCGGTCAAGATGTTTCTGTTTTCGACAATCAAGCGCCGCAAGCAGAAGCATTGTAACCGGCAAACCAACTTCGTAAATCGCAATTCGTAAATCGTAAATCCTCCTATGAGCCACTATCTGTTCAAAAAAATCGGTTGGGCTTTACTCACCGTCGGCTTTGTCGTCGTGCTCAACTTCTTTCTCTTTCGCATTCTGCCCGGCGACCCAGCACGCGCGGTCAAGGACCCGCGCCTGACGCGCCAGTCGATCGAGGCTGTTCGCGTCCGTTTCGGGCTGGACAAGCCATTGCCGGTCCAGTTTTTGCTCTATGTGCGCAACTTGGCACAAGGCGATTTGGGCACGAGCTTTCACCAACAACGCCCGGTTGCCACGATTCTCGTCGAAAATCTCTGGAACACGCTGCTGCTAATCGGCGCGGGCACAGTTTTATCAATCCTCTTGGGGATCGTGCTTGGCGTCGCCGCGGCTTGGAAATCGGGGACGATCATCGATTATGGCGCACTGATTGGTAGTTTGGCGGCCTGGGCGACGCCGACTTTCTGGTTTGGGATGATTTTGCTCTTCTGGGGCAGTAGTCAATTGGGGCTGCCCATT
Organism: Chloroflexota bacterium; assembly: GCA_026389895.1. Lineage (GTDB taxonomy): Bacteria > Chloroflexota > Anaerolineae > Caldilineales > Caldilineaceae > JAPLGZ01. Next base: position 7,495 of record JAPLGZ010000573.1, on the reverse strand, counting down.
GGTGGCAAATTGACGGCGGGGGCCAGCTATGACAGTTGGTGGGAGCAATGGTTGGATGTAGGCAAACATATGTTGTTGCCGACTGTCACCTACACGATCATCTATGCCGGCCAATATACCCTTTTTATGCGCAGCGCGGTCTTGGACATCTTTGCCGAGGATTATATTCTCACCGCCAAAGCCAAAGGGCTGCACTCCTTTCAAATTTTGCGTGACCACGCCCTGCGCAACGCCATGCTGCCCACCGTCACCGTCGTGGCGCTCAATCTTGGTTTTACCGTCGCCGGCGCGATTGAAGTTGAAAAGGTTTTTTCTTGGCCCGGCCTCGGCCAGACGATTATTGATTCAGTCGAGCGCCAAGATTATCCCGTGTTACAAGGCGCATTTCTACTCCTTGCCATCAGCGTGATCTTCGCCAATCTGCTGGCGGATCTGCTCTATTCGTACTTAGATCCGCGGGTGCGGGTGACGTAAAAAGGGGTTGCGAGATAAGAGATAGGAGATGCTCGTTTCTAATCTCCCATCTCTTATCTCGCAACCTCCAATTGAGGATTCCAACGCTACCATGCCGCAAAATAACTTCTGGCAAAGTTTCTTCCGCAATCGAATGGGCGTCATCGGGTTTGTCATGCTGGCGATTGCGGTGGCGGTGGCAATTTTTGCGCCACTGATCGCGCCTTATGATCCCAACACAACCGTGCGGGTTACGATTGATAATATTTATTCACCGCCCAGCGCGCAAAATTGGTTGGGGACAGACGACGCCGGTAAAGACGTATTGACCAACCTGATCTATGGCGCGCGGGTTTCGCTGATCGTTGGTTTCTTCGCCTCGTTTATTTCGCTGGTGATTGGCGGCACGATTGGCCTTGTGGCTGGTTTTTATGGTGGGCGGGTGGAGAATGTCCTGATGCGCCTGACCGATATTCTGTTGGTGATCCCAGATCTGCCGCTGCTGATCGTGCTGATCGCGCTGCTTGGGCGCGGGATGCCCATTCTGATCTTCGTGATCGGTATTTTGGGCTGGACGGGCACGGCGCGCGTGGTGCGTTCGCAAACGCTCTCGGTGCGTGAGCGTAAATTTGTGCAACGGGCGCGCGCGATCGGTGCGGGCAATCTTTACATCATTCGTCGCCATATTTTCCCGCTGGTCTTTCCACTAATGTTGGTCAATGCCGTGCTGGTGATCTCGGCGGCCATCCTGAATGAAAGCACGCTAGCCTTCTTAGGGCTGGGCGATCCAACGCGGTTAAGTTGGGGCCAGATGCTCAATTTCGCCTTCAGCCGCGGCGCAATGAGCGCCGGCGCCTGGTGGTCACTGGTGCCACCAGGGTTGGCCATTATCTGGGTGGTATTAGGTTTGACCTTATTGGGCAACGGCTTGGAACGGGTCTTTAACCCACGCCTGGAGATGCATCATTTGGCGATTGGCGACGAAATGGTGGCGCGCCCGCCCCAAGTAGTGGGACCGGTTGCAGTTGCGGCAGTTGGGAAGACGGTGGGAGAGTAGCAACAGGATTTTAATGCTCTCTGGGCTCATTAACTATCCCACTGTTTTAACGACATTGGGAGGAGACAAAATGAACGAAAACGCAGACGATGACGCACTAATCTTAGACGTGCGCAACTTATCGGTGGATTATATTGCGCACGGTAGACCGCCGGCCCATGCGTTGGAAAAGGTCAGTTTTCAGCTTCGTAAAGGTGAAATGCTCGGCATCGTTGGTGAAAGTGGCTGCGGCAAGACCACCCTGATGCTCAGTTTGATGCGCCTACTGCCCGCGGCCGGCCGTATTGTCAACGGTGAAATTAACTTTCTGGGTGCGGATCTGCTCAATCTAAACGAAAAAGCAATGGCCGATGTGCGCTGGAAGAACATTGCCATGATCTTTCAAGGGGCGATGAACGCGCTCAACCCTGTGCGCACCGTGGGCAGCCAGATCGCCGAACCGATTGCTCGCCATACCATGAACACGCTCAACGATCTGCATCCCATTCACAACGCCAATCGCAATGGCAAAGCTACCCAGTCCCCCAATGGCAACGGTCATTACGCGGGTAAAAATCTCAATCCGCTGCGTACGGTAGGCAGCCAAATCGCCGAGACGATCAAACACCATGAAGCGATCAGCGACAAAGGCATCCTGGATCGCCGTGTGGCCGAGTTACTCGATCTGGTCGGCATCAGTCCAAACCGGCGCGACCAATACCCCCATCAATATTCCGGCGGCATGCGCCAGCGGGCGATGATCGCGATGGCGCTGGCCTGCTTTCCCGACGTGATCATCGCCGATGAACCGACCACGGCGCTTGATGTGATGGTGCAGGCGCAGATTCTGGAATTGCTGGCCACCTTGCGCCAACAGTTGGGCCTTTCGGTGCTCTTTGTCACCCACGATCTAGGCGTGGTGGCCGAAGTCTGTGACTCTGTGATGGTGATGTATGGTGGTGTCGTCGCCGAATATAGCGACGTGGACACCATTTATAACAGCCCACAACACCCCTATACCCAGGAATTACTCAAAGCGTTCCCAGACGTGGCTCATCCGCATAGCAAATTAACCTCAATTCCAGGTTATCCACCGCGCTTGGATGCCCTACCCGCGGGTTGTCGTTTTGCCCCGCGTTGTCCGTGCGCCTTTGCACGCTGCCATCAAGCCCCGCCGCCACTTTATCATTTAGGTAAATTTCACGAAGCCAGTTGTTATTTAGTGGAGAAAACAAAAGTGGGGATACAGGAGTAGGGATACGGGATTAAACAGCAGAACGCTCTTATATCCCTAATCCCTTATCCCTAATTCCTATGAACCAATCATGAGCCAAGCAACGATCCTTACAGTACAAAATTTACGCAAATATTTTCCCATCGGTAATGGCCATCTATTCCGCCCATCGGACAAACAGGTGCATGCCGTTGATGATGTGAGCTTCTATTTGGAAAAAGGCGAGGTGCTGGCCGTTGTCGGGGAGAGCGGCTGTGGCAAATCCACCCTAGCCTTAACCCTGTTAGGGCTGGAAAAACCAACCGCCGGCCAGATCTTCTTTGACGGCAAAGAGGTGACCAATCTGAATCGGGCCGATCTAAAGATCATGCGTCGCCATATCCAGATGATCTTTCAAGATCCCTATGAATCGCTCAATCCATTAATGACAGTTGGTGAAATCGTCGCCGAACCACTGGTTGTACATGGGCTGGCGACGCGCAAAAACGAGCGCACCGCGCGGGTGCAAAAGGCGCTGGAAGAGGCGGGACTCAATCCCGTTGACAGTTATATTAACCGTCGCCCACACGAACTTTCTGGCGGACAGCGGCAACGCGTGGTCATTGCCAGTGCATTGGTGCTCGAACCAAGTTTGCTGCTGGCCGATGAGCCGGTTTCCATGCTCGATGTCAGCATCCGCGCCGAGATTCTCAATTTGCTGATCGATCTGCGCGCCAAACGTGGCATCTCAATTTTGTTCATCACGCACGATTTGAGCACTGTGGCCTCTTTTGCCGACCGAGTTGCCGTGATGTATCTGGGCCGCATTGTCGAAATCGGCGCCGTAGCGGATGTATTACAAGATCCCCAACATCCCTATACGAAGGCGCTGCTCTCCGTCGTGCCCGTGGCGAACCCACGGCTGCGCCATGAACGGATTATTCTACAAGGGGAAACGCCCAACCCGATTGACGTGCCGACAGGTTGCCGGTTTCACCCGCGCTGCCCAATCGCAATTGAAGCGTGCCAACGGATTGATCCACCATTTGTAGAAATCCGCAACGGACAGCGCGCGGCCTGTATTCGGATCGGTGAACCAACGACCTAACTTTCTTACGCTACTCGCCATTCACTGTCAACCCCATCTTTTCAAACTGCTTCGCGCGGTTTCATCACAACGCTTCCGTCATACAAAAAACAAGATGAATTTGCGCCTATTTACGGTTGTCATTGGCTCCACGTTCGGCTAAAATATAGACGAGGAGTCTAACATGCCCACAACACCTACCCTTTACACCATCGGCCACAGCCATCACACCAGCGAGAATTTTATAGCGCTACTTAAGCAACACACCATTGATTGCCTGGTCGATGTGCGGAGCCAGCCCTACAGCCGCTATAACCCTCAATTCAATCGAGAAACGTTAAGCGCTGCGCTCGCCAACAGCAACATTCAGTATGTATATAGGGGTTCCACACTCGGTGGCCGTCCCGAACAAAGCGACTTCTATGATCCAGGCAGCGAACGCCCCACCTATGCACGCCAACGCCAGACCGAGCTTTATCAACAGGGCTTGCAGCAGTTGAGCCAACAGGCGCAACAGACAAGAACCGTTATCATGTGCAGCGAAGGCAATCCGCATGACTGTCATCGCCAATCCTTGATCACGCCCGACTTGCTTGATCAAGGTTTTGCCGTATACCATATTCTGCCGGACGGTCAGCTCGAAATGGCCGAAAAAACACTTGAGCAAGCTGGCTTTGACTTTTAGAAAATTTGGCTCATCCATGAAATATGGATATGTCGGCCAGTTGTGCCTGAGCAATTTATCCTATTGCCTATTTCGGCTGATGAGCGAAAGATATCGACCATGACAACCGATTCACTACTCACCCAATTAGATCTTGCCCCGGCCCAAATTTTCCATCTTTCGGCCACGGTGCGCAACCGCGTCCTAGAATTCTTGCTGCGCTGGGAAGCCTGGTCAGAAACGCTGGCTTGTCTGGCCGAACTCGATACGCCCAACCTGGTCACGTTGCAAGATTTGCAGGTGCAGGCGCTGGAAGGCATTGGCCAGGTGGCCGAAGCGCTGGCGGTGATGCAACAACGGCTGGCGCAAAAGGATTCCGCCACGGCGCGCGCAAAAATGGCGCGCACCTATCTGGCCGCCGGCGAACCGACACCGGCCCTTGAACTGGCCGACGCGCTCACCAAGAGTAGCCCCAGTACCGGACCCTACTGGAGTTTGCTGGGTGAAATCCATTTACAACGCGCCGATTTAAAGGCGGCCGAGGCGGCCTTTCTGCATCATCAAATGTTAGCGCCCAGCAGTCGCCAAGCGGCGCTTGGTTTGGCGCGCGTCCATCAACAGCGTGGCGATGTCATCACGTCTGCCGCCTATGCGGTGCGCGCCTATACCGTAAACGAGGGCGAAACCGCCCTGTCGATTGACATGTTGCGCAGTTTACGCGACTATTTTGCCGAAACCGGCGACGAAAATCGTCTGCGCACCGCCACAGAGCAATTGACAGAACGGTTTGCCAACGAATTAACCCAGTTGAGCAGCCAGGTTTCCGCTGAGTTAGGCAGTGACAAGGTCAATCGCCGCCCACGCCAGCCCACGGGGACAGAACGCACGCCCCATAGCGCAGCACCGCGCCCCATTGACCATGTGCTTCTCGACCTCAGCACCATTTTGGTGAGCGTAGACGAGCGCAATGCCTTGCTGGCCGCCGCGCAAGAATACTTTGGTTTCGCGGCCCTATTGCATGCCCAGACTGAGATCATGGCCTGCGCCCGCCGCGGTGAACATGTGCTCGCGATTTTGCCCACGGGCGCAGGCAAATCCCTCTGTTATCAATTGCCGGCCTTTATGGACAACGGCATCACCCTGGTCGTGTCGCCACTGATTGCGCTGATGAAAGATCAGGTGGATAATTTGCCGCCTGCGCTGCGGGAAGCCTCCATTGCAATCAATAGCAGCCTCGAAGGGCCAGCGATGACCCAGGCGCTGACCGACATTGCGAGCAAAAAGTATAAGTTGGTCTATGTGGCGCCCGAGCGCTTACGCCAACCGCCTTTTCTGCACGCCGTGCGCCAAGGTGGGCTGGCCCGTTTGGTGATCGACGAGGCCCACTGTGTCTCGGTGTGGGGGCATGATTTTCGGCCCGATTATCTGCGGCTGGCCCAGGCCCATCGTGATTTGGGTGCGCCGCCCATTCTGGCCATGACGGCTACCGCGCCGCCCCGGGTGCGCCAGGATATTGAACGGCAATTGTTAGGCGCAGCGGTAAACGGTGATCATTCTGCCCGCATGCGCCTGATCGCCACTGATGTTTTTCGAGCCAATTTACAGTTACAAGTGATCAAGACGCGCAATGAAGATGAGAAATTACAACGCCTGCTGGCGCTTTGTCACGTCTTAGAAGGCAGTGGCATTATCTATGGCCGCACCCGGCAGCGTTGCGAAGAGTTGGCCGAATTGTTGCGCCGTCATGGGGTCAATGCGGCCCATTATCATGCAGGCGTTGCCAACCGTTCGGCGATCCAAGAACAATTTATGCGCGGCGAAACACGTGTGATCGTGGCCACCATCGCCTTTGGCATGGGCATTGACAAATCTGATATTCGTTTTATCGTTCACTATGGCCTGCCCGATTCGGTGGAAGCCTACTACCAAGAGATCGGGCGAGCTGGCCGCGATGGACAACCGGCGCACTGTGTGTTGCTGCATAGCAATAGTGACAAGGCCACCTTGACCCAGCACGCCAATGAAGGCGTTTTGGACAAAGATTTCCTGCGCGAGGTCTACCGCGCGGTGCAAGCACGGCTACCTAAAAATCGACCCGGTGCGATCGCGACGGATGATCTCTTGCGCGATTTGAAATGTGACGATGATACACGCGTCCGTGTGGCGTTAAGTGTGTTAGAACAAGTGGGCGCGCTCGTGCGCCATTACGATGCGCCGCGTACAGTCAATCTCTATCGTTTGCCGGGTGAGGGTGACGCCACGTTTGCGCCTTTTGCGGCGCAGGCCCAACTCCCCCCCAAACAAGTGATCACACGCAGTTATGTAGATCTGGCCGCGGCCACGCAAATTTCACCCACGACGCTGGAAGAACGCTTATTGGATTGGCAACAGGCAGGCTATTTGCGTTACCAGGCCAGTGGACGCAACTTGTTACTCACTTTGCCACCCGCGCCCGCCCAATTGAGCGCGAATATCGACAGTCTGCTCGACCAGTTTGCCACGATCCAGCGCCAACGCGTCACCGAGATTGTCGATTATGCGCGCAACCGCTATTGCCGGCACGGCTACCTCTCAAATTATCTCGGCGGCTCGGCGCGCGAAAAATGCAATGTCTGTGATAACTGTGGCGCGCCACTCCTGCCCGATAGTGCGCCAACAATGGCTCAGACGGGGTTGCCCGATGAAAACCAACAATTACACTTAATCTTGGAAGCGCTGGATCAACAAGGCTCAGGCCGCCGCAATTTGATTGGCCTGTTGCGCGGCGATAGTGAGGTGGGCGAACGGGCAAAAACGTCCAGCGCCTTTGGCAAACTTGACTTTCGCAGCGAGAGCGTTTTGAGCAAATTGATCGATCTCCTGATCAAGGAAGAGGCCATCGTCGAAAAAACGCTATCCCACGGTGGCGTGGCTTTGGGGATTACAGCCCACGGTCGCGATATCTTACGCAAAAACGCTCCGTTGACGCATTTAGTCGCCGCGCCTCCGCCACCTGTCCGCAGTGTAAAAGCCGTGACAGATATGCCAGATTGGGATACCGCT
>JAPLGZ010000833.1 GCA_026389895.1 Chloroflexota bacterium | reverse complement strand
GATTAGAAGATTTAGTCATCAAATATCTCGCATATATAAATTTTGCTCAAAGATTTAATAGAGTCACAACTGTTGCAGTATACGCAATTTATAGCTGTGCGGCAAGAAATTTGGAGTGAGTAAGAAAAAAAGCGTTGTTTGCCGCTGACCAGTCTATCTAGGTTCTCGTGGGTTTATACTGTAGAAGGTTTCACTGAATTCTAATTCGTCCGCGAATAATGTTCGATGTATAATCAGCTTGACGCGCTGGCTTATCTGTAGAATGGGCTGCTATGAGCGTAGCCAAAGTGCGCTCATGGATGTGCGCTGCATGAGATTGGTCCACGTTTAAGGCGGCAAACGCTTGTTCGCAGATTTAAGGCGCCGATTTTTTCAGATAGTATGTAGAGAGCATAGTTAAAGTTGTAAAGCAAAGGAATGATCGAATATGAGTGTAGAGCGCACCAGCCTAGAACGTGTTGATGTTAATCGCGGTGCAAATTCTTGGGATGAAGATGAAGAGATCGATTTACGAAAATATATTGATGCTTTAATCCGTTGGTGGCGCGAGATTATTGTGATTACCCTGGCGACAATTCTCCTGGTGATCGTCGCCGTTGAAGGGCTCCGTTTCTTGTTAACGCCTCGGTATGAAGCCGAGGCCAGTGTGGCCATCGTCCGCACCTTTAGCGATGTTTCGCTTGACCCGCGTTTTAAAACACAAACAGAAGATACGACAACGACGCAGGCTAATTCCGCATCGGCGCGTCGTTCTGCATTGCTTGGCTTGGCCTCTAGCAGCTCCATTGCCCAAAAAGTAATTGATCAGTTAGGCGACAAATTGAGTGATAACGAAAGAATTGCTGCCAATTTAGCTGAGCAGGTCACCGCTGAGCAGGGTGCTGGCAGCCGTAGTGGCGGCGAAAGCGATCTGATCAATCTTACGGCGATCTCTGACTCGCCAGAAAAGGCGACGGTCATCGCTAACACTTGGGCGCAAATTTATGTGCAAACAGTAAACGCCATTTATGGGCAAGTGCCGGATGATCTATTAACGTCAATTGAATCTGAACAGAGTACCGCCCAGAAGAGTTATGACAAATCGCAGACGGATTTGGAAACATTTGTCGCCAACAACCACATCGATACCCTGAATCGTCAAATCACCGAAACCCAGAGTATAATTGACAATTTACAACGGGGCAAAGCCGCCGCCCTCACGCAGCTTGTCAATAATATCGTGGCGGCCCGCAGCCAGGTGATGAAAGACTATTTAACGGCGCAAGCTGAAAGTCAGGTCGTGGCTTATAAGAAAGAGCAAGAGGGCCGCCAAGCCTTGATTACAACCTATCTGGATGCAATTAATAATGCCCAGGCGGATGTCTTTCAACAACAGTCCGATCAAGACGCCAAATTGCTGCGTAGCTATTACAACACCTGGCAACAATCGGTACAAGCGCTCAGCGATGCCAATGTATTAAAAGCGCAAGTGGAAAAAGGCGGCCAAGGTGCGGTGCGAAGTAGCGGCTTGGCCTTACAACTTTTAAAGTTGCAGGTATTTACCCAAATTTTTAATAATGACACTCAGCCCTTGCACCCGAACAAAATTGAGGATGAGAAGACGCCGCAACAGCTCGATCAACCCATTGTAGATGCCAATAATGTAAGGTTGCAATTGCAAATTGGCGACAATACACCGACCCTTACCCAAGAAGAAATGTTGGGTGATCTGAACTCGCTTATCAGCGTCTTAGATAGTCGCCGTACGGATCTAGAGTCTAAGATTGCGACGCTTTCTGATAAATTGTTGGCGGGCAGCAATTATAGCGCCCTGGGCAAAACAATTCCACTAGACAGCAAACTGGTGCAGTCAGTCCAAGCCCAATATCAACAATTGAGTCAGCCTAGTTGGTCATCACCATTGACTGCGACGCTGGCCGCCCTCGCGGCAACAACGGTGTCGCCGACCCTGGGTCAAGCCTTGCCGGCCGGCCAAACCTTAGATCAATTGGGCGAACAGTGGGCTAGAGAGCTGCTGCAATTGAAAGGTTTGGCTAACCTACCCACCAATAAAGATGTGGATGGTTCGGTGGCACAGACAATCAGCCAGCTAGAAACGCAAAATTTAGCACTTAAAGCACAATTAGAAGCAGAGCGTTCCCGCCAGTTACGCCTGACGCATGAGCGTGATCTCAATTGGGACACCCTCAAAACATTGAGCAGTAAAGTGGCTGAATTGAATCTGGCCCGAGCCGCTAATAGCAGCGAGGTGCGGCTAGCGGCGTCGGCCGTGCCGCCCGTTGATCCGTTGAAGCGCTTAAGTCTAACCTTGGCCGTGGCGGCCGCTGGTGTAGTTGGTCTGTTCCTTGGGATCATCATCACTTTATTTGGTGAATATTTGGGCAAAGAACCCTTCTTAGGGCGGCGTCCAACTGCTCCTAAAGCGACTGCCGGGGCGTAAGGGCCTGTTTTAAGGTTTGTCCTCTCTACAAACAAAAATCGTCAGCGTCCGTCACGCTGACGATTTTTGTTGCCCATAAGCCTGTAACAAAGCTGTAACAGATTGGTATAAACCGAGTTTGAGCGCCGGTCTTGGCGCATTTACCCTGCGGATCTGTACCAAACGTATAATCTCTCACTTGATTAGTTTGATAAAATTGATTATACTAATTTTCACAATTACATATAACCTTCGGGGCAGGGTGAGGGTTTTGTAAAGAACCCAATTCCCGATCGGCGGTAATCTAGCGTCCAGGGTAGTTTTTCTAGCAGCTAGTGAGCCCGCGAGCCTACTTATGGTTTTACCATAAGGGGCATGAGCTCGGTGCGTTGCCAGTTTTGAGTATGGCGACAACTCCGACGCCGACGGTATAGTCCGGATGAAAGAGGGTAAACAGCGTCTACGCGCGCAACAGGCTTTGCTGCCTGTGCGAACAGTTCGTGGCCGGTGTTGTTGGTGTTGGCTCCGGAGTTCTCAAATTGAGACTCCGTTTTTTTTTGCCAACCCTCAGCATTGCTATGAAAGGTTATTTCTGCGTGTGGATGCTTCTGTGCTAGCCACTTTTGCTAGCCTGATTCAAAGTCCCGAAGCCTGATGACCTTGCCCCGAGCAAGGTCGCAGCGCAACGGGACTTTTTTGTTGCTTGGCGTCAAGAGAAGGGATGCGAGTTATGGCATACGAAGCACAAAATCCAACGATCCGTTTTTCCGTGCCCAATCGTCCGCCGCGCAAGTGGGGAAAATGGGTCTCCACCTATAAAACTCGAGCGCTGGTGCCGGTTGTGTTAGGTATCGGCCTCTGGCTCTGGGATTTATTGGTGCGCTGGCAACAATACCCCCCCTTTATCCTGCCAGGCCCGGCCCAGGTCTGGCGTAAATTCTTGGTGGTGGCGACGGATGGTACGTTGGCGCACCACGCTGAGATTACCTTGTTTGAGATTGCGTTGGGCCTCTTGCTGGGGCTTACGACAGCCTGTGGATTGGGCTATATTCTGGGCAAACATCGGGCGATCGAACGTCTGGTCTCTCCGTATATTGTCGCTAGCCAGAGTGTGCCCATTGTGGCCTTGGCCCCTTTGCTGGTGATCTGGTTTGGCAGCGGTCTCACGAGCAAAGTGCTGATTTGTGGCCTGATCACTTTTTTCCCTACCTTGATCAGCACAGTGGTTGGCCTGCGCAATGTGGATGCCGATTTGCGCGATCTGATGCGCAGTTTGCGGGCTAGCCGTTGGCAAATGTTCAAATTGTTAGAATTACCCGCCGCATTGCCTGTTGTTTTTGGCGGCCTGAAATTGAGCGTTATTTTATCGGTGGTCGGGGCGGTGGTGGGCGAGTTTGTGGGCGCGGATGTGGGATTGGGCTTTTTGATCAACTTGGCGCGCGGCGTGTTGGACACGCCGTTGATGTTTGTGGCTGTTATCAGCTTGGTGATCATTGCCCAGACACTTTATCTGCTGGTCGCCCTGTTTGAACACATGTGTTTGCGGTGGCAGGATTGACGGAGCATCACCGTTTTGCTGCAAAGGCGCAGGGGTGCAAACGGTGATTTTTCCTTTATCTCGTCACTTTTTATTAATTTCAGCGCTGGATCTTTACAATCGAAAGGAAATTTATGCGGAAGTCGTTCGTCGGAATAATAATCGTTGTGGCGTGCTTGTTGACGGCGTGTATCAATTCAGCAGCCCCCCTGCCTGGCGCAGCTACAACGGTCGCAAATGGTGGCACTGCGCCATTGACGCCTGTTAAATTGGGGGTTGGCTATGTGCCAAATGTCCAATTTGCCACGTTTTATGTCGGCATTGAAAAAGGGTTTTATGCGGCCGAAGGGTTAGACCTTAGTCTGGATTACGGCTTTGAAAACGACTACCTGAAATTAGTCGGCGTCAACCAATCGCAATTTATGGTGGGCAGTAGCGATCAGGTCGTATTGGGGCGGGCCCAAGGGTTGCCGGTGCGCTACGTCGCCAACTGGTACACCCAATACCCCGTCGTGATCTTTGCCAAGAGCTCGGCCAATATCACCAAACCAGCGGATTTGGTGGGCAAGAAGATAGGGATTCCGGGACCATTTGGCGCTTCTTATGTCGCTTTCCTCGGGATTTTGGAGGCCGCAAAGCTGAAAGAGAGTGATGTCAAAGCCGAGAGTATTGGCTTTACCCAGGTGGCCGCTATCAGTCAGGATCAAGTGGACGCTGCGGTGGATTACGCCGTTAATGGCCCAGTGGTGCTGGCCCAACAAGGCATTACGACGACGCAGATCAAGTTGGATGACTATTTGCAGATTCCGTCAAATGGGCTAGTGACCAACGAAAAGACGCTCCAAGACAATCCCGAATTGGTGCGCAAAATGGTGCGCGCCACGCTTAAATCGATTCAATACACGTTGGATCACCCTGATGAGGCTTTCGAGATTGCCCTCAAGTTTGTGCCAGAGGCTGGTGGCGACAATAAGGCCGCCAATCGCGCCGTCTTTAATGCCGCGTTGGATTATTGGAAACCCCAGCCGGATCGTAAATTGGGTGAGACACATACCGAAGAGTGGCAAGCCGTGGCGCAATTGATGCAACGGATTGGTCTCGTGGATAAGCTCGTTCCCGCAGAGGAGATGTTTACAAACGATTTCTTGCCGTAGCGTAGGGAATCACTCATGTTACGCAGAGAATAGGAAAAGCGTTACACAGAGCGCACAAAGGAAAAGCTGACACAGAGAAAAACGGTCGAAGAGCGTTTTTCTCTGTGCGCTCTGTGCCTCCTCTGCGTGCTCTGTGTAACCGTTTTTTCTTATTGAGTGCGTAACGTGAGTCAATTATTCAGGTTACGCACTCAAAATGATCCTTTTATGCCAAGGCAATTTGTTGACACACTAGATTTGAACTCACCTAAGCGGTGAGCCGTAATTCGAATTAAACGATCTGGGGGCCATAGGTGAACGCAACAACCGTGCCATTCTTGAAAATTGATCAAGTCAGCAAGGCCTTTATCGGCGGCGCAAGACCGGTGCAAGCCTTGCAGGCGGTCAGCTTCGAGGTTGTCGCTGGTGAGTTTGTCTCTTTATTGGGGCCAAGTGGCAGTGGCAAAAGCACCTTGTTGCGCATCATTGGCGGATTGCTGGCGCCTGATACAGGAGCTGTTTTGTTGGAGGGGACGCCCCTGATCGCGCCGCATCCTGAGATCGGCTTTGTCTTCCAGACCACTAATTTGATGCCCTGGCGCACAATTTTACAAAACGTGCTTTTGCCATTGGAGATCCAGGGCAAACTAGATGAAAACGCGACCCAAACGGCGCGCGATCTGCTCGCACTGGTTGGGCTAACGGGCTTTGAGGATGCCTACCCCAAACAACTCTCCGGTGGTATGCGCCAACGGGTCGTATTGGCGCGCACGTTGATCCATCGCCCGCAATTGTTGCTGATGGATGAACCATTTGGCGCGTTAGACGCCCTGACGCGCGAACGGCTCAACCTTGAACTATTGCGCATTCAGCAAATTCAGACCAAGACCGTAATCATGGTGACGCATAGCATTCCGGAAGCCGTCTTTTTGGCTGATCGGGTCTTGATCTTTGGCGAACGCCCTGGCCGCGTGGTCGCCGAACTGGCGATTGATCTGCCGCGCCCACGCCACCTGGCGCAGATGGGCAGCGCCCATTTCGGCCAATTGACCATGCAGGTGCGCCAACATATTGATGAATTAGCAAGCATGGTCGAAAATAAAACTCTTGATTATTGACGCATTGCAACCCTTGTGGTAGGCTCTCTTTTTCAGAGAGTAACGCAAACCAATGGATTAGGCATTCATAGAAAGTAATCTTATGACGGAGAAATTGACGCCAGCCCGTGTCCGCTTTGCCCCCAGCCCCACCGGATTTTTACATCTGGGCGGCTTGCGCACGGCCCTTTTCGACTGGCTCTATGCGCGCCACACCGGTGGCCAATTCATTCTACGCATTGAAGACACCGACCAGAAACGCTACAACCCGGATAGCGTAGAATTTCTGATGCGCGGTCTGCGCTGGTTAGGCCTAGATTGGGATGAAGGCCCCGATATAGGTGGCCCGTATGCCCCTTATGTGCAGAGTGAGCGCAAACCGATCTATCGTCAATATGCGGAACAATTGGTGGCCAGCGGCCATGCCTATAAATGTTATACACCGGTCGAAGAATGGGAAGAAGCCTCGCCCGAGGAGGCGGAAGCCGAACCCGTAGCTGGCTCCCGCAAACCCTATGACCGGCGCGATCGGTTTGTACCTGCCGAACAACAGGCGGCCCTTGAAGCACAAGGTCGCCCCTATGCCATTCGTTTTGCCGCACCGCTCGATGGCACGACGACCGTCGACGATCTGTTGCGCGGTGAGATCACCTGGAAAAATAACACCCTGGTCGATGCCGTATTGTTGAAAACGGATGGCATGCCAACTTATCACCTGGCCATGGTGGTCGACGATTATTTGATGAAGATCACCCATGTGTTGCGCGGTGAGGAATGGTTGCCCTCATCACCGATTCACAAATTGCTCTTTGACGCGTTTGGCTGGCCCATGCCGCAGATGGTGCATCTGCCCGTCATTCTAAACCCAAATGGCAAAGGGAAAATGAGCAAGCGCAAACAGGTGGTCGATGGCAAAGAGTACCTGGCGCTGGTGCATGAATTTATCGAAGCCGGCTATTTGCCCGAAGCCGTCTTCAATTTTCTCACCAATGTCGGCTGGAATTTCGATGCGGAACGCGAGGTCTTTACCAAAGAAGAGGCGATTGCGCGTTTTGAACTGCGCGACATTACGCCCAAACCCGCCGCGTTGCCGTACGCCAAATTAGAATGGCTCAATGGCGTTTATATTCGCAACCTAAGCCCAAACGAGCTCCATCTACGGCTGACGCCTGTGTTGAGCAAACAACTGGGCATTGATGAAGAGACCTTGCGCCACAGTGAACAGCTGTCAGAGTTGGCGCCGCTGATCCAAGAGCGCATCAAATTGTTGACCGAAGCCGCCCAATTTGTCGATTGGGCCTTTGTCCCTGCCGAGGCGATTCAGCCCGAGCCGAAATTGTTGATTGACAAGAAGCTGAACGTTGAACAGACGCTTGCCGTCTTAACCGCGGGCATTGAAGTGCTCATGCAGACTGAAACCTTCAATGTCAAAACGTTAGAAGTGGCCTTTCGCACCCAAGCCGAGAAGATGGGCATCAAAGTCGGCCCATTTTTGACCTCCTTCCGTGTGGCGATCACCGGCAAGACAATTTCGCCACCGCTCTTTGAAAGTATGGTCGTGTTAGGGCGTGACGAGACAATTTTGCGCCTGCGCAACGCCATGAAGATCTTGCAAGCCTATGCATTGCAGACGGTATAAACTCTAGCAAGAATAAAGGGCCGGGCGTTTCTCACGCTCGGCCCTTTATTCTTGCTAGAGGGCAGGTTTGCTCTCCCCGATGAAGCTTATCGCGCCCCGACTTAAATTGCCACGCATTAGTTATATCCTTGTGAATTAAATACACCCATCGCTGGGCGTTTTATCAATGCTACTCCTCACTAAATAATTTGAACCTAGCGCACTTTGATCCCGCGCTGCTTTATCGCCTAGTGCTCGGCGCTAGGCTATATCCAGTCATTACACCGAAAAGTTACCTGTGATCTTCAGATGGTTAGTGCCGCGACTGGATAGCTCTGGGTGTAGGCTTGGTGTAGCGCGCGGTGGACCGGTACAATTTCTAAAAAAGTCTGGCGCAAGGTGGCATCGGTGAGTTGGTCTGCGTACTGTTGCAAGCGGGTGTGGCCTTGCACCAAGATCGTCGCGGCGCGCGGATCTTGGTGGGCGGCCAAGATCTGGTAACAGGTGAAATAGACGTAGAAGGGTTCATCTTGGCCCATGGACGGATGCTCGATGAGTTGCTTGAGCAGGGCTTCGACCAAGGTTTGGGCCTGCGACCCATCACCCTGCTGTTCGGCAATTTCGGCCAGACCGGCCTGCGCTTCGGCGGCCAAGTCGGCGCGGTCAAGTTCGATATAAAGGTGCATGGCCTGCTGATAGGCGGCCGTTGCGGCGGCAAATTGCTGTAAACGGGTGTGGGCATGACCAGTCAAAATAAGGGCGTAGGCCCATGCATCCTGGGGACCGAAGGCTTGGCCCAGTTGCCAAGTTTGGCTGGCATAGGCCAGCACCTGTGCATAATTTCTTTGTTGGAACGCAAGCACCGTCTGCGCATGTAGATAATTGATCTCTGCCTCTCGACCCCTGCCTTTGCACTCGGCGCGCAGATAGTGGGCCAGCCATTCAGCCTCCTGGGGATAGTCACCGACATAGGCATAGATGCGGCTAAGCCAGGCGGCGGCCAGTGCTTCGGGATCATGCGCCCCTATTTCTTGAAACATGGTAAAGGCCTTTTTGATCAAAGCGCAGGCCAGGCCATATTCCCCTTGCAAACGCACCACATCGCCTAGCTCTAAGTGAATGGTTGCCTCGCCCCAACGATAGCCGATCTGGGGCGTAAACCGGAGGGCGCTTTCATAATCGCGGCGGGCGGCTGGGTAATCTCCCGCCCGCCGTGCTAAATTGGCCAGATTGATCAGGCAAGTCATTTCCATCCGCCGCTTGCTCTGCGCTTGGGCCAGGCGCAAACTCCGGCTGATATAGCCGCGCGCCGTTTGATAAAACCCCAGATCGGTGTTAAGCCCGCCTAACCAGAGTTGGGTCGTGCACTCGATATCATAGAGCAGCTCACTCTGGACGGCATGGGTCTGCACCGCATAAACCAGCTGCAAAGCCTGCTCAAAATGCTCCTGGGCATCGCCAAAGTGACCTTGGCGATGGAGTGCCTGACCCCAGCTTAGATGGCTAAGCGCGGCGGCCTCGCTTGCCCCATACGCTTCGACGCGCGCAATGGCCTGCTGCGCGACGGTAATCGCCTGTGTATACTTGCCCTGCGTCATCAGCAGATTGGCATGAATGGCGCTTAACTTACTCAAGACGCTGAGATCATGTTGCTGGTCTGGGGCTATGTGACCGTCTGGCTGCCCCAGACCAGGCAGCGGTTGATTTGCCAGTTGAAAGACCTGGACCCCTTCAGATAATGCGCCGATGGTGTCATAAAAAGCGCGCAAGCTCCAGGCGCTACGATCCAAGGCGCGCGTGTCCAACTGCTGAATTGCCCAGACCCATGCTTGCCGAATGTTGTCCAGATCCGCCTGGATTTCGGCAGCGGCTTCGCGTGGTTCGGTCCGCACCAGGCGCTGTTCACGCGCCGCAACAAAATTTAAATAGAACGCACTATGCCGCGCCGCCTGTTCGTGTTCCGCCTCGGCCATGATCAGCTGCTCGGCGGCAAATTGACGTAAAAGTTCATGGACTTCGTAGCGGGCACTGGTCTGCGTGACGCTGGACTCCACACGCCGGACAAGCGACTTATGCACCAAGGCCGTCAGCACCCGCAGCGTGGCGTCGGCTACTTGTTCGCCCGCCTCGCGCGTAAAGCCACCGCGGAAAAGCGCCAGTTTGCGAAATACCTGTTGCTCGTCGGCGGTGAGGAGTTGCCACGACCAAGCAAAAACGGCCCGCATACTGCGCTGCCGGTCTGGCACGTTGCGCCAGTCGATGGCCAAAAAATCGACGCTCTTCTCAATCTCTTCGGCAATCTCCGGCAGTGATAGGATCCCCACCCACGATGCCGCCAACTCCAACCCCAGCGGCATGCCGCGTACCAACTGGCAGATCCGCAGGATGGCGGGCAAATTGATCGCATTGAGCTGGAAATTGGTTTGGGCGCGCTGGGCGCGTTGGATAAAGAGGCGCACGGCCGAACTGTTGGCGGCATCCTGCAAGCTGGCTTGCAGCGAATAATCCATTTCTTGCACGAGATAGAGTTGCTCACCTTGGATGTTGAGCCGCTCGCGCGAGGTGATCACCAGTTGCACGCCAGGCGCCATTTGCAAGATTTTTACGATGAATGCCACACCATCGAGCAATTGTTCAAAGTTGTCAAGGATGAGCAGTAACCGGCGCGTGCTCAGGAAATTTAACAATGCCTGTTCGGGATCACCGCCGTCTAAGGGTAAAGCGAGGGTTGCTGCAATGGTCGATGCTAAGGCCGTGGCGGCATTGAGCGCGGCCAGGCCCACAAAAAAGAGGCCATCTGGAAAGCGGGGTGGGCTGCGGGTGTCGCGCTGGTCTCTGGTCTGCTCAGGCGTTTGGTGGGCCTCGTAGGTGGCAATGGTGCGGGCCGCTTCGAGCGCCAAGCGCGTTTTGCCCATGCCGCCTGGGCCAGCCAGCGTCAACAGTGGTGCTTGCGCTTGCTGCAACTGCGCGATAATTTCCGCCAACTCCCGCTCGCGCCCCACAAAAGGCGTCAGTTGGGTTGGCAAAGCGGGTGACAGAAAGAGCTTGCTTGGTGCATTCTCTTTGCTCTCTTCTGACCTGATGGCCTTGTCGCCTGCTCCTGTTTGGCTGAACTCAGACACCCTTTGGGCGCGCCGCCCGGTTGTTTTGTCGGGAAACGCCCCCGTACGAATTTGATCATACAAAGTGCTTGTCGCCTCGCTCGGTTCGATTCCCAATTCAGCGGCTAAGACTTGACGACAGGTTTGATATTGGGCCAAGGCGGTGGCGCGTTGGCCTTGGCGCGCGAGCAGCCGCATCAGCTGCCGGTGCGCTTCTTCTCGCCACGGTTCTAAGACTAATTGGCGGCGGGTATACCGTTGCGCACGTTCAAGCTCACCCGTTGCTTCGTCTACATCGGCCAATAGCGCCAGGGTGTCAAGGGCCTGCAGGTGGAAGTGCTCCTGCTTGACCAGCCGCCACTCTTCGAATGGCGCGCTATCATCAAGGGTAAAGCCAGCCAGGAAATCTCCTTGGTATAAGTCAACCGCTTGGCGTAACTGCGGCAAGCAAACCGAACATTGCTCAAGCCGTTCATGCGGGTGGCTGGCGCACTGTTGTAACAGTCTGGAAAAGGTGATCACATCTAAATTGTATGCTGTCGCCAGATTGAATTGAAGGCTTTGCCGGGTAATGATGAGCCGCGCAGGTGAGCCATCTCCATCCCCGATCACCTTGCGCAGCTGATAGAGCGCCTGGCGCAAATTGGTGCGCGCACTGCTTTCATCGTAGTCTGGCCACAACAGTGTGGTAAGCGTGCTGCGGGCATGGACACGCTCGGCTTCCACCGCTAAATAGGCCAACAGCGCACGCACTTTATCACTTTCAAAGGTCGTCACGGGGCGTTCATCGCGCATGACTTGGAACTGCCCTAAAAACCGCAAACTCAAATCAGCCATAGGTGGTTTTTGCCTTCGCGCTCGCTATCTAGGCGCTATCCTATCCATCACGTTCCCCTGACGTTGTTGCCCAGACTTCCTGATGATGACAGCGACTATTCATCACGTTTCCCTGATGGGGAGCTTGTATACTGAGAATCGTCAAGCCGCAACGGTGCGAAAAATCAAGCCAGGCATAAGAGTCCTGTATTGCAAACTGAATCAATTGCCGATTGATTCTAGCGTGTACCAAAATACGTTCAGCCAATAGAGAAAAAAGGCTGCAACTATTGCTAGCTGTTTGACTAGGTAGTATACAAAGCTACCTAAGAAAACCCTATAAATGATGTTTAAGGCACACTTAACTTCTAGTGAAACAGACTTACAGTCCTATCTGGCCAGGCGTCAAAGATGGAGCTTACCGTGGTGAGCGCCTCGTGGTCTTGTCGGTTCCACCATGGTAAGTTGATTTCTCGGTGAGTCTATAAAAATTAAAGCTATAATATGCTAAATCTATCGCCACAGCGCAAACAACCCAGCCGCCACTGCTCGTTTCTGGTGCGGCTCTGGCAGGATGATCAACAAATGGCATGGCGGGCTTTGGCCCACTCCGTGCAAACTGGTGAGATCATCCACTTTGCAGATCTAGAAAGTCTCTTCGTCTTCTTACAAGCCCAAACCATCGCTAAGCCACGCGATAACCGAGCGGTTCGGCTAGATCCAGAAGCTCAACCTGATGCCAGTTAATTGGCAACCACCAAGGCGGGCTCGTTACCGCGGCGCGGCAACATAAGAAGCTGTGTGAATCAATTGATCTTTTCATCAGAGACGCGAAAACCCACAAGGAGCAAACCCCATGTTATCCGAACTACGCACTCGTAAATTTACAACACTTTTTGGCTGTTTTGACTTTGACAAGAATGGCGTCTTGGAAAAAGCCGACTATGAACAGTTTGCCCAGAATCTGGCCCAGGCCTATGATCTGGTCCCTGGTTCTGATCAACACAGCGCCATGTATAACGAAACCATGGCGCTGTGGACGTTTGTCTTGCAGGTGGCCGATCAAGATGGTGACCAGAAGATCACACCGGCTGAATTTATTGACGCCTATGCGGCGTTGACCAATCACGAAGATACCTTTCAGCAGTTGCTGATGGGATATGCCGAGTATGTGATTCGGATGGGCGATCGCAATGGCGATGGTCAGTTAAGCGAGGATGAATATGCCACCATCCTTTGGTGCTATGGGATCAGCGACGAAAACGCCCGGATTGCCTTTCACCAGTTAGCCAACACAGGCGCGACCTATCTCACCACCCGCGCAATGGAGCGGGCCTTTGCCGAGTTCTTTCGCAGCGATGACCCCAACGCCCCAGGCAACTGGTTGGTCGGCCCCTTCTAGCGGGGGGTAGGCGACAAGGAGTCTAGCGAGCGTTTGTTATAAATTGGTTGACAAAGCATGCTGATTCGGTTAGTTTATGGTGAAGGCGCACCAATAACGGCGCATGCTGTGAATCAACGGAAAGGGCTTTCGCCAGGCTCACAAAGGAAAATATTATGTTGCTCCCACTATCTGCTCCCCCGGCGTTTCGGATTATTGCCCATCGCGGTGCGTCGGCTTATGCACCGGAAAATAGCCTAGCGGCGTTCAAATTGGCGCAGGCGATGGGCGTTCATGAAGTTGAACTCGATGCCCAATTGACGACTGACGGCATTGTTGTGCTCTGCCACGATCGAACATTAGCGCGTTATGGTCATGGCGCTCAGGTGGTAGAAGCGCTGCCTTGGGCTGAGTTGGCCGCTTTGGATATGGGTGCCTGGTTTTCGCCTTACCAATTTGGCGGTGAACGCATGATCACGCTCGAACAGCTTTTTGCGCACTTTGGCAACAAGTTTACCTATCATGTGGAATTGAAAGGGGCTGCGCCTGGCTTAGCCGACGCCGTCCACGCCTTGATCCGCCGCTACGAATTACAATCGGTCTGCCTTGTTACTTCCTTTGCCTATGACTGGCTCGTGGCGATGCGCACATTGGATGCGGACATTCGTTTGGGCTGGTTGGTGCATGCGCTTGATCCACATAGCCTGGCGCAGGCGCAAATGCTGGGGCTGCATCAGCTCTGCCCCAGGGCCAACGTTGTCACCGCGCCGATGGTGGCCGCAGCGCGGGCAACAGTGGCAGAAGTGCGAGCCTGGGGCCTGCAAGGTGAAACCGCCGCGGGGCAGCACCCCGAAGTCGTGGCCCTGATCGAGCACGTGCTCGCCGCCGGCTGCGACGGCCTGACGATTAATTGGCCGGATTGGGTGCGGCATGAGGGGTTATTACAAGAATAATTAGCTAGGGGGTGCGTTCACATCTGGCTCTTGTTAAAAGTAATGCCACCGGCGTAATGCTGGTGGCTTTTTTTTACCCTAACTGCCATTTGAGCCGTCTTTTGCATATTGTAATGAAACTTGCGAAGGATTCGCTCAGAAATAACGATTAAAATAATATGCAATATTTTTATTGGTAAAAGTTACAACCTCACTCATTTGTGCCATTTTCAGATAAGGGAAACTTGACCATGCCACTATTAGACGGAGTTGGATATAGCGAACCGACAAAAATTAAAATCGAGCATTTGGGGAAAATCTTTGACATGCACCTAGCTATCACTCAGGCTGTGCTCAATAAATACACCAACTATGTGCAATGTTATAGATATGTTGACCTGACATCAGGAAAAGGATACACGCCGGATGGAACGAAGGGTAGCCCTCTTGTGTTTTTGGAAAGTGCTGAGTCAGCGGAATTCAAAACACCTTATTGTGTTGATTTTATCGAACGCAACGAAAATAATCTTACTGAGTTAAAAGTGAATATGGAAGGTGAAGCGGCAAAACAAGGATGGCAAATCCCTATACCCAATTTTCATCCTGGCGATTATCAAAAACGAATTCCTAAACTTTTTTCGACTAATTACATTGTTCATTAAGTATTTTGGTATTCTGATAAAATGGTCGATAATGCCGGCATGAAAAAACAACATGTCCAACTGACTGCGACTGAGCGAGATTATCTGAAAGAGTTGAGCAGCGGCAAAACGGTGGCGGTCCGTGTGCTCAAACGAGCGCTGGCGCTGCTAGCCCTGGATCAAGGTGAAACCCTCGAAGCCGTTGCGCGGCACCAGCAATTGACGAATGATACGGTGGCGCATCTGCGTAATCGGTATAAGCAACAAGGCTTAGCCTGTTTACATGATGCGCCGCGTGCCGGCAGGCCGGTCGCCATCGATGGCACCCAACGGGCGCAGATTACGGCGTTGGCCTGTAGTGACGCCCCGCCTGGGTACAGTCAATGGAGTCTGCGGCTACTGGCCGACCGCATCGTTGAACTGGGGTATTGCGAAACGATCTCCTATACCCAGGTCCGGCAGATTCTAAAAAAAATGCCCTCAAGCCACACCTAAAGCGCACCTGGTGTATCGGGACCATGAATATTATTTCTGCAAGTTTCATCACGAGGAGAAAGCGTATGAAGCTAAAACCAAGAATCACTGTCATCACATTAGGCGTAGATGATTTAGAAAAGGCTGTGCAATTCTATCGTGATGGCTTAGGCTTGGCGACCAAAGGTATTGTGGGCAAAGAATTTGAATATGGGGCTGTCGCTTGGTTTGAATTACAAGCAGGGCTTAACCTTGCAGTATGGCCTCGCGCCAGTATTTCCAAGGACGCCAACATTCCACAATCGCCGCGCAGTGCCACTGAGTGCACCATCGGTCACAATGTGGGCAGCAAAGAAGAAGTGGATGCCGTTATGGACTTGGCGAAGCAAGCGGGCGCCAAAATCGTTAAACCGGCCCAGAATGTATTTTGGGGCGGTTATGCCGGCTATTTTCAAGACCCTGATGGCCATCTTTGGGAAATTGTCTGGAATCCAGACATGGAATTATTTGATTAAGCACCTTATAGGCATACCGCTTCACATGTAGAACCGCTGACTAGTGTTCTCAAAAGGTTAGAAAATTTTGCAATTATAGTGGGTTAAGCTATAATCTCCCTACGGCTACTTGTGGTATATTTCACGTATCGCAGTTGAATGTGGTGGGGGATAGTTTAACGGCAGAACCGCTGATTCTGGATCAGCTAGTTGGGGTTCGAATCCCTGTCCCCCAGCCTAAAAAGGCGCTCGCAATTTGCGAGCGCCTTTTTGTCTATTGACGGCTGGTAATTGCAATCTCCGCTAGGCCGTAAAACTTCTAATTCCCTCGAACTGATGGCCCGTGGCTCAATCAAGCTTGCCACAATTGCTTACTGACAAGTTATCGAACACCAATTTTACACCTGTATTTAGGCTGGCCACCACTTTTAGTCTTCTCTTCGTAGGAACGGGATGGGGAGAATGGGCGCTATTCCGTTTGGCTTTGCTGCCTTTGTAGGCGCCGCGCGTGTAGCAGGCTTGGGACATCGTAGGTCCATTGGTCAAGGGTGAGTGTGATGGCGATCTCTTCGAGCGTGCAGAGTAGACCGGCAATGATAGCAAGCCAGAGGTAGATTCCACCCCTATTGAAACCAAAGAGCGCTATGTTGGCAAGAAACAAGGTGATGCCCCAGAGCTTGGCTGAGTAGGCATGATAGTTGCTGAAGCGCCGATATTTGAGCCAGTCGATGAGCCAGGCTAGCAGTTGCAGGCTGATCACGAGCAAGAGTGGCCGGGCAAAGGCGATGACGACGGCGCGATGACTTTGCCAGACGCTGGCGGCGATCCAAGTATAGAACCAGACATCTGTCCAGCCATCCGCCTCGCGCAGCCGAGCGGTGACGCGACCAACGCGCCGGGCGATCACGCCGTCAAAGACGTCGGAGAGGAAGGCAAAGGTGAGACCCGCCAGGAACTGTATGGTGGCTGTACCGTTTTGCGCATCTAGGAAGAGGAGGGGGCCGAGCAGGAACCTGATCGCGATCAGCACGGGTGGCAGCGACCAGAGCAGCCGCACGGACCATGCTGGCGCTGCGATTGGGGATGGACGAGCAATCGGCATGGCGCGACGTCTCCTGGGATGCTAAAGAATGATATGAAAAAATCGCTTATTGACTCACATTACACGGCTTACCCTGAAATTAGGTTGCGAACCAGCCTTTTCTTCTCGTGGGTTATTGCGATGAATTATAGGCGAAGATCTATGTAGGGGAAAGCGCGGCGATCGTGGGCTTGCTTGTGCTGTAGATTCGTTGGGAACCCTGACGAATGGTGGGGTGATTTCTGGCTTTTTGCGGGAGTTGTGCGATACTGTGGGGATGGACGAGTTAGAAAACAGAGATGAACTATCCCTTTCTGCCCTGCCAAAAGCGGCGGAGCGGCGGATTGCTTTGCATGTGAGCCGCGATGGTGAACGCGCCTTGCGGGCAGGGCACCCTTGGCTCTTTGAAAATTCGATTGAACGCCAGAGCCACGCCGGCCAGCCCGGTGATATTGCCGTTGCCTTTGATCAAAAGCGGCGCTTTCTGGCGATTGGCCTCTATGATCCCACTTCGCCGCTCCGGTTGCGCGTGTTGCAGCATGCTGTTCCTGCCACGATTGACCGCGACTGGTTTCTGGCGCAATTACAACGCACCGCCCAACGGCGCGCGCCGTTGCTGGATGGTCGCACCACGGGCTACCGGTTGGTACATGGTGAAAATGATCAGCTCCCTGGCCTGGTGGTGGATCGTTATGATCAGACGTTGGTCATCAAGCTGTACACGGCGGCATGGATTCCGCATCTGGCGGATCTCACCGCGGCCTTGTTAGAAGTCCAGCCCGCGCACCGGTTGGTCTTGCGCATGAGTCGCGCCCTCCAAAAAGCGCCGGAGTATCTTTATGGTCTGAGCGATGGTTTGGTGCTGGCGGGACCGGCTTTGACTGGATCTGTTATTTTCCTAGAACATGGCCTGCGGTTTGAGGCTGATCCCTGCCACGGTCAAAAGACGGGCTTCTTTTTGGACCAGCGGGAAAATCGTGCGCGCGTGGAGCAACTGGCGGCGGGCAAGCGCGTCTTGAACGTCTTCGCCTACACGGGCGGTTTTTCTCTATACGCGGCCCGTGGTGGCGCCCGCCAAGTCACCAGCCTGGACATCAGCCGTCCGGCGCTGGCCGCCGCGGAACGTAATTTTGCACTCAACCAGCATCTGCCAACGGTGGCCGCCGCCGAGCATCAACTGCTGGCCGGTGATGCTTTTCCGCTGCTGCTACAGATGCAGGCCACCCACCAACGTTTTGATCTGGTCGTGATCGATCCGCCAGCGTTTGCCAAACAACAGACCGAAGTCGAGCGGGCGCTAAGCGCCTATGCCCAGTTGACCCGGCTTGGGTTAGGCGTATTGCAGCCGGGTGGTACGCTGGTGATGGCTTCTTGTTCCAGCCGCGTGAGCAGCCCGGCGTTTGTCGCGGCGGTGACCCAAGCCGCGGCGCAGTTCGGTCGTCCCTTACAGATCTTTGCCCAGACTGCCCATGCGCTGGATCACCCAATTGGGTTTGCGGAAGGCGCTTACCTCAAATGCCTTTATGCCACGGCTTGAGCGCCAGTTCGCTCAAGCCTGATCCTCTGATCGAACACCCCACTCGCGCAACCAATCGAACCAGCGGATGATAATGCCATCGGTCTGGTCGGCTTCGATCCTCTTCTCTTGAATCGACAATGTTTCGCTCCTCCCCTGTACGTTTTGAACAGCCTCGCCTCTAGCTTACGTAATGATCACGATGCCAACTAGCGCTGATTGAGGCCCAGATTGGTTGAGGTTGGTCCCGTAGCTACGTAAGTATACGCAGAATTGCCGATATTAATTTGTAAGGAATTTGGTTAGAATAGGATTCGACAGCAATTCCGATACAGCCCAGTCTCATTCCGTTATAGTGTTTCGCGTAGTGATTTTGAGTTCCCCGTTATACACCTGACTACCAACTCATCCCCGGCTTGGTGACGGGGATGAGTCATCGATTTCTGCGTTTACTGTGGTCCCTATCTCTGCCTGCCATTCGTTCCTCTAGGTTAAGGAGAATATAAGGATGATGAGAAAAAAAAGTATCGCGCCTGATCCCTCGTCGCCGGGAGTGCAAACCTCTGTTTTGCCTGTTTCAACTTATTTATCACGCAATGTCCAGGAAATGAACCCTGTAGGTAATCAGCTAAATGCAGATTGCTCGGACGAAGTGCTGTTGCACGCCACTGCGAACAGAGATAGTCGCGCCTTCGAACTGTTATATGATCGTCACATGGCTGTTGTCTATAACCTGCTGGTATGTATCGTGCACAATGAAAGCATAGCTGAAGAGTTGTTGCAGGATACCTTTTGGCAAGTGTGGCAAAAAGCGGGGCAGTATAGCGGCAACGGCGCCGGGATCAGTTGGATCCACCAGATTGCACGCCATAAAGCACTCGATCTGTTACGCAGTCAGAAGGCGCGCCCCATCATCGTGACAAATGAGCTTGAAGTGGCTGCATGGGCCATACCACATAGACCCAGTGCTGAGCGCGAGTTTGAACAACATTGGACATGCCAACAGGTGCAACAAGCCCTGGCGCACATTCCGTCTGAGCAAAGAGTATGCTTAGAACTGGCTTATTTTGATGGCTTAAGTCACCAAGAGATTGCCGAGCAGACGGCTACACCACTGGGCACCATTAAGACCCGGATCCGAATTGGGATGAAAAAATTACAACGCGAGTTGCTCGGCCACGGTTATCTGGATCCTTTGCCCAGTTTACGGCGTTTCGCCGTGCATGAAGGCCGTTGACAAGCTCCTCTTTTTAGCGCTTCATCGTTTCAACCCTAGATAGTGATTGGCCGATGGTGCAGCCCTCAGGCGGAACCGCGCATGAGTATGGCCTGCCGGTGGCTTTGTTTGGCACTGGAATATCAGACTTACTATCCGACCACTCGCACCGCTAGCCTCGCCCGCTAGCGAGTTTCCGAGATAAAACCCTCTAATTCCCAATTGTCGATCTGTTGTCGCCCAATTTATTTTAAGCCTACCCGTTTCGGCGCTGGCGCCCATTAGGGGCGACTTCCAACTGTTAGCCGTGCGCTCTCTACCGTTCATCCTCGCGAAAAAGTCCTCAGAATCTGGGCTGTATCCAATGGGACAGTGAGTTTGGTGCAATAGAATGTGTGTTCTATACTATAGATTAACTTTACTGCTATCAAGCAGGCCGGCACCATGTGCGCATCTCTATGAAGGAGTGAAAAGCGAATGGAATCCACCACAAATTACCTGGGCAATCTGCCAGTGATCTTATTTGCCCACCAGGCCGCCTGGACAGTCTGGCTGGCCCAGCATCATGCCACGTCAACGGGACTTTGGCTCCAGCTAACCAAAAAGGCATCGGGTCTTGTATCTGTCTCTTATGCCGAAGCGCTTGATGTGGCCTTGTGTTATGGGTGGATTGATGGCCAGAAGAAAAGTTATGATGAAACATCGTGGTTGCAAAAATTTACACCGCGCGGCGCAAAAAGTCTCTGGTCAAAGATCAATCGCGAGAAGGCCCAAGTTTTGATCGAAAACGGCCAAATGCAACCCGCCGGGCTACAGGCAATTATCCAGGCTCAGCAAGATGGGCGCTGGGCGGCTGCCTACGATTCGTCGACGAGCGCCACGGTGCCCGAGGATTTTCAGGTTGCATTGGATGGCAACGCCGCGGCGAAAGCTTTTTTTGATACACTAACGCGCGCCAACCGCTATGCGATGCTGTTTAGGATCCAAACCGCCAAGAAAGCCGAGACGCGCGCCAAGCGGATTCAACAGTTTATCCAGATGTTGGAGAACCATGAAACAATCCACGCCTAGGCGGTGCCGTCCCCATCGGCCTTTGGTAAGCCCTGTCTATCGGCATGTCAGAAGGAAAAGGTGAAATTTTTCATCGTCGGGGTGCGCCTTTGTGGCCGCCCATACGCCCGCAGCAAAAGCTTCGCAAAAAGAATAAAGCACCTGCTTGCGCACACCGATAGGATTTTTAACCAATTTATGATAGAATAATTCCCCACTTAGGGCGCACCTAAAGAGAAGGGCACCCTAAGCCGTTGTACGCGATGCTCTCGCCGCTCTTTTCGCAGTGCTGCGTGCAGATAAAGACAAAGGATGAGCCATTTGATCTCCTTTGTCCGTGGCTGGATTGGCATCAGCACACGTTGGATAGGAAAAGGTTTGCTCTTGTCATCGTCACCATTGCCCAAAGTTGCTTTCTTCGCCTTAGACTCAGCGGCGCGTTTGCAGGCGCTTCATGCCACGGGCCTTTTGGACAGCCCGCCAGAACACGCTTTTGACCGTCTCACTGCATTAGCCTGTCGCCTTGTACAGGCGCCCATCGCGTTAGTTTCTTTGGTCGATACCAAGCGCCAGTTTTTCAAGAGCAGTTATGGCTTACCGGAGCCGTTGGCCACTCAGCGTGAAACCCCACTTTCGCACTCCTTCTGTCAACATGTCGTCACGTCGCAACAGACACTCGTGGTCGAAGACGCGCGCGAAGACGAACGCGTTTGTGACAACCTTGCGATTCGTGAGTTTGATGTGATTGCCTACCTGGGCATCCCTTTAACGACAGGAGAAGGCCAGGTGCTAGGGTCACTGTGTGTCATCGACCATCGTCCACGCCAGTGGTTGGCCGATGATATAAAAACTTTATCCGAGCTTGCTGCGTTGGTGATGACAGAGATCGAGTTGCGCCATTATCTGCACAAGCAACAAGCGGCCGAGCAGAAATTACGCGAGAGCGAAGAGACCTATCGTATTTTGTTTGAACAGGCCGGTGTGGGCAAGGCCGAAATTGATCTCGAAACCAGGCGTTTTTTGCGGATAAACCAGAAGCTTTGCGAGATGACTGGTTACAGCATGGCCGACCTCCAGGCAATGACCTACACCCAATTGTTGCACCCAGATGATTGCCCGCCTGACCCGGTGGATCGCCGCGCCGCCTTGCTGGGTGGGCCGCAGAGCTATTCGGGCGAATATCGTTTTTTTCATAAAGATGGCACATTGAAGTGGCTCCAGGTCAATGTGAGCCTGCTCCACCGCCGTGACGCGTCGGCAGGACAGGCCGTAGCTACGTTGCAAGATGTGACCGAACGCAAGCGCTATGAGCTGATCTTGCAAGGGCTGAATGTAAACTTAGAGCAGCAGGTCGCTGAACGCACCGCTGAGTTAAAACGGAGTAATCGTGAACTGGATCAATTCGCCTACATTGCTTCCCATGATCTGAAATCTCCTTTGCGCGCCATTAATCATCTGGCGAACTGGATCAGTGAAGACGCCCAAGCGGTGCTGCCACCGGCCACCCAGCAACATTTGATCAAGTTGCACAGTCGAGTCAACCGAATGGAAAGGTTATTGGACGACCTATTGGCCTATTCACGCGCTGGTCGTATTCAATATCAGCAAGAAATTGTGGCGATCGGGGCGCTCTTCCAGAATCTAATCGAGTGGCTTTCTCCACCAGCCGGTTTCACAATTACCCTCCCCGATCAACTGCCCACCCTGATCACGGCCCGTGTGCCGCTAGAAACGGTGTTACGCAATTTACTGAGCAACGCCATCAAGCATCACCATAACCCGGATAAAGGCCATGTCCATGTTTCTGTCGAGCTGACGGGAGAATGGGTGATGTTTCGTATAACCGATAATGGTCCTGGCATCGATCCCACCTATTATGAGCGGATCTTCCAACTCTTTCAGACGCTCCGCCCGCGCGACGAGGTTGAGGGTAGCGGCATTGGTTTGGCGGTTGTAAAGAAGACGGTAGAGAGCTATGGTGGCGCGATCCAAGTCGAATCACAACCGGATCAGGGGACAACTTTCCGCTTCACATGGCCCAAAGAGCCGCTTGTTAGTGGCAACAACTGGTGAAGCAATGGATCCTGATCTTACGTAGCGTACTTGATGCCGAGTTCTGGCAACGTAGGGGCGTGCCCTTGTGGCCGCCCGGCTATAGCACGCCCCTACGCCGATCAAAAGTCCAGTTTTCAACGTGATTGCAGGATAATGGACGTTATTGAGATCGACAAGCAAACCGCCAGGCATCAATGCCTGGCGGTTTGTTTGTCTACCGAGCTACGTTACTCTCATCCAGCGTGCTGGACGCATTTATCAATACGGGTTGGAAAACAACAAGAAATTGGGTGAACCTGCGCCTGGGTTGAGCACTTTGTTCGGCGTTGCCTGGGTGCGGAGTGCACTGCTCACGGTTGCGGGAGACGCCGTTGGATTCCTCTGCAGATAGAGGGCTGCCACGCCTGCCACAT
Source organism: Chloroflexota bacterium (assembly GCA_026389895.1). Taxonomy (GTDB): domain Bacteria; phylum Chloroflexota; class Anaerolineae; order Caldilineales; family Caldilineaceae; genus JAPLGZ01. The sequence continues at coordinate 1,125 of JAPLGZ010000833.1, read as the reverse complement.
GCGGTGTTGCCATGGATGTACCGCTAATGGTATTGGTGGCTGTGCTGCTGGTGTACCAAGCGGATGTAATATTGACGCCTGGTGCAAAGATGTCAACACAAGTGCCATAATTGCTAAACGACGCTCGGGCATCTGAATTCGTGGTCGCCCCGACGGTGATCGCCTCGGGCACGGCGGCCGGACTTACTGTGCAGGCACTGCCATTATCGTTGCCTGCTGCAATCGCATAGGTGACGCCAGCCTGAATCGAATTCCGCACGGCACTCTCCAAGGCTGAGCTACGGCTACCACCCAAGCTCATATTCGCGACCATCGGACGGGACGGATTCGCAAGCTTCTGTTTCGCCACCCAATCCACACCGGCCATCACGCCGGAAAGGGTTCCGCTACCCGTGCAACCTAATACCCGCACCGCAATTAACGTAACCCCCTTGGCGACGCCATAGGTGGCGCCGCCCACCGTGCCTGCGACATGCGTGCCGTGTCCGTTGCAATCGGCGGCTGTGCCCCCAACGGTGCTATACCCAAGGCTGGCACGACCCCCAAACTGGCTGTGCGCCACATTAATGCCGGTGTCGATGATATAAACGCTCACGCCTGTCCCGTTTGGACCATAGCTATACGTGCCATTTAGCGGCAATGCGCGCTGATCAAGCCGATCCAAGCCCCAAGTCGCACCCGTTTGAACGGTGTTACTGGCCGCCGCCTCAACTGTGCTGAGGTCGGCTTCGGTGACGGTTGGTTGCGTGTTGAGCGGCTGGAGGCCAATCGTGCTGTCTTGTTCGACATAGGCCACACGGGGATCTTGTTGCAGGCCAGATGCTGCGGCCGCTGTGACTTCGCCGGGAAAACTTGCCGCAAAGCCCGAGATTGCACTGTCATAGCTTTGCACGATCTCACCGCCATATTGCGCAACCATCTCGGCTGCAATTGCCGTCACGCTTGACGCCACCACCAGATCTGGTTTAAAGACCACAATGTATTGACCAGGAATCGGCTCACTGCTGTAGGCAATCGTGTTGGTGAGGTCGGTGGTATTGCTGATGGTGTTCGTAGTGGCTGTGTTGGTGATCGTCTGCTGACCGTTGTTGATAATTGGTAAGAAGATCGTGCCTTCGATGCGAT
>JAPLGZ010000537.1 GCA_026389895.1 Chloroflexota bacterium | reverse complement strand
CCGGCGTAAAAGTGTGGCCGCGATCACCTGTTGCTCGCGTTGATCCACTTCGTTAAGTTGAAGCACGGTGCATTGACCGGGCTTGCAGAGTTCATCTAATTCTAAATTCTCAAAATCGTTAAAAATCTGACTATTGCGCAATGTACTGTTGAGCCGCCAGATCAAAGCGCCAGTGGTGGGGTCTTCCTCGTCGCCAAAACTTTCTTCCTCACTTTTTTTACCTTCACTGGTCTGGCGCACGGCATAGAGCAACTGCTCCAACGTATAGTTGCCATTCTTGGCACTGCGTTGCGCAAAGCCATAGGCGCGGCTTAGCTGGTATTGCATCTTCTCGGAAAGATTCGGCAGCAGATAGCGCAAATCGGGCAGCGTCAGGCTCGCAGTGCGCACACGAATGTCCTCTGGGCGGAAGATGCGGATCCGCGGCTTGTAGTCGCCTTCTCGAAATTGCGGCAGATTTTGCATCTCTTGTAACGTGCTATACTCACCATGTGGATCAATGATCACCACGGCAGCGCGGTTGTGCGGCATCATCAGCTCTTCCAGCAGTACGCCAGCCAGATAACTCTTGCCGCTACCCGTGCTGGCAATAATCGCCAGATGCGTGCTGGTGAACCCTTTTACGTCGAGCGCGACGGGCACGGCCCCCTCCGAACGGCTGAGCAAACTGCCCAGATGCGCGCCACCACGTTCGCCCTTTTTGCGCTTACTCAACACCTCGGTGAGCAATTCGTCATCGGCAATATAGATCGGCGAACCACCAACGGGTGGCACGCGCGGGTTAATAAAATCACCCATCGCCTGGTTGTGATAACCGAGCACGGCCACCGTGATCTCAAATAATTCGTTGGCATCACTGTCATAACCAAGCAAGGCCGCAATCTGGTTGGGCGGCACCATCGGATCGGCCATGAAGCTATCGGGAAAGAGCTTGACCGACTCGCGCACTGTAATACGCCCCAAAATTTTGCGGTCCTCGCCATCCACATTGGCTAGGTAATAGACAAATTCCCCATGCTTGACGCGGCGCTCGGGGTCCGGCGCAATAAAGGTAAATTCGTGGGGTGTTTCGCCCGGTCCTTTGACCGTGCCGATGCAGTTTGTATTTGCCATAATTTACTTGGGTTGAGAATCGCTGTAACCTAACAAGTTCAAATAATCGTTTACAGTTACAATCAAAACATTTTGAAACGTTTTTAATGTCAACAAATCATTATCACCACTGATCAAATAATCTGCCTTACCACTTACTGCCAAATCTAAAAATTTGTCATCCTTGGGATCACGGCAGGCATGAATGCTGGTTGTGAAACGAAAAGCTTGATCAGGCTTCGAATCTGTAAACAAGATCGCGCTGATCACTAAGTTGGTATCAAAGACAAACCGCACGCTAATTTTCCTGCAAAATAGATTCTAGGATTTCCGGCGTCAGACCACGCTGCTGCGCACGACGACTAAGTTCATTCATAACCTCTTCGAGCGTACTTTCCGATTCTAATGCTTCCATAAGCTTTAGGCTAAGTAGAGCTTCGAGTTGGCGCTGTCTTTCTTGTGAAATGGATTGATAGACCCGTGCCACTTCTGGACTGACATGGATAATAATCGCTTCGGTCATGCTGTTTATTCTCCCTTTTCTTTCCCTATCCTAGAGTGTGACGATAGTCGATTCTCTAGCATCCGTCCAAGCATAAAAGCGCGCTACTTATGCAGAGTCACTTGGCCACTGTTTCGCCGCGGCGAGCCATATTGCCTGATGGCGCGGCCAATCGTGCAAGGTTTCGGGGTCAAAATCGGCGTCATTGGGCCACACCAGGGTATGAAAATTTGGATCTAGGCGCACCTGATTGAACATCGCCAGATCACGCAAAGGACCATAAAGCGGGCCATAGAGAATTGGCTCAAAATCAATCGTCTGGACGCTATCATCGTCGAAGGTGATGGCCAACGTGTAGGGACCCACATTCTGAAACGCGATGACCCGGTAGATTTTTTTGTGCATTATGTCTCCTCCACTCAACCCGCGCCAAATGAATACAAACAGAGCGGGATCTCCATTTCATCAGCTGTCAAGCCGCCGTGATGACCGTAGAAATTCTGCTCAAATTTGCCCTTTTCATACCACCAGACAGTTTCCCCTGGATTGGGCAAAATGAGCAAATTGCCCACGCGATCCAGAAATTTCTGCGCCACCGGCAGAGGGCCGAAATAACCTTGCTCGATCAGATCTAGCGTTTTGTAGACGTTGGCCTTGTCCTCTAGCCGCTCGCCAAGAAACAATTTCGCTTCATCCAAATCGGCATCCTTGATATATAAAAAAACGTCGCGCGCCGAACCACCCGGCGCCAATAATTCACCATTGCCATCCGTGCGCAAATAGCGTTCAAGGCGTTTGAAGCGCGGGTCACGGTTTAAATACAGGGTAGTGGCAGGATCGACATTAGCCTGGCCGTGATCCGCCGTAAGCATGAGCAAAACATTTTTGGCCTGACGCAGCATTGGTTGCATAAACGCCCGCTCCATGCAGAACAAAAAAGTCTCGATCTCCGCTTCCATCTGGGCAGAATCAGGGCCGTAATAATGGCTGATGCTATCGATCTTATCGAAATAAAGATAGAAAAAGGCCGGCTTACTAATTTGCGCCACCTGTTGTCGAACGTTTAAAAGCGCTTCGGGCCAGGTCATGTAAGGCATAATTTGAGCACCGCGTCCCATCCAATCCGTATAAGACGAACGCGCGTAATCGCGGTGTTGGTAGACGTAGGAACCAATGCCCTGTTGCCCAAGTGTTTGATAAAAGGTGCGTTCTGGATAGAGGTCGGCGGGTTTGATCCCGGTAGATTTAAGCGTTTCACGCGCCTTGTCACCGGCGAAAGAAAACATGAGCGGCACAATGACAGTATCCAATTGCGGTTCGTAATATTGCCATTCAAACAGGCCACTCTGGCCAGGCGTCAATCCGGTGTTGATACAGGTGACGTGGGCAGTCGTCGTCGAAGGAAATTGTGAAGTCCAGCGTAACACAGCCCCATGCTGCCCAAAGCGCCGCAAAAATGGATCACGATTGGCAAAACGTTCAAAAAATCGCCAGCCAAAGCCATCCGCTAGCACGAGGATTACTGCATCATATTGTTGCACCAAACGGGGATCAAGCGCGGCCAATGCAGGCGGCAAGGGTTGGCCTGTTAAAAAAGCCTGGGTTGCGCCTGGTAAATCGGAGAAACAGCCTTGACCATAGTTGGGGCGAACAATCTGCGACATGGGAGCAGTATACATGAACAGGGCGGAACTTTCAACCAATTTGGCGGACGAAACTATTTACCCCTGCTCGACTATGATATACTAGCCTAAGCAAGACGCGTTCAAGCCAAATTAGGGGGCAAAATGGCAATCCAAGTGACAGTTCCCGAATTGAAAATTGCGGAATTCTGCCAGCGTAACCACATTCGCAAGTTGGCGCTGTTTGGTTCTGTACTGCGCAACGATTTTCGAGCAGATAGTGACATTGATGTGTTAGTGGAATTTGAGCCAGATGCGCGTGTAAATTATTTTATGTTTGTCGATATGCAGGATGAACTCTCAATGCTATTAAAACGCCAGGTAGATTTGCACACGTCACTATCTTTAAGTAGCTATTTCCGAGAGAAAGTGCAACAGACAGCAGAGATTATTTATGAACGAGAGCGACAACACGCGCCTGCGTGATATTCTGACCGAAGCTCGTCGAGCGCAAAAATTTGTCATGGATAGAACGCAAGATGATCTGTATAGTGATGATATGCTAGCTTATGCCGTGATACGCACATTACAAATTATTGGAGAAGCCGCCTCAAAGGTCAGTGCCGATACACAAACCTGCCATCCCCAAATAGCCTGGCGACAAATGGTTGGTATGCGCAACAGAATTATCCACGATTACGGAAACACCGATCTGAACATAGTGTGGGAAACAGTTATTACTATTTTGCCCAGCCTGATCACTCAAATTGAACACATCCTGCCACCTGAATAGAAAGCCAAAGTTATGTCGCTGCGTGAACGGTTCCCCATTTTTGCGAAAAAAGTCTATTTGAACAGTTGTTCCCAGGGTGCGCTCTCGATTGACGTGCAACTTGCCTACGCGCGTTATCTCGCCGATTGGGAAGAACAAGGTTCACCCTGGGAGCTTTGGGTCGAACAGTTGGAGGCGACGCGCCAGGCCTTTAGCGCGTTGATCAATGCCGAAGCAGACGAGATCGCAGTGACGGCGTCGGTCTCGGCGGGCATTAACACCCTGGCCAGTGCGCTGGATTTTAGTGGGCCGCGTAAAAAAATCGTGGTCAGCGATTTCGAATTCCCCACCGTGGGCCAGATCTGGCATGCCCAGGAGCAACGTGGTGCGCAGATAGTACATGTGCCGGCGGCGGGCAACAGCGTACCCGTTGAATATTTTGCCGATGCGATCGACGAAAATACGCAGTTGGTGGCGATCACACATGTCTGCTATCGTAACGGTGCGCTGTTGGATGTACCGGCAATTGTCGAACTGGCGCACAAGAAAGGGGCGCTGGTGCTATTGGATGGCTACCAGACACTGGGGACTATGCCCATTGATGTGAAGCAACTCAAAGTGGATTTTCTCGTGGGAGGGGTGCTCAAATATCTGTTGGCCTCTTCGGGCTTGGCTTATCTGTATGTGCGCAAAGAATTACTATCCCAACTGCACCCGACCAACGGGGGGTGGTTTTCGCAGGCCAACATTTTTGCCATGGACAATAACGCGCATACACCTTCGGCCACCGCTCGGCGTTTTGAGGCCGGTTCGCCGCCCGTGCCCAACATCTATGCGGCGCTGGCTGGGATCAAACTCCTGCAAACCTTGGGCGCCGAACAGATTCAAACGGAAGTGCGCCAATTGACGAGCGCGATCAAGGCCGGTGTCATGCGCCGCGGCTTCAACTTGGTGTCGCCAGTTGATCCCAACAAACATGGCGCGTTGATCACGATCCGTTCGCACAAAGTAGATTTATTGGTCAAGTGGATGGCCGACGATGGCATTATCGTTTCTAGCCGAGACGGCAATTTACGCATTTCGCCCCATTTCTATAACAACCAGGCCGATATAGATCGTCTAATCGATAGCCTGACCAAACATAAAGCGCTGCTGGTGTAAGACAGGCACACCGCCTGGTTCCGCATGCAACCCAGGCATGATCTAAGAAACTCCTGTTTAAACAGTTTTTTGTATCATACACCGCATGATGCTCGTTGCGCGCTTGTTCACACCTTGATCTGCTCTTGGGCCATTTGGGCGCCTTCAAGGAGCAACTTCTGAACCGCGGCATCGGTGCGGCCCTCGGCATAGATGCGCAACAAGGGCTCAGTGCCACTCGGGCGGATCAATAACCAACTGTTATCGCCCAAGATAAATTTAACGCCATCCTTACTATTAATCGTAGCAATGGGTTGCCCGCCCAACAAAGGAGGTGCCGCGGCGATCAAGCCGGCCACCATCTCTAACTTATCAAAAGGCCGTACCGGTTGGTCATGGCGGGCATAATAAAAGGGACCGACATCCGGCGCCGCCATCAATTCATCTAATAGAACGACCAATGACTTGCCACGAATCGCCACCATCTCTACCAGCAGCAAGCCCATGAGCACCCCATCGCCTTCG
>JAPLGZ010000478.1 GCA_026389895.1 Chloroflexota bacterium | reverse complement strand
AGGAGTCAGCCATGCCCAATCAGCGGGTGGCGCTTTACCTGCAAGATGCACATTCTTTGCAGGATGGCATCAAATATGCCCAATATGCCGAGAGCAAAGGCTTTGAAGCGGTCTGGCAAGCCGAGAGTCGCCTGGTGCGCGATGCGATTGTGCCGATGGCGGCCTTTGCTGCCAGCACCAGCCGCATCAAAATTGGCTCCGGCGTAATCAACAATTGGACGCGCAATATTGGTCTGCTGGCGGCCACCTGGCTCACCCTGGACGATCTGGCCCCCGATCGCATGATCTGTGGCATTGGCGCTTGGTGGGACCCGTTGGCCCACAATGTCGGCATCGAACGGCGTAAACCGCTGCTGGCCATGCGCGAGACCGTGGAAGTGCTGCGTCGTCTGTTGCGCATGGAAAATGTCACGTTTCATGGCGAATTTCATCACGTCACCAACATCGAGCTCGATGTGATCCATGGCCGCCGTGAGCCACGCAACGTACCCATTTATATTGGCGCGACGGGTGACAAAATGATGGAGCTGACCGGTGAAATTGCCGATGGTGCGGTCTTAAATTATTGTGTGCCGCCGGAATATAACGACAAAGCAATGGAGATGTTAGACCAAGGCGCGCGCAAAGTGGGCCGCAGCCTGGCCGAGATTGACCGGCCACAACTGGTGGTCTGCTCGGTCGATCATGACCGCAAAAAGGCCATTGAAGCCGCCAAAGCATTGCTCACGCAATATCTGGCCCAACAGCCGCACATTGCCAAGGCGTCGGGGGTCAGTGAAGAGATTGTGCAGAAAGTGCAATCAATTCTCGGCTGGCCCGCCACCAAAGAGCAGGTGCACGAGGCGATGCAGTTCGTACCGGATGACTTTGTGCTCAAAATTTCGGCAACGGGCACACCAGAAGAAGTCCGCGCAAAGGTGCAGGAGTATGTCAGTCGCGGTTGCACCTGTCCAATTTTGTATCCCATGAGCGATCCCTATTTGATGATCGATACCTTCGCTCAGGTATAAATGGGTTCATCGCTGCACAGTGGACAAACCGATATTGCGCGTTGGCAAAATATAGGTTATCCACTTGCGGTTGATGAGCGTATAAGTTTATCTGTTTCATCACTTTAATCAGGAGGTAATTGTAATGACACGTAAGAGACTGTTTTCTGCGGTCAATTTGTTGGCCATCATCGCCATGCTTTTGACGGCATGCGCCACCCCAGCCGCGGCGCCGTCCGCCGCGCCAGCCGCCGGCACCGTGCCCGTCACAACGACCGTCGCCGCCGGTGATACACCCGTCGCGACAACCGCCGCAGCGAGTGCAGACGCCGGTTCGTTCCAAATTCCCGAAGTAGAGGAAGGCAAGTTCAACGTGGCGATGGTGCTGCTTGGACCGCATGATGACGGTGGTTGGAGCCAAGCGCATTATGAAGGCTTGTTGGATATCGAAAAGAAGGTCGAAGGTGTCCATACCGCCTATATTGAATTGGTGCCGGAAGGTGCATCCTCCGAACAGGTCTTCCGTAGCCTCGCGCGCAAAGGCTTTAATCTGATCTTTGCCACCTCTTTCGGCTATATGGACCCCATGGCCACGGTGGCCGAAGAGTTCCCCGACACGACCTTTATCCACATTGCCGGCTTCAAATCGAACGAGACGAACTTTGGCAACGTGTTTGGGGCGATGGAAGTGATGAAATACCTGGCCGGTATGCTCGCCGGGTCACGCGCAAAGACCGACAATAACCCACGCATCGGTTATATGGCGACCTTCCCGATTCCTGAAGAGCTGCGCTTGGGCAATGCATTCGCCCTGGGCATGCGCAAAACCTGCCCCAATTGCACCATGGATGTACGTTGGATCAACACCTGGCACGATCCGGTAATCGAGAAAGAAGCCGCCGCTTCACTCTTTGACGCAGGCGTGGATGTTGTCTTCACCGGCGCAGATACCCCAGCCGCCGGCGATGTGGCGCAGGAAAAAGGCAAATGGGGCATCAACTACGACTGGTCGGGCAATTGCACCGTCGAACGTTGTCTGACCACCGAGTATTGGAACTGGGGTCCGGTCTATTCTGGCATTGCGCAAGAGGTCAAAGACGGCAAGTATAAACCTGGCTCGGCCTATTTTGATGCCGACTCCGGTGCGCTGGGCCTCTATGGCTTCATGGAAGGCCAAACCCCACAACCAGGGGTAAAGGATCTGCCCGCCGAAGATGTAAAGTTGGTAAAAGACACATTGGCGGCCGCCCTGGCCGGCAAGTTTACCCGCTTTGACGTCTTCAAAGGCCCGATCAAAGACAACAAAGGCAACGAAATCTTGGCCGACGGTGTATCGTTGGAACAGGCCGATTTGGATGGCTTCAAAGAATTTGGTTCGCCCTGCAAGACTTGTATGTATTGGTGGGCGGAGGGTGTGACGGCAGAATTGCCGAAGTTGCAGTAGTTTTTTAAGTGAAGCGTGACAAGTGATGAGTGATTAAGGCTGTAAATCACTCATCACTTGTCACGCTTCACTCATTTGGCCACCCGCCACTTTGGCCTGGCGCATTAAAACCCTGCGGCTGGAAAAGTGTCCGGTCACTTATCACTCATCACTTATTTTTGGGGCTACCTAAAATGACCGAAACTCCCAATGCCGTCGAGATGCAGAATGTTACCAAACGCTTTCCAGGCGTGCTGGCGAACGATCAGGTGAATTTTGATTTGCGCGCCGGCGAAGTCCATGCCTTGCTGGGAGAGAACGGGGCGGGCAAAAGCACATTGATGAGTATGCTCGCCGGCTTATACAAGCCCGACGCAGGGACAATTCGCGTCAATGGGCAAGCGGTCAGCTTTAACTCGCCGCGCGATGCCATTGCACGCGGCATTGGCATGATCCACCAGCATTTTACGCTGATCCCGTCGCAGACGGTCACTGAAAATATTTTGCTCGGCCTCAATGAACCACGCTTCTTTTTACGCCTTTCAGACTACGATAAACGCATGTCCGAACTGGGCGAACGTTTTGGGCTTGGCATCACCCCGCAAGCCAAGGTCTGGCAGCTTTCGGTGGGCGAACAACAGCGTGTCGAAATTCTGAAGATGCTCTATCGCGGCGTACAAGTGTTGATTATGGACGAGCCGACCGCCGTGCTCGCGCCGCAAGAGATCGAAGGATTGATCAAGACGCTGCGCGCGATGGTGGCAGAAGGCAAATCCATTGTCTTCATCAGCCATAAGCTCAATGAGATCATGAATGTAGCCGACCGCGTGACCGTCCTGCGCCAAGGCAAAATTACGGCCCCGCCGCTGCGCACCGCCGACACCTCGATTCCAGAATTAGCGCGTTTGATGGTGGGCCGGTCGGTGATCTTTGATCTGCACAAAAAGGATCAAATGCCGGGCGAAACGGTGTTGACGATCAACAAGGTGTGCGCCAATAACGACAAAGGGTTGCCGGCTTTGAAAAATCTGTCGTTAACCGTGCGGGCGGGCGAAATTGTCGGCGTGGCTGGCGTGGCTGGCAACGGGCAGCGCGAACTCGCCGAAGTGATCACCGGTCTACGCTCTTGCACGAGCGGCCAAATTCTGGTGAACAATGAAGAGGTCACCAATCAATCGGCGCTGGCGGCCATTCGCAAAGGTGTGTCGCATGTGCCGGAAGATCGCAACCAAACCGGGTCAGCACCCAATCTGAGCATCACCGACAACGTCATCATGAAAAGTTACCGGCAGACGCCTTTGGCGAACGGCTGGTCGCTTAACTATGGCATGGCGCGTAAAACGGCGCAGGTGCTCAAGGAAGAATATTCGATTCTGGCGCCGACCGTGGAAACGCAGGCCCGTTTGCTCTCTGGTGGCAATTTACAGCGCACCATTCTGGCGCGTGAACTTTCGGCGAAACCCAAATTGCTGATCGCCATGCAGCCGACGCGTGGTCTGGATGTCGGTGCGATTGAAGGGGTGCAGCGCCTGTTGCTCGCCCAACGCGAAGCCGGCGCGGCCATTTTGCTAACCTCGGAAGAGTTGGAAGAACTCTTTGCCCTCAGCGATCGGATTGTGGTGATGTACGAAGGCGAGATCGTGGGCGAAGTGACCGATCACGACACAGAGAAGATTGGGTTGATGATGACAGGCGGGAAGCAAGAGCAAAAAGCAATAATGAATAGCTAATAATTAACAACTAATTGTTAATTTGGGATCGGCGACAAAGTTTACGGTCATTAATTATTAACCATTGATTATTAATTATTCTCTGGAGGTTTTGTGACAACGGCGACAATTCCAACCAAACGCGCTGGTTTTCCTTTTTCGATCAAACTCGAACGTCGCCTTACCACACCGGCTTGGCTCAGCCCCGTGGTCTCCATCGGGGCCATTATCGTGGCATTGTTACTGGGTGCGCTGGTGCTGCTCATGGTCGGTGGCCACCCCATTGCGGTCTATGCCCACATTGGCAAGGCGGCTTTTGGGGATCTAGGCGTCTTTTCCGACACATTGGTGGCAGCGACGCCGTTGATCTTTGTCGGGCTCGGCTGCTCACTGGCCTTTCGGATGAAACTCTGGAACATCGGCGCCGAAGGTCAATTTTATATGGGCGCGCTGGGCGCCAGCACTATTGTGCTGACCGGATTGGTGTCGGCTACTACACCACGGGTGATCACCCTGACCCTGATGCTGATCGCCGGCATGATCTTTGGCGCCGTATGGGGATTGATCCCCGGCTGGCTCAAGGCGAAGCTACAAGTCAACGAAATTATTACCACGTTGATGATGAACTATATCGCGATTGCGCTTGTCAATTTTTTTGTCTTTGCGGTCTGGAGTGAAGGCGGTTTTCAGATGACCAAGACCTTCCCCAAGAGCGCTTGGCTGCCTAAATTGGGCGATTATGCCAAGCAGGTGCCGCTCTTCCGTGGGCTCACCACCCATTTCGGGCTGATATTGGCGCTGATCGCGGTGGCTATTGTCTGGTACATCGTCTATCGCAGCCGCTGGGGGTACGAAATTCGCCTGACGGGTGACAACCCGCGCGCCGCCCAGTATGCGGGCATCAACATTGTCCGCAACACTGTGCTGGTGATGATGACTTCGGGGGCGCTGGCCGGGCTGGCAGGCATGTCGGAAATTGCCGGGGTCGTCCACCGTTTGCAAGGCTCAATTTCGCCCGGTTATGGGTTTACCGGCATTATCATCGCCTGGCTGGCCAAGTTGAATCCGGTACTCGTGATCCTGGTTTCGATCTTGTTCGGCGGCTTAATTCTGGCCGGGCGCGAGATCCAACCCGCCGGCGTGCCGCGCTTGATTCAAGGGATTATTTTGTTCATGTTGATCGCTAGCGATGTATTGTTACGCTATCGGGTGCGGATTGTGCGGCGTGTGGCGTAGGCTTATATCCATCCTTTTCTGATTACGGATTGTGCTATAATGGAAGTCAATAGGTAAATTACACGGTAAAGAAACCTGGAAGGGTCAGGATAATTATGGTCTCTATTACGCTTAACGAACAAACCGCTCAAGAGCTACAACAAGCAGCAAAAGCTCGCGCGATGGAGACTTCCGTATTGGCAGAACAGGCGATCCGCAATTTTTTGCGCGCTGAAGCGAGACGAGCGATGCAACGCGAAATCAAAGCGTTTCGCAAGCTTCATCCTGAGCTATGGAAGACCATCCCTAATGAATATGCTGCTGTCTATCAGGGCAAACTGATTGACCATGATACCGATCAACTCACCCTATTTATGCGAGTTGAAGTCCAATATCCAGGCTTGACAGTTTTGATCCGACAGGTGCGTTCAACG
>JAPLGZ010000196.1 GCA_026389895.1 Chloroflexota bacterium | reverse complement strand
ATCTATAATGCCGACACCTTGGGCTATCGCCCAGATCTGGTCGGGCGCACGATCGAATCGTGGGCGGAGCTCTTCAACCCAGAATTCAAGGGCAAAACGTCGATTCTTGACATTCCGTCGATTGGCATTATGGACGCAGCGATGGTCACCGAGGCGGCGGGCTTGATGACCTATGGCGACAAGGGTAACATGACCAAAGAGGAGATCGATAAGGTTACCGATATTCTGAAAGAGCAGAAAAAAGCGGGTCAGTTCCGCGCCTTTTGGAAGACCTTTGATGAATCGGTCAATCTGATGTCTTCGGGCGAAGTTGTGCTCCAATCGATGTGGTCACCGGCCGTCACGGCGGTGAAGGCGAAGGGGCTCAAGTGCATCTATGCGCCGCTCAAAGAAGGCTATCGCGCATGGGGTGGTGGTCTAGGACTCTCGAAAGGGCTGGAAGGCATTGCTCTGGACGCCGCTTATGAATACATCAATTGGTGGAATTCCGGCTGGGCGGGTGGTTTTGTCGGACGGCAGGGTTACTATAGCTCGATCCCAGACAATGCAAAAAAATTCATGTCGGCCGCCGAATGGGACTTCTGGTATGAAGGCAAGCCCGCAGCCGAAGATGTGGTTGACCCGTTTGGCACAAAGCTAGAAGCCAAAGGCGCCTCGCGCGACGGCGGCAGCTTTGCCGACCGCATGGGGCGAGTTTCCTGCTGGAATTCGGTGATGACGGAACAAGATTATCTGGTGAAAAAGTGGAATGAGTTCATTGCCGCGTGAGGTTTTTCAGGGGCAAGTGGCGACCCAGCCAGCACAGGTGGGTCGTCCTACTTTTAAGCTGCGTTCAATCGCAGGCTATCTGCTGGCCGCGCCCTATGCGCTGATCTTGCTAGCCTTTTTGGTCGCGCCGATCGTCCTGATCGTCGTGGTGAGCTTCTGGCAGTATAGTAATTTCGTCATGAAACCAGCCTTTGTGCTAGATAATTACCGTGAGATTTTTTCCGCCGTCTATCTGGCCACCTACCTGAACACCTTCAAGTTTACAGCGATTGTGTGGGTCTGCACGCTGTTGATTGGATTCTGGGTGGCTTACTTCCTGGCCTTTGAAGTGCAATCGACGCGCATTCGCACGGCGCTTTTTCTGATCTGTACGGTGCCTTTTCTGACTTCCAACGTGATCCGCAGCATTGCCTGGATTCCTTTCTTGGGCAGAAATGGCATCCTCAACAGCATCTTGATCGCGCTGCACCTGACGAAAGCGCCCCTCGATATCTTTCTCTTCTCCGATTTTTCGGTGGTCATTTCGCTGATCCATTTGTACACGCTCTTTATGGTGGCGCCAATCTTCAACACGATGATGCGCATTGACCAGTCGTTGATCGAGGCGGCTAGAGACGGCGGCGCATCTGAATGGCGCGTGCTGCGCGAGGTGATCATCCCGCTTTCGGGGCCGGGCATTGCGATTGGAACAATCTTCGTTGTCTCATTAGTGCTCGGCGATTATATGACGGTGCGCCTGATGAGCGGTGGCCAATCCTCTTCGGTCGGGCTGGCGATCAGCAACATGATCGGCGGTTTGCAATATCCGTTGGCTGCGGCGAATGCCGTGGTGCTCTTATTAGTCACGCTGATCATTGTCGGCGCATTGATGTGGATGGTGGATATTCGCAAGGAACTGTAAACGGATTCAGGGAGCGGATTGTAGCCTAAGATAATCCGCTCAATCCACTCCCCGAATCGGCTGACAAAGGATTTTTATGCCAAATACACGGCGCAGAAGCAAATTATTCTGGCCTCTTGCCATCTTTTTTGCTCTCTTTGTGATCTTTTTATATGGGCCAATTTCGACAATTATTATTCTGTCGTTTCAGGGGCCAAACGGGGGTCTGACTTTCCCGATGAACGGCTGGAGCACCCACTGGTTTTACGCGCTCTTTGAACAGCAACGGGTGGGTGACTTTAAAGGTTCATTTTTACGTTCATTCTCACTGGGGCTGATCGTCATGTCGATCTGCGTGGTGTTGGGAACGATGGTCGGGCAGGCGTACCGCTATCGTTTTCGCGGGGCCGGGGCGCTTTTCTATCTCTCCGTCGCCAGCCTAATTGTGCCCAGCATTCTAATTTCGCTCGGCATCGGCATTTTGTTTGACCGTCTGGGTTGGACGCCGGCCTGGTATACCTCTGGCCTGGGCGCGCATTTAACCTGGACCCTGCCCTTTGCACTCCTCATTATGCTGGCAGTCTTTAATCGCTTCGACAAATCTTACGAAGAAGCCGCGCGCGATCTGGGCGCCAATGACCTGGTCACCTTCCGCGATATCGTATTCCCCCTGATTTTGCCCAGCCTGGTCGGCGTGGGTCTCTTTGGTTTTACCCTCTCCTACGACGAATTTGCGCGCTCTTCACTCGTCATGGGCGAATTTAATTCATTGCCACTTGAAATCTTTGCGATGACGACCAATGTCACGTCGCCCGCGCTCTACGCGCTGGGGACGGTTACGACGGGATTTTCCTTTTTGGTCATTACGCTCTTTCTGATCATCACACAAAGATTGCAACGCCGTTCCACGCACGCGGCGAAAAACAGTATAGCAAAGAATATAGCAACAGAGACGGAACAGAGCGGATTAGTGGTTACGCAAACATAGCCCAGATTATTAAAATGGTCGGCTGACAGCGCAGGAAGTGGCTTCAGGCACGAAGGTCCTCGTCGCTGCGCCGAATAGGCAACCGCCATTGGGCGCGATTTCCTGCCCTGGCAGCAGGAGCCTACTGGGCGCTCAACCCTGCTGCTGTTCACCAATCAGTTCCCTATCTGCAGGGGAACGGGAGGGGTCTAGCGGTCCATCTTCCTAGACTTATTTAGAAGCCATAGAGTATAATAAAGTTCAATACGCAAGCATATCTGTTACTCTATCAACCTTCTTGCCGCCGCGGCCTAAAGTAAACTCACTGGGTCAAGCGGCAGTTCTAGCCCCTTATCAACGGAAAGACTCCCATGAAAACGTTAATCAAAAATGGAAGAATTGTCACGGCTGCGGATGAGTATGTGGCCGATCTACTGATCGATGGTGAGAAGATTGTGCTGATTGGCGCGCATCTTGACGAATCGGGTGCGGATCAGGTGATCGATGCGGCCGGCTTGTATGTCTTGCCCGGCGGCGTCGATGTCCACACCCATCTCGCTATGCCCTGGCGTGGCGTAGAAACTTGCGATGATTTTTTCACTGGCCATCGAGCGGCGGCCTTTGGCGGCACAACCACCCATGTTGATTTCTCGATCCAGGCCAAAGGCGGAACCTTGCATGAAGCGGTTGAAACTTGGCATGCCAAGGCCAATGGCAAAGCGGTGATTGACTATAGCTTCCACGTGGCGATTACCGATCTCACCGATAGCGTGATGGCGGAAATTGCCGAGTTGCCGAAGATCGGTGTCACCAGTATTAAAATGTTCATGGCCTACAAAGATTCGCTGCAAGTGGACGATATGACACTGTTTAAGAGCATGCAGGTGGCCGCCAAAAGTGGCGTCTTGTCACTCGTGCATGCCGAAAATGGCGATGCCATCGAAGTGTTGATCGCAGAGGCCATTACTGCTGGCAACCATGCGCCGATCTACCATGCGCTCACCCGTCCGCCCGAACTCGAAACTGAAGCCACTTCACGGGCGATCTGGCTGGCCCAAGTGGCTGGCGACGCACCACTGTTCGTGGTGCATTGCACATGCGAAGGCGCGTTAGCCGCCGTCAGCGCAGCGCGGTTACGCGGGCAACATGTCTATGCGGAAACGTGCACCCAATATCTCTTCTTCACCAAAGATGCTTTGAACGGTACCGCCGATGATCCATTTGATGGGGCCAAATATATCTGTTCGCCCCCGCTGCGTGAGACCAGCGATAGCGCCGCGCTCTGGCGAGCGTTGCGTACGGGCGACATCACCTCACTTAGCACGGATCACTGCCCATTTACCTATGCCGAGCAAAAGGCGTTGGGCCGCGACAGTTTTGCCAAGGTGCCAAATGGCGCGCCAGGCATTGAGGATCGTCTGTATATGTTGTGGAATGATGGCGTCTTGAGCGGACGGCTGACGCCCAGTCGCTTTGTCGAACTGGTGGCGACCAATCCGGCCAAAATGTTTGGCATGTATCCGCGCAAAGGTACGCTGGCCATCGGCAGCGACGCCGATATTGTGCTCTGGGATGGCGCCGCCGAACATGTCGTGAGCGCGGCCACGCATCACAGTGCGATTGACTATAATTTGTTTGAGGGACGTACAGTGCAGGGCAAGCCAGTCAAGGTCTTTGTGCGCGGCCAGTTGGTCGTGGATGGCGACAATTTAATGGCGGAAAAGGGCAGCGGCGCGTTTATTCACCGCGCCAGTCCGTTGCTTTTATGAAGATACCCCCCTGGTAAGGGAGAGAATTGATTGGTGGGCAGATGTAGCCACTTGTTCTGTCCACCAATCAATTCCCTCCCTGCAAGGGCGCAGCAGGAGTCTCCTAAACAGCCGTAAACCCACCATCCACACAAATTACCTGCCCAGTCACCATACGCGCCGCTGGCGAGGCCAGATAAATCACAGCGGCAGCGATCTCTTCAGGCTCGGCCAGGCGCCCCATGGGCACCTTTTCTAAATTCTTGGCGAAGGCTGGGTTTTTGACAGCGGCCTCAAGCATCGGCGTGCGGGTAAAGGTCGGCGCAACCGCGTTGATCGTGATCTTGTTTTGCGCCCATTCACCAGCAAGCGAGCGGGTGAATTGCCCTACTGCCCCCTTAGCCGCAGCATACGGGGTGCGTAGGGGCCCACCGACGACACCGACCTGCGAACTGATCGTGATAATGCTGCCTTCGGTTTTCTGCTCGATCATCTTGCGCGCCACGGCGGTGGCGATAAAGAAAGCGCCTTTGAAGTTGACATCCGAAATAAAGTCAAACTCCGCTTCGCTGTAATCCAAGGCTGGCTTGGGTGTATTGACCCCCGCATTGTTGACCAGCACATCGATCCGCCCAAAGGCCGCATAGACTTGGTCGACAAATTTGTTGATGCTTTCCACGCTGACAAGGTCCAGCGGCCAGGCTTCAACCCGACGCCCCATCGCTCGGCACTCGGCGATCACAGGTTCCGCTTCTTCGATATTGCGATTGCCCAGCGCTAGATCCGCGCCCCATTCTGCGGCGGAGAGTGCAATCGCCTTGCCGATGCCTTTGCTGGCGCCGGTGACGATGATCACCTTGCCGGTCAGATCAAAATTTACTCGTTTACCCATTGGTCATTTCCTTTTTGGTTTTTATCGCAAATTCAAGAATAAGAGAGACTAGAGATTGGAGATCAGAGATTGCGCCGTGTCAATCACCAATCTCTTAATCTCCAAGTTATTTCTGGACGACGACTTAGTGGACAAAATCTGGCGGCTTTCACTGCTGCGTCTTTTCTACTTTCACCACTGTCTTGGTCTCGGCCGATTTATAGAGGGCGAAGACGGTCGCCATCGTCCCCAAATTATTGCGACCAGAGGTGATGGGTTCTTTGTGATCGCGAATGCATTCGAGGAAATGCCGAACTTCGGCGTTGACCGAATCCGTATACGGGTGTTGGTGAATGTCCAACTTGGTCAGACCACCGCTATATTCGGGGATCTCTGTGCTATAGATGTGCCAACCCAACACGTTGTGGATCACACCCTTGTCGCCATAGATGATCGTCAATTCGCCAGTTGCGGTGGGAATCGGCACTTTATAGGCGGCGAAGAGATAGAACGCTTCGCCAACGATGCCATTTTCGAAGTTCATCAGGAAAGCGGAAATGTCTTCATTCCCGCCCGGTTTGTACCCTGGGTTCAACCCCGTGTAGCCGTTGAACGCTGATACTTCATCAATTTCACCGAAAAAGTGCCGCATCAGATCGATCTTGTGCACCGCGGTCTGGGTAATCATGCCGCCGCCTGATTTGGCTTTGTCGAAGATCCAGCTGTCGGGTGGATACATGCGCGAGATAAACTGGTTACAGTCGAAGCGCAGCGCCACAATCTTGCCGATGGCGTTGCGATCCAGCAATTCTTTGATCTGGATATGTTCGGGTTGCCAGCGTTGGTTTTGACCGATCATCAGCA
The DNA here is from genome assembly GCA_026389895.1 of Chloroflexota bacterium. Taxonomy (GTDB): domain Bacteria; phylum Chloroflexota; class Anaerolineae; order Caldilineales; family Caldilineaceae; genus JAPLGZ01. The sequence continues at coordinate 3,912 of JAPLGZ010000196.1, read as the reverse complement.
CCGTGTCAGCTTGCTCAGCTGCGGCGACAATCTGTTTACATTCTTCCATATTCATGGCCATCGGCTTTTCGAGCAAGACGTGTTTGCCCGCCTTAGCGGCCGCCAATGCGATCGGCGCATGTTGGTCGGGCGGCATGCAAATGCTCACCGCGTCTACGTCGCTGCGTTCGATCACAGCTTGCCAACTGGTCGTCACATCTGCGCCAAACTCCTTCGCCATATTCTGCGCCAGTTCGACACTATATTCATCACAACAGACCACAACCTGGGCGAGATCAGATGCGGTTTTGTAGCCTTGGGCATGGAGGCGGGCAATCTTGCCACAGCCGAGAATGCCAATACGCAAAGTCATCGAAATCTTCCTCTCTACATCTTGTTATAATGTTCAAATTGTTAAAGGAGGCTCTCCGTAACACACGGTTGCGGATTTCGCCTATTTACTTTATGTTACGCCATGATCTAGCAAATATGTAGGGGTGCCCAGGTCGGCGGCGGGCCCATCATAATTTTGTCCTGATCTTAATTCGCCGTCGATTGCATGCCCGTCCTCGTCAACGACCATTGGTTGCACAGCTAGGCACGCAATTGTCGGCGAAGAGCGTTGGCAGGGTTTCCTATGATTGGGCCGCCACCAACCGCATGCCCCTACGTATCATGGCGTAATATGATTTATTGATTACAGCGCTACCAAGTCAAAGAAACCGACAGCCGCTAAATCTTCACGTAGCTGAGCGATCTTTTCCGGGGCCAGGGGTAGATTGGGCAACCGAGGGTGGCCACAATCGAAGTCTAGCCAACGCATAACCTCTTTCAGCGCGCTCATAAACCCGACATTCATCATAATGGCGGTCGTCTGGTTCACCTGTAGTTGCAGTTCGATGCCACGGGCGAAGGTGCCAGACGCGACCGCCTGGCCGATTTCTCGATAGGCGCCAGGGTGATAATTTAGCGAAGAACCAATGCTGCCGCTGGCGCCAAACATGGCCGCAAAGACACATTGTTCGTCCATGCCAGAGAAGACCGTCCACTTGCCTTCCCCTAGATCGAGGATCCGGCGAAATTCAAACATGTTGGGCCCGGTATATTTACTACCAGCAAAGGTTGAAATATCACTTAGCGAGCGCATCAGCGCGACCGCATCCGCAGGGCCGCCAAAAATATAGGTCAAGAGTGGCAATGCGGGCGCAGCCGTGGCAATGCCGGCATAATAGCCATGAATGCCCGCAACACTGGTATAGAGCGGCGGAATAATACTGGCGACGCCATCCGCGCCCACTTGTTGGGCGTGCTGCGCCAATTCCGCAGCATCGCCAGCAGCCACTGTCCCCACATGGGCAATCACGGGCACCCGACCATTGTTCTGTTCAATCACCGTCTCAAGCACAAGTTTGCGTTCAGCCACCGACATATAAATGCCTTCGCCTGTGCTGCCACAGACGTAAAAGCCACCAATCTGTTTGCCAATCAAATAATCGGTTAGTTTGCGCAGGACGGGTACATTGACCTGATTGTGCTCCGTAAAAGGCGTCACCAACGCCGGCCATGCACCAGAAAACGTAGTCATCAAGAGCTCCTAAAACTTTGGAAAGAATAAATCGAACGATCAAATCTTCATAGGACAGGCCTATAGGCACCCAGCAGACACCGGCCGCCAGCCAAACCGCCGAGTGGGATAACTAACGGTTGCACGATCTATGAAAGCTGAATGTTAACCTAGATTTCTTAATTAGCAAAGCAGCTATTGCAGCATCAACAAAATTAGCTATCTCATCAGATCGCTCGATTATCACCAAGAAAAAAGTAAGCTATTTTACGTAAAGAGTAAGACAAAAGTACTATTTTCAAAGTCGTAAGCTTGTGACACAATGGCATTTATCTTGTTAGCAATACCAATGCTCAATTCAATCGATTAAAGCACCCTTTCATTAAAAAACAACCGAAGTGGGGCAACAGCGAGTCGACAGACGCCACGGCTATTCAATATAGGAACTTGGCTGGCGATGGTAGGCCACCAATGGGCCTGCGTAATCTCAGGCAGCGTCGGTTGCGCCGAATTGTTTGCTCTGCTCAGTCTAACTACCTCTACATCTTTCTTTGTGTTTATGAACACGCCAGCTTGCTAGCGTGCAACCCAACCTAATTGATTCAATAAGGAGAAAACCGTATGAAGCGTTTATGGCTGGTTCTGGCCAGCATCCTCATAACCGTCGTGTTGATCGCGCCGGTTGCCGTTTTTGCCCAGGATACAGAGGAAGATCCGGTGTATGAGGGAATGACATCGCTGACGATCATCGAAAACATTAGCAAAGAACAACAAACCGAGATCGATCTAGGTGAAAAAGGGGCCTCGCAAGGGGACATTATCGCTTATACTGGTTCTTTGACGGATCAGAACGGTGAGGAGTCTGGCATATCAAGCGGTTTCTGCATCACCACCGATCCGAAGACGGGACTTGCGGAATGTGTGTGGACCTATCATCTCGCCGATGGCACCATCACGGTCTCGGGCACTGAACCAGACGCAGAGCCGAACGTCGATATTCATATGCCAGTCGTGGGCGGCACCGGCGCTTATGCCGGGGCGCGTGGCATCATCCACGAACAGCATAACGAAGAGGAGACTGTCTTCACCGCAACCGTCGAAATCGCCACCGATTCCCTGCTCACGGCAACGGCGCCGCTGACCGACACCGAAAGCATGACTGACACGGAAGGCATGACCGACACGGAAGGCATGACCGACACCACCCCTTCGCTCGAGGAAAATCCAGAGGCATACTGGAATTCAATTGAACATTGGGCGGATCTGACAAAAGACGAGCAAGCAGCCTGGGATGTGCTCGGATGGAATGAGACCAACTGGGAAAGCACAGATCCCAGCACGATCCCGGCGACCGATACGACAGCCTGGGCCGATCTGACGACAGAGGAGCAAGCTGCCGCCACGACGTTAGGTTACGACGAAACCAAGTGGGCAGAAGTTCTGCCACGCGTACCAGAAGGCGACGTGGATCAATTCTGGAATAGCATTGCAACTTGGGATGATCTGCGCTACAGCGAAAAACGCTTGTGGAATATCCTAGGCTGGAATGCCGAAAATTGGACAGCCGATCCGCAGCCCACCGCTAAACCCTGGGCAAAGCTGAGCGATGAAGAACAGGCCGCCGCTGAACAACTGGGCTATGATCAGAAGACGTGGGACGTGCTTGCGCAACAGTAAGCGTAACGTAATGGCATGAAGATAAGCGAGAAGCAACAGACGCTTATCACCGGATTACCAGGTGATCAGTAGGCAAAAGAGCCGCTGCCCCGTCTTATGAAACGGAGGGCAGCGGCTCTTTTGTACGAGGATCATCCATTGCGACCACAATACGAAGTTAGACAGCAGTCCAGCCGGCGTCAGCTGGAATAATTGCGCCGTTAATATAGTGCGACTCATCTGAAGCGAGAAAGAGCGCCAGCGCGGCGATATCATCAGATTCCAGCATAGCAGGTATCAGTGATGCGAAAAGCCCCGCGCGCGCTGCGCCAGCGGCGTCCAACCGGTCGAGGATCATCGTTTCGGCGATGTTGGTCTTGGTGCCACCTGGACAGATGGCATTACAGCGAACGCCTTTGGTGGCATACATCCAAGCGGTATTGCGCGTCAGGCCAACCAACGCATGTTTAGAAACAGTATAGGCTGCGCCGGCGGCCCCGCCACTGATGCCAGCCGTCGAGGCGATGTTGATAATTGAGCCCTGACCTTGCCTGAGCATGTGTGGGATCGCCCGGCGACTGGTAAACATCGGGCCATCCAAATTGATCCCCAAGACACGCCGCCAAATGTCATCGGATAGTTCGCCGACGCCCTGCATATAGTCCATCACGCCAGCATTGTTACATAGAATGTCTACGCGGTCATAAGTGCTG
>JAPLGZ010000105.1 GCA_026389895.1 Chloroflexota bacterium | reverse complement strand
TTATGGACATCTTCCCAGTGATAACGGTAGACATGCACCAGCGGACAGCTATCATCAATGAGCAGGGCAATCGGTACACGGTTTGGCATATGAATTCACCTTTGGTTGCGAATAGGTTTAAATAATTCCAGCCTGAATTTCTGGAGCTTTGGCGTTGCAGCGAGGAAAAAGCCTGCCAGTGCCCATACCGCCACTATTCTGGCGTCAGCACCTTGCGAAAGAAAATATCTCGCGCCACCTCTTGATAGCCCAGCCGAGCATGTGCGGTCGGGCTCAGCGGATAGTCGGCATTGGTGTCGGAGGCCATTTCGGTGCAACCCTGTTCAAGCGCCCAGGCTTCAGCGGTGGCCACCAGCCGCCGGCCGATGCCTTGCTTGCGCCATTCTGGATCGACGTACCAGGCTTCCAGATAACCAATCTTGTTTGTCGTACAGCCCGGCGCTTTGTCATGGATCGCCACCTCCATCAAGCCGCACAACCCACCATCCGGGCGCTCGGCCACAAAGACGGGCATCTGTGCGAAATTCGCCAGAATTTCAGCCATTTCACGCTCATTTTGGGCGAGTGTTTGCTCAGGCCACAAAGCGTGACGCAAGCGCAGCCATTCGACGGCATCATCGGGTTGAAGCAAACGAATTTTCATGGATATTGTCCACGGTCAATGAACCTTACTATTACGAGGCAAGCGTTGGCCAGCGTTCAATTTTGCGGATTTCGTCAGCCTTGGAGGAATGGATCGCAGCATAAAGGTCCCAAGCCAATTGTAGATTGAGCCAAAATTGAGCTTCCATCCCTAAAAATCGTTCCAGTCGGAGCGCTGTATCTGGCGTGACACCGCGCTTGCCATGAATTAATTCATTGACTCGTGGATAGGAAACACCAATTTTTTGGGCAAGCTCTACCTGTGTTATACCGAGCGGCTTCAGAAATTCTTCCAATAACATCTCCCCTGGATGGGTAGGGGGGCCTTGTGCAGGAATACGCATGCGTGGCTTCCTCCTTATCTTTCAATGATAATCGGTGATCTCAATCTGCGCGGGGCCATCTTCTGTCCATGCAAAACAGATACGAAACTGCTCATTGATCCGGATGCTGTATTGTCCAGACCGGTCACCTTTAAGCGCTTCTAATTCATTGCCAGGTGGAATACGGAGTGATTGGAGCGAAATGACAGCATTCAATTGATCCAATTTTCGACGGGCAATCCGCCAGAGTTGCTCTGGACAAGTACGCCGAGCTTCTTTTGAATTAAGCCGGTCAAAAATATCTTCTGTACCCCGATCCCGAAACGATTGAATCACATGTGAATCTCAGTAATTGAAGGTTTACAATAGGCATAATTATAACGTTATCCGTTATAATTATCAATACTTATTCGCGGCCACTCGTTTGGGCACCAAGAAGCTGAGCGCCAGCGCCGCAATTGGCAGCCACATGACAATGTTCATGGTCGTCTGCAAGCCAAAGAGATCCCCGATTCGTCCCAGCACCGCGATGCCCAGCCCACTGGCGCCATAGGCAAAGCCGAGCGTCAGACCAGAGGCCAAACCGATGTTATTGGGCATGGCTTCCTGCACCATCACCACGGAGAGAGGCCAGGGCATTGACAAAAAGAAACCCGTCAACGCCAACATGAGCAGTTGCAGCCAGCCATTGCTGTGAAAGACAACAAATAAGGTGCCCAACACAAACAGCGAGGCGATGATAATGACCATTTTCCGCCCGATGCGCTCGGCCGCAACGCCGCCAAACAACGTCCCACCGGCGCCAGTTAGCGCAAGGGTCGTGAGCATCAGCGCGATCCAGTCTGCCGGAACCTGACCGAAGCGCTCATAATAGAGCGGAATGAAAGTCTTTAATCCATTGAGAACGACCGTTTGCACGGTGATCAGGGTGAGCAGCAGGACGATCAGCCCCAGATTTTGACGTCGTTGCTGCGTGCCATGTTGCCCGTGGGCAGCCGCATGGGCTGCGGCAGGCTGGCTGATCATCCCCGTATTTGCCGCCAGAAAGCCGAGCGCCACTACGGTGGGAATCATCATCCAGATCGCGGCATGGGTTCCCCAACGATAGGTGAGCCACGCGACGAGCAAGGGGCCAATCGCAAAACCAATATTGCCGCCAAAGAAGAAATACGACGATGCGGTGGTCGCCTTTTGACCGCTAATCGCCCGCAGCACAGAGAGCGCCTCTGGGTGAAACATCGCCGATCCCAACCCGCTCAACACGACGGCGGCAACGATCAACCAATAGCTAGGCAAAAACATCACGGCCACCATGCCGACCCCGGTGAGCAGACAGCCAACATAGATCAGCCAGCGCATCTGCCTGCGGTCACCCAGGATGCCGAAGAGTGGCTGGGCCAGCGCAATGACGATGTTATTAAAGCTCATAATCGCCGCCGCGCCGGTGTAGTCGAGTGAGAAGGTCTTTAAAAGTAGCGGCAGCAAAACGGCTAGCGAACCAGTTTGCATATCGACTGTTAGATGGCCAAGGACGATGGCGAATAAGGTGCTGCGTTTGGTGCTACTCGTCGCCGATGCGCTGGCAATCGGCTCAGCGAGGGTTGATTCGGGGATGGTGGATGTGGTCATGAGTTGGGTCCGTTCTGGCACCAGTTAAGCGCCGTCTAAAAAAATAGCGCCGGCAGGAGTCGGCGCGAGTTAATATTTAGTTGAATTATATCACAGGCAGGATGGCATTTAGTTGCTCCATTATGCCCAAGAATAATTCCTCAAAGCAGTGCAAAAGGCATTCAGCGAAAATGCACTTCCACCAGTTTGCCGTGTGCATCTACCTGTAATCGCACAGCGCCGTTTCGCTTGCTGCCCGTCAACTGAAAGCTGGCCCAGGTTGCACCGTCGCCGCCGGTTAGATCGCCCAATGTGCAAGGTCCACAGAGGATATTGGCCAGACGCAATTGATCCCACAGCGCGGCCTGATCCAGTTCGGGGGCCGCAAGCCGCGCCAACGGGCGGCGCGTAGGAGTGGCAATGAGCGTGATCAATTGCTCCGCAACCGCTTGCAAGACCGGGGATGGCGGCAACGTCGACATAAGCGTCAGCGTCTGGATGCGCGGCGGCACGGTCGGAGCCAGCGTAATCGTAACCTGACACCAGCCGCGCTCGCCGGTCATGCGCCATTTGCCACGCAGCCAGTTCTCAACGATAAAGGGGCCGTCGGGCTTTAAGGCGCCGTGCTGTTCATGCAACTGGACCAGTTCACGCTGCCGATGCACCTGATCAGAGTCTAGAAAAAAGTTTTCGGCAAAGAGCGTATCGGCCAGCTCGTCATCCCACGCCGCCATCAGGTGCAGCACACCTTCACGGGCGGCGGCCAATGCGGGGGCAATTTGCGGCGTGCGTGGTTGCACCTGGCTGGTATTGATCAAGCTTGTCAACGCTTCAATGCAGGCCGGGGTAACACTGCCGTAGGTTCTATTGGATAGGGCGACCACGCCAACGCCATGCGCCGGCGACCAGCGCATATGCGAGCCAAAACCAGGCAGCCCACCGCCATGGCCCACGGTCTCCCACTGGCCATTGTGCTGCATTGCCAGGCCATAGCCATAGCCGCCAGCATTGACCTGGGGGCGTGCGCCCAACGCAGGCACGCTGCTCGTTGGGGGGCTCGTGCGCCAGATCTGTTGCATTTCGCGCAGCGAGCTGCGCCGGAGCACGCGATGCTCCACTTCATCACGCGGCGGCCAGGCCGATTGAAAGAACGCCACCCAGCGCGCCAGATCACGCACGGTGGTAAAAAGCCCCGCAAAGAGCGCGACATCGCCGCCAGAAGGCAACAGTGGCTCAACCTTCCACTGTTCATCTTCCCAGCGATAACCGAGCGCGAGACGCTCGGCGGGCACATCCGTCGCGTTCCAGAAGGTCGAAGTCATGCCAAGCGGCTGCAAGATCTGCTGGTTGATATAGTCGATCGCCGGTAGGCCAGCCACGTTGGTAATAATGCGTCCCAGCACCATATAACCATAGTTAGAATATTCAAAGATGACGCCGGGTGCGTTCGACCACGCAACACCCGCTTGATAAAATTCACTCATGGCGGCGTCGCTGCGATAGAGTTGCCGGTCACCCCAGGGATCATCCTGCGGCCAACCAGCGGCCATTGTCAGCAGATGGCGCACAGTGATCAAAGGCGCATCGGCGGTAGGATAGCGCAGACTGGCCAGCTCTGGGACGTAGGTCGTGATTGGCTCGTCTAAGCGCAATTTGCCAGCATCGCGCAGTTGGAGAATGGCTAAGGCGGCAAAACTCTTGGTCATCGAGGCAATGCGAAAGACCGTATCGGCGTCAACCGCAGCCTGGGTGACCACATTGTGGACACCAAAACCGTAGGTAAAGATCAGATCACCGTCGACGATCACCCCGTAAGCCACGCCGGGCATGTGCCGGCGTTCGGCTTGCTTGCGGAAGATGGGTTCTAAGGTTGGGCAGACCTCTAACAAACGCGCCCGACGATCCGCAGCGCTAAACTGTGGAATGGGTAGATCCGATAAGTTTAATAGACTGTTTGTCACGGTGATCGCTTCTTTTGGGTGTTCAGGCCAAGTTGGCAAAGACGCTGTTTAAAATTGACTGTAACCGGATATACCACCCTTCGCGGCCCACACGCGCATGGGTATTAGTAAGAATCGCCACGACGGCGTCGGCGGTGGGATCGATGATCAGCTGGCAACCACTGGCGCCGCCATGGCCATACGCGCCCGGTGCAGCCAGATCGCTAAACTGACCAGGCGTCTGCGCCGATTTGAGGGCAAAGCCGATGCCCCAGCCAATCGGTGTGCCAGGCTGCAAGCCAAACATGCCACTTTGCCATCCCTTTACACCGCCCGTCTGGTCGGTTGTCATGGTGCGGATGGTGGCGGGTGCGTGAATGCGCGGGCCGCCTGGGGCAAAATGCTGGGCAAAACGCAGCAAGTCACGCGCGGTTGCCACGGCGCCAAAGGCTGGGTGGGCCAACGACAGCGCATACGGAGAATTATACATTGCGCCCGCCGTTCCTTCGGCCATCACACAGCGCACCTTGGCTAAGCGGCCATATTCGTGCGGCGGTGGCGCCATATAGGTGTCATGGAGGTTCATGGGTTGCGCGACTAACGTATCGACCAATTCAGCAAAGGCCAGTCCAGTGGCGGCCTCGGCCATACAGCCCGCCAGCAAATAATGATAATCGGCATAGTCAAAAGCGCTGCCCGCGGGGAAAAGCAGCGGCGTCGTGTACATCTCCTCAACCAAGGCCGCCATTGGCGTCTGGGCGCTTAAACGCTCTTCCATCATTGGGGATTCGTAGATCATGCCCGCCGTGTGGGTGAGCAGGTGGCGCAGCCGGACCGTTTCCCGTCCCTCCCCGCTGAACTTAGGTAGCAGGTGGTGGACAGGCATGTTCAAAGTCAATTGACCTTGTTCCACCAGCCGCATGATCATCGCAGCGGTATAGAGTTTGGAGATGGAAGCCAGTGGCCAGAGCACGCTAGACGAGGCTGGTAAGTTGGGCGCAGCCTCACCCGCATAGTGTTCCATGACAATTTTGCCATGTTGGGCCACAATGACAGCTGCGCCGGCAAAACCGCCTTCCTGGATATAGCGTTCAAGCAAGGGCATGATAGCAGGCGATTTCATGGCATAATCCTGAAGAATGGCGGCGTCGATTATGGTTAGCTACATTATTATTCTCCATTATTGTTAAAGTCGGCGTCCTTGTCAAGGCTGCGATGGATGCTGGCAGGGCAATCGCGAACTTGCTCGCACCACCGGTTATTGCGAATTAGCCAATGGATCGAGTCATCCGTAGGTGCGGTTTCTAACCGCACAGGTTTGATTCACTTGTGCGTTAGAAACCGCACCTACGCCGCCGCTTTTTTTGCCCAGCTTATTCGTTAATTCGCAATAATGCTCCCGGCTAAAGGATCGCGTAGCTAGCGTTATTTTTAATCCTGTATCCCTATGCCCTTATCCCTACCTCATCAAGGTTTTTTCGGCAAAAGGCTCAATGCTTTTAACAACTGTGCAT
>JAPLGZ010000779.1 GCA_026389895.1 Chloroflexota bacterium | reverse complement strand
TACGATTGATCAGATCAGATAAATTTTGCAATTGACGCCAGAATTCTTCCAACAGCCACTGAATACGTGTTGGTTCGGGGCGGATGAGGGCGTCGGGCCATGGTTGATTCGTCATGCCAAGAATTATAGTACAACTGATATAAGAATGGTAAGTATAGGCAGCTTCTTTTGGCGCCAGGGCTTACCAATGATCGGAACAAATGGCGCTTGCCGTAAGGTCGCAACGAGCTGGCCAAATTCTTTTGGGTGCCTGGTACCTTTCACGATAGGTGGTAGCCCCGAGCAACGGCCAGCGACCTACCCGAAATCGGGTACCTAACTACCCGAAATCAGGTAGGTTTTTGGTAGACAAGCGCGCTCAATCAGTTGTATAGTGGACGCAGGGCCGAGCCAAAGGGGTAGATTCGACCTTAGGGTTATTGCTGGGCCAACCGTAAGGCAGTGGAAAAAGGATCATCATGAAGAAGCTCGCTTGCTTTATTTTATTATTCCTGACGGCATTCTATCCGCTGGCAGCTTGCCAAACGCATACCATGCCACCCCTGCAACCTGGTGAAGTCAACGTACCGTTTGAAACGATTGCTCATGATCAGTGGGGGGTAGATAAAAACCTGAGCAATCGTGAACCCCGATTATTTCTACTGTCTACACAGGGGGATCTAGCTCAAGTAAAAGACCTGATTGATCAGAAGGTTATGAACCAACTAGAACAGGTTGATTTTCAACAATATGTGATTGTGGCGCTCTTTCGCGGGATGAAGCCTAGCTCTAACTACCAGACGATGATTACGCGCATGACAAAGAAAAATGACGAACTGATGATATACGCAGCGTTGTACGAGCCTAATACAGCTTATGGATCAGCAACAGCGCTTACTTCACCTTATCACATCGTTAGGGTAGCTAGAAACAATATCAACGTCGCCAAGGCAAAATTAGTGCTCCAGAGCGTTCTGCTCACACCAACATCGCAAGAAGAAACCGCATGGAATCAGTAGGAAAGCGATGAATCGTTGAAGAGAAACAGATTATGAGCCAACGATTACGATACCACTTGTCTGGAATCCAAACCATTTCAATGAGGATAGCTGTGAAAAAACAAGCACATTTTACCGCTTTAACGCTGTTGCTAGCCTTGGTCATACTGACCGCCTGTCAGTTTACAATTACACCGCCTATCTCGCCGCTGCCCGTGTCTGCCTCGCCAACAAAAGGCGTCGTGAATGTCCCCTTTGAAAACGTAGCCTTGAATGAATGGGGGGTCAATCCCAATATGGGACAATCCCCGCAATTGTTTGTCTTGCTGACCGCCAGTGATGTGGCGCAACTTCAATCCTTGATTAGTGCTGAAGCATACCAGGCGTTACAGCAGATTGACTGGAACAACGATGCGGTGATTGCTGTGCTGCGTGGGGTTCAGGGCTGCTCTTTCTTGGGTGTCGGGATCGAACGGGTGACGGTGGCGCGAGATACGCTCTTTGTGGATGCACAATTTTGGCAACCACCGCCACATTCGCTGTGCCAAACTATCTTGACGTCGCCTTATCATCTGATCAAAGTGCATAAAGCAGGCCTGATGCTCAATCGACTAACGCCCGTCTTGCGCAGTCGGGCCGTTGACAAAGGCGATACGACCGACCAAGAGCAGATTGGTCCCAAATAGCATGAATGAATCGAAGGGGACGATCATGAAGAAACTTACAAGCTCTACTATTCTAATCATTCCTATCATTCTGATAGGAATGATTAGTGCTTGCCAATTGACAATTAAAGTTCCTGCAAACTCCCCCAGTACAGAACAAGAAAGCGATATACCTTTTGAAACTATAGTGCTCGATGAGGAGGGATTTGTAAATGCATTAGGCGAGCAACCCCAGTTAGTGATGATCAACTCGGCAGATGAGATTCCACAGATTGCTAAGAGTATAAGTCGCGAAGCTCGGCAAAAGTTAGAGAGGGTAGATTTTCAACATTACATTGTCATTGGGTTATTCCGTAATGCGAAACCCAGTGGCGGTTATCCAACCTATATCAAACGTATTTCAAAGCATGGCAATCAGCTAATCGTTCAGACTGAATTTTGGGAACCGCCTCCGGTTTATACGGGAATTATTGAGGCTACGGCCACCTATCATTTAGTGAAGCTTGCCCGAAACGGGGATTTACCGGCCACGGTCGAGCTTGTATTAGAAGCACAAATAATTACATCGACTCCACTGCCCAGGTAGACACAAGGAAGAAGAAACTCTTATGAAACGACAAACAATGGCTGGGTTGACGGTTCGCGCTTGGTCATAGCCCCATTGATTGGACAACTGCCTCATGCATGGAAGACACAATATGCTTTGTGTGCGCAAGTGAAGAATTTTATTGCACAATATTATTGGCAAAAAAAAATATTTTGACAAATTATACAACTAATGTTATCATCCCAGCCAACCTGCTCCAACCCACTATCCACAAATCGCTACACTAGACCACTTGCATAAGTGCGGCTACAAGTCCCACCTACATCATTGTTATCTCGCGAATGACGTGAGCAATTTCACTTATTCAAGAGGGCTACTACCAGTTGTCTGGCATATAAACAATTTCAAGGAGAGCTGTTGTGAAAAAACAAGCGGTTTTTATCATTTTAACGCGATTGATGGCTTTGGTCATGCTGACCGCATGCCAATATGCAATTGTAACGCCGGTCTCTCCGCTACCCATCGCTGCCGAGCCACCTACCATTGAAGGGGAGATTAGGATTCCCTTTGAAACGATTACTCTGGATGACGTCGGGGTTAATTTTGATCTGAGCCGACGTAAGCCGCAATTATTCCTGCTTGCATCAAAGAATGATATACCGCAGATAAGCGGTTTGATCAGCCAAGCGGTGCTGACACAATTACAACAGATAGACTTCTCACACTATCTGGTCGTTGCCTTGTTTCGTGAAGTAGAAGGCAGTTCAAATTTTCAAGTTATTATCAGACATATCACAAAGAAAGATGACCAACTAACGATCGAGGCACAATTTTGGGAACCCGGTGCCCACATTATAACACAATCAATTGAAACGTCGCCCTATCATTTAGTTCAAATTTCGAGAACAAATCTTTCACCGGCTGATGTTAAGCTGATCCTGCATAGTTACGTGGTTGTCTATGAACCTTATGGAGAACCCAAATAAAAAGGCGAATATTAGCGCCCATGAGAAAATTGATGATTGGCAATGAATGGAATTAAGGAATTGAGCAAATTCCCCAAAAAATCTTCACGATTAGGCTAATTAACCCAAGTTGTGACCTAAGACCTCAAAAGTGGCTTTGGGATAATAATTGACCAATTTTGAGACTAGATTAAGACATTTTCCAAAAAAAGAACTCGAATTTTATCAAAATTACAGTTGCTATCACGAAGAAATCCAAGGTCACAACTTGGGTTATATAGCAAAACCGGGCAGCGGATCGAATATTACGGTTGGGCCGTGTACAATCGCGGGGAACACAAGTGTCACGCACAACCATCGCCTGACCGACCCAAATACAACAAACTGTCCACTGGTCAATGCAACAATGGGGGATGGCTGGCAAGGTTCGCTGGTCGTGACCTCAAGCGATCAGCCGATTGACGGTTTTATCCAGTTGACGAATACCAACAATCCATCTGGTGATACCTTTATGGCGCATAATGCCAACACCTGGCCGTAATCGTTGATCAGAGGTTTCAAGACGCACTAGCAAAATTTTGAAAAGCGGGTGGGTGAAGCATGCTTCACCCACCCGCTTTTTGCTTTTTCCCTAATCAGACGTTGCTCGCGCTGGAATGGGGATCAAGTGTACTGGTGAAGCGGGGGATGGTCTGTTAGAATGAGGTACGCATGTTATGCGCACTGAAGCAGGGTGAATGAATTCACCCGCTAGTACAAGAAACACGTTAAAACGTGTTAAGAGATGAGTATGTTTTAACCATTTCTTGGGCTAGCCTAGCATTTATGGTCATTATTTAAATCGGCAACGGCGTACCCAACCTGCTGAAGCAGGTTTCCCATAGCAGGCGGCGGTTTTTGCAAATTAACTTTTTAACCTAGCAATAAAGCTGTGGCTCTCCCACTGTACGGTCGTGTTACCGTATGGCCTATGCAGGGAACCCGGATTGCTAGATTATTTTGTTAATGTCCAATAACCGCTGCTGCACACCCGCCAATCGCTGAATTAAATTTATTAATCACCGTAAATGCTTACTGGCTCAGGCGTAACGTGCATCAGTTTCCCATTGACAATTTCCCATTGGTAAAGGAATGACTATGCGCAACAACGATCCGTTTGCGGATTTGATTCGTTCGCTGGAAGAAAATTTAGAGCGGGAGGGTGGCGGACGCCCACCGATTGAACCGCGCCAACCGGTGACGACAGGCAACCCCCGGCGCTGGATCTGGCTGCTTATTCCGCTTTTGATCTTGATCTTTTTCAATCGCTGGGTGACGTTTTACACCGATTGGTATTGGTACGACAGTTTGGGTTTGGCGTCAGTCTTCTTTACCCGCATCCAGGCGTCGCTTGGCCTCTTTGTGGCGGGTGCGCTGATCTTCTGGCTCTTTCTGGCCTTTAATGTCTGGCTGGCACATCGCTTGGAGCCGTATGGGTTGGTCGATACAGCGCTTGAACAGATTGCGACCGCCTTTGGGTTGCGGGTGCGCACGGTGATCTTGTTTGCCGGCGCGCTGTTGGCGATCTTGATGGGCTTTGCCGCGTCGAGCACTTGGGAAGATTTCCTGGTCTATTTTAATCAGGGCACCTTCCATCTGACCGTGCCGATCTTTGACCGCGATGTCAGCTTTTTTATGTTTACCTTGCCAGTCTGGCAAGGCTTGCGCGCCTGGCTAATGGTGATGAGCGTCTTTACGCTGATTGCCACGGCGGTGATGACGGGGATTGGCGTGCGCAGCTGGAATGTGCGCACGCCGGTGCTGGCCCATTTAAGTGTGCTGGGGGCGTTGATCCTGGGATTGGTAGCCTGGCAATACCGGCTCGACGCCTACCAACTCGCCTACAGCCAACGCGGCGTCGTGCTGGGGCCGAGTTATACCGATGTGCATGCCCAGTTGCCCGCCTATAATCTCCTGAGCATTATTACGCTGGTCACCGCTGCGCTCTTGGTGGTCACGGTCTTTCTGCGGCGCACCTGGCGCGTCATTGCCGTGGTGCTGGTGGCCTGGGTGGTCTTGGCGCTGGTGGCGGGCAACATCTATCCCAGCCTGATCCAGCGCTTCCAAGTCAGCCCGAATGAGTTGACCTTAGAGCTGCCCTATATTGCCAACAATATTCAGTTTACGCGCGCAGCCTTTGAACTGGATAAAATTGAGCCGCACAATTACGATGCGACGCGCCCGCTCACCTCAAAGGCACTGTTGGCCCAACCCGATACGGTGCGCAATATTCGATTGTGGGACTATCGTCCGTTGCTCCAGACCTATAATCAGGTGCAGGCGCTCACTCAATATTACGAATTTAACAATATTGATATTGACCGCTACACGATCAACGGTAAAGTCGAACAGATGATGCTCGCCGCCCGTGAACTCGTGCCCGAGCGGCTCAACGCCGATGCGCAGACCTGGATCAACCGCAAGTTGGTCTATACACATGGCTATGGGGTGGCGGCGTCGCCAGTGGCCAAGGTAACGGGCGATGGATTGCCCGAATTTCTGCTCAAAGATTTGCCGGTGCAAGGGGCCATTACGGTGACCCAGCCGCAAATCTATTTTGGTGAATTAACCAATGATTATGTGATCGTGCGCACCGGCCAGCCCGAGTTTGACTATCCGCGCGGCCAAGATAAAGCGACGTCACAGTTTACGGCCACCCAGGGCATTCCGATGTCTTTGGGAGCGCGGCTATTGTTTGCGCTCAATTTTGCCGACATTAACTTGCTGCTCAATCGCGATATCAGCGCCGACAGCCGCTTGCTCTGGCGGCGCGAGATCACCGAACGGGTGCGGGAGGTGGCGCCTTTCTTGCAATTCGACAATGATCCTTATGTAGTCATCGGTGATGACGGCCGCGTTTACTGGATCCAAGATGCCTATACTGTCAGCGATCGATTTCCCTATAGCGAGCCGGCAGAGTCGACGGTCGATCAAACGGGACAGACACAAGCGATCAACTATATGCGTAACTCAGTCAAAATTGTCACCAACGCCTACGATGGGAGCATGAAGTTTTATGTGATGGATGAACAAGAGCCCATTATTGCCGCCTATATGCGCATCTTTCCAGCCCTGTTCACACCTTTCAGTGCCATGCCCGCGGGATTAAAGGCGCACATTCGTTATCCAGAAGATCTCTTTTCGGTGCAGGCCAATGTCTACCGCATCTATCATATGACTGATGCGAATGAATTCTATAACAAAGAGGATGTTTGGGCCTGGCCAGAAGAGGTACATGACAACCAGCCCCAACCGATTGAACCCTATTATGTATTGATGGAATTGCCGGACAGCAAAGCACTTAACTTTGTGCAGATTCTGCCCTTCACGCCGGCCAATCGCGAAAACATGATCGCCTGGTTGGCCGTGCAAAATGATCCAGAGAATTACGGGCAGAAATTGGTCTATGATTTCGGTAAAGATTCCTTGATTTATGGCCCCAAACAGATCGAAGCGCGCATCGATCAAGATCCCGTCATCAGCCAGCAGCTTACGTTATGGAACCAACAGGGCAGTGGCGTGGTGCGCGGCAATCTACTGGTCATTCCGATTGGCGGCAGTCTGATCTATGTGGAGCCGCTTTATCTCCAGGCAGCCAATGGCAAAATCCCCCAGTTAAAGCGTGTCATTCTGGCAACGTCTGATCAGGTGGTGATGGGCGACAATTTGGGATTGGCGCTGGCTGAATTATTTGGCAAAAATGTTTTAACCAATGCAGAACTCGCCGATCTAGCCGGTCCGGGTGGGACAGCGGCCGTTAACAGCAATCCCGCCACAACCGAGGGGACGACAGCCACAGGCGCTAGTTCGGTGCCGGATCTGATTAAGCAGGCCAACGAGCATTACACCCAGGCCCAGACAAATTTACGGAATGCTGATTGGGCGGGGTATGGTCGAGAGACAGAGGCTTTGCGCGGCACACTGGAGCAATTGATGAAATTAACCGGTGTGTCAACCTCCACGATCACCACCACAACACCGATTACGACGACAGGGCCCGTTCCAACAGCAGCGCCCACACCGGCGAGTGGCGGCTAGAGAGTTCGACTTTATTGGCTAAGTGAGATAAGAAGAGATTGGGCGATTAAGCATGAGCGAGCCCCTAATCTCTTCTTATCAAATACTTAAATTCAGAGCTCAATGTTCCTCACCTTTTTTTCATCTAGCACTCAGACTGGATTAAGTCGCCTAGATTAGCATATGATTATACAGCCTGATGAAGTTGCAACAGTGCTTGGCCATCAAATGCATCGGACATGAGGATGGCACAAGCGTGTTATTCAACCGACGAAAGCTTAACAATTTTAACTAACACAAGTTCGTGATGGAGATCATATGTCAGATCAAATGTCTAACTTTCGATTGGTAGCCGAAGAGCATACCAATCGATCCAAGAAGAAAGTAACCCCTAAAATCCTGATCAGCGCGGCCCTAGCGTTGACCCTGATCACAGGGGCGTTTTATGCACCACTCTTGTGGAGCAGCGACTCGGTTAGCGCGCTAACGGGACGAGCGCAAGTGGTCTATCAAACACCAGCCAATGCCTCTACGGTGCAAGCAGATGCTTCGTTGTTGAGCAATCAAGAAGCGCTCTCTAGCCTTTACAACCAGGTATCGGGCTCCGTGGTCAATATTCAGGTCTCGTTGCATGCTTCTGCCAGTGACTTGAACATCCCAGGCTTTCAATCGCCGCAAGGGGATGCACCGTTACAACAGGCCGAAGGTTCCGGCTTCATCTATGACAACGACGGTCATATTGTCACCAACAATCATGTCGTCAATGGCGCCGAGACTGTCACCGTCATTTTCAACAATGGTGAATGGGCCAAGGCAGAAGTTGTCGCCACCGATCCACAGGCCGACCTGGCCGTGATCAAGGTGACGCCGCCTTCAGATTTCACTTGGAAACCCCTGCCACTAGCCCAGCCGGATAGCTTGAAACCCGGCCATACGGTGATTGCGATTGGCAACCCGTTTGGTCTGGAAGGCACGATGACCAGTGGTATTGTCAGTGCATTGGGCCGCAGCACGCCTGTAGGCGAAGCCAGCCAAGTGAGTGGTGGTAGCTACACCTTGCCCGATGTGATTCAGACCGATGCCGCCATCAATCCCGGCAATTCCGGTGGCCCATTGCTCAACTTGGCTGGTGAAGTGGTCGGTGTCAACTTTGCCATCGAATCGGCTTCACGCAGCAATGCCGGTGTTGGTTTCACCATCCCAGTTTCGATTGTGCGCCGTGTCGTGCCCGCTTTGATCGCCAATGGCAAGTTCGACTATGCCTATCTTGGCCTGAGTGGCATCACAATTGGCCCCGACCTGGCGACTGAACTAAAACTGTCCGAGAATAAGTTGGGTGTCTATGTGGGCAGTGTGGTAGCAGGTGGCCCGTCCGACAAAGCCGGGATTCATGGCGGTAGCCAGGACGTGAGCACCAATGGCAACGGCGACTTGCAAGCCGGTGGTGATATTGTCATAGCGATTGGTGATACACCTGTGCATCGCTTCGAAGACATTGTCAGCTATCTAGTGACCAAAGCCGAACCGGGCCAGAAAGTTGCCTTAACCGTGCTGCGCGATGGCAAAGAGATGAAGATCGACGTAACACTCGGCTCACGCCCCAGCCAGACTCAGGCGCAGCAATCGGATAGCACCAACGGCGCCGTTAGCGCCCGCCGTGCCATCCAGATCGCAGTCGATGCGACCAAAGACACACTGACCGGTGAGATTACACAACGCGTTGCCACCCCCGACACAAAGGGCGGTAAGGATGTCTGGGTGGTTGAATTGACCACAGACAGCCAGACCGCAACCGTCGTGATCGACCGCACCACAGGTGATGTGGTGCAGGTGACCGTGAAGTAACCTTTTCTACAACTGAACAATAAAAGAACGCCCAGCACTTTGCTGGGCGTTCTTTTATTGTTACGGGCTTAGGCTGAGGTAAGTCCGAACGAACCAGGACGGACGAGATAGCTTGGTATAGGCAAAACGCGCTTATCCTTCAACTCATTCCTCGTTAATCTCATCATTATGTTATACTTAAAACATAAAAAGTATAACCAAGTATAGATAAGGAGCATAGAATGACAGTATTAACCATTTCAAGCAAGGGCTGGGTCGTAATACCAGCAGATTTGCGTCATAAATATGGGCTGCGGCCAGGTGGCAAAGTAAGTGTTGTGGACTATGGGGGTGTCTTGGCGCTCGTGCCACTATTCGATGAGCCTGTCCGCCAGGCCCGGGGTCTGTTGGCAGGTAGTTCTTCGCTGACCCAGGCCTTGCTCGCTGAACATGCGCAGGAATTAGCGCGTGAGCAATGAATTAAAGCCAATTTATATTTTAGATAGTTTTGCGATGCTGGCTTTTTTGGAAAATGAGGCCAGTGCGACGCGTGTTCAAACGATTCTAGCCATTGCGCAACAAGGGGGGACGCTGGTCTATTTTTCCATTATCAATCTGGGTGAAGTGTTATATAACCGAGCGTGAACGTAGTTTGACCCTGGCGCAACAAACACTGATCGCAATCGAACAGCTCCCGCTCTTACTGATTGAGGCTAGCCGGTCGCGTGTATTAGCGGCAGCCCACATTAAGGCAAATTATCCAATCTCCTATGCAGATGCTTTTGTCGTAGCCGCCGCCCAAGAATTTCAAGCAACCATTGTTACGGGTAATCCCGAGTTTACCAACGTGACACAAATTGTTGCGGTGGAATGGCTAGCAGCCAAACACACCCGCTAGATTCAGATACATCAATGGCTTAGCAATGCCTTATGCTACATCGCTAACCTCAGTTACCTTTACCCAGATTCGTAACGGGCCCACGGTTTCAAAGCCAAGGGCTTTAGCCTGGGTCAGTTCTTCATCGCGTTCATAACCAACCACCGGCAAGCCTGGAAAAGCATCGATCACCGCCGCTACGCAACCCGCCCAGAATGGCGCCTCATGCAACGCGGGAACAAAGACATTCGACAGGCCAACGACCCCTTGCGTTCGATTCGCGATAGCACCGGCAATGATCCGTTCTGCTTGATAAGCAGCAACAAAGGTAATGTCTGGATCAGTAAGCAACGAAGGTTTAAAAATCGCTTCGCGGGTTGAGAATTCATCAACCGGTTCGCCCGCCCAAGCCGCTTCCCACGCCACAAGATCAGATGGGTGTTTGAGCGGGCGCCACTGAACATCCTCTCCAGTAAAATCTGGCTTTGGTAAGTCTGGGGCTCGATAGATCCATTCAGCTTCAAATAAGATCCGAAACCCAAGCGCCGTTAGATCCAGCGTACAGAAACTATCCTTGACCGCCCATTCCTTCAGCACTCCTGTGCGCGCAAATTCGCCCAGTTGTACCATCTGGGCAGCGCACCCATCTACGCCACGCAAGGTGACAGCATTGGGATAATAGGCTGGCGTCGCCTGTCGATTTAGCCACAGTTCAGGGGTAAATTCACCAAGCTGACCATGCGCCCGACAGACAACATCACACCACATCGCATTGTTATAGGCGGCTAACAGTGCTTGTTGATTACTCATGGGGTTGGGTTCCTCTATGTCGACTAGACCGTTAACAAAATTCTGATAATTAGCCGTAGGTCATCGCTTCCAGCGTGACGAGCCGCGGTCATCCCATCATGTCAGGGTTATCCTTGTTAGTCACGCTGGAAGCGATGACCTACAAATTTCGATTGATGATCCGGTAACAATGGCTATACTATTATCAGATTGGACAAATGACAACCGAAGATTTTACGGATGCAAACTGAGCCCTTTTAGCAATTTGTCCATTGGCTTTTTTCGACCGCGCAGCGCCATGCCCACCAAGTTTAGATCGGCACTGTTGACCGCGCGCACAGCCGCGCGATTTGCTTCGTCGTGTGGCGTGGAAAATAATTCCTCAGTATAAAGGCTAAATTGGACTTCACTGCTCAACGCCTGTTCGTATACCGCGCGAATTTGTTCGTGGTTGGCGCTGAAGATCGTGATCGGCTGCTTAATCATGGGCAGATAATGCTGACCGGAACCGTCCACATAATCTTCGCCCAGCACATCTGGCAAACTTGCAATGCCACTCACTGTAAAAGCGGTGACATTCAATTTCTGCCAAACCAACAAATCCTCGCGGATCACAACTGCAATTCTGGTATCAAATTTCATCGTCGCTCCGTGCAAAAAGCCGTAACAAAAATCTAACGCAGAGGCGCAAAGAACAAACTCGTCCCTGATGGACATTTTTTTTGCGTGGGGTTTCTTTTGTCGTTCTCTGCGCCTTTGCGTCTCTGCGTTAAAATTTAATTTCCTACGAAAAATCGCTAAAATATGCGACGTATCTATGCCAACCTAACACCGCTCATCGCTCGCTGATCAAACCAACGCCACCAACCCCGCAAACAAACTCTGCGCAACCACATTATCCGCCAGCGTCTCTGCGGAGAGCTTGAAGGTCGTCAGCACCATCGTGCCACGGCCATAATGGACCTTGGTTAGCAGTGACACCGGTTTGTGAATCCAGCCGAGGGCCAGCCCCGCCCAATTGTGCTCGCGGGCAATCCAGGCTGGTACACCAGTAATCACGGCATCGGGCATAATGTCGGCGTATTCCATTTCTAGCAGCGGGCCACCAGGTAAGTGCGCAAAGGGTCCTTGCTTTTTTAACCAGCTGAACGAAGTCGCCCAATCGCCCTGCCAAATTGTACCGGCGCGCGGGACGACCGAGCCGACAGGCAAGCGGGCTCGCGTCTCGGCCAGATTAAAATCTATGTCCGCTAGAATCAGCAAGCGGGCGCCATTTTGAATGGCATCTTGCAAATCCTGGGTGTAATAGTGTGCAACGATGATGGCCTCGCTATCGGTGGGGTCGGTTACGACGTTATAGCCCAATTGTGCGAGCGCTGAAGCGAGCGCATCGTTTAACACCAACAATTTATGTTGGGGAAGCGGCGGTTTGACAGCCGCCAGCGCGATTTGGCTGCTGGCGAGCACGCTGTCGTTGTCGTCCAACCAACGCACTTGCAAAGGCACAATGCCTTCTCCTAACAATGGTACATCAACCACGGCGCCAGATGCGGCGACTTCACCTTTGGCTTCCCCGGCTTGCCATTGGATTTTACCCTGAGCGCCAGGGCCATCGATCCCAAAAGCGCGCAAGGCGACTGGCACGCTAGCGCCGGGTTTACCGCTCCAGCGTTGGGGGCGCGCCACCACAACATTGTCTTGATTGAGCGGGGCGAAGATCGTGTCCAAGCCGTATTTGACAT
>JAPLGZ010000860.1 GCA_026389895.1 Chloroflexota bacterium | reverse complement strand
GGTGAAGCGTTGGCCGAATTGCATTTGCATGAAAGCATCGCCGCCACGCAAACGGATTACCAACTGCATCCCGTGTTGCTCGATCTCTGTTTACAAACCTTCCTGGGTGTGATGGCGGCGGATGTCGCCGATCAGGCGCAGCCGACGGTTTTCCTGCCCGTGCAGATCGACCAGATTATCATCCACCAGCCGCTTGAGGCTGACGAGCCACTCTATTGCTACGCCCGCATGACGGAGCAGAGTGAGCAACGGCTCTCCGGTGCATTGCAACTCTGTGATGCCAGCGGCCAGGTGCGGGTTGAACTCCAAGGGGTGCATTGTCAAGCCCTGGCTATGCCGGCAGAGCAGACCGCGCCAGCCACGGAAGATAATAATTTGCTCTATGAAATCGACTGGCAGTTAGCGCCTGGGGAAGCCCTTGCGACAACGAACGGCGCGCCCAGCCGTGAATTCGCTGGGGCAACGGGTAATTGGCTGATCTTCGCCGACACGCAAGGTGTTGCCCAAACCTTTGCCGATCAACTGCGCATGGCCAACCAGCGGGTGATCGTCGTCTTCCCCGGCCAACGTTATGAGCGCATCGACGGCGAACATTTCCGCATCCGCCCGGCGCACCCGATGGACCTGGGCGCGCTCTTCACCGCTTTGATTGGACAGCCGCTGAGAGGTGTTGTGCATTTGTGGAGTTTGGATACCCCGGTCGCCGAAACTTTCGACCCCAATCTGGGCTGTATCAGCACCCTCCATCTGTTGCAAAATTTACGGCCACCTCTGCCGCAACTGTGGCTGGTGACGCAGGGCGCACGCGCCGTCGCTGACCAAGGTTTGCAGACGCTCGGTCAGGTGCAACAGGCGCCACTCTGGGGCATGGGGCGAGTAATTACCCAAGAACACCCGGATCTACAATGTGTCTGTCTGGATCTGGATCCAACCAGCGATCCAATCACCGCCGCACACCAGTTGTTTGCCGAACTGGTTGCATCGTTGCCAACCGAACAAGCCAAAGCCCGCGAAGAACAGGTGGCATGGCGTCAAGGCCAACGTTATGTCGCACGGCTGGCGGCTACCCGAGCGGAGCCACCCACCATTACGGGCCAGCATGATAAGCTCAAGACCGATGCCAGCTACTTAATCACGGGTGGCCTGGGGGCATTGGGCTTGCAAGTGGCCCACGCCCTGATCGATCAGGGCGCCCGCCATCTGGTGCTCAGCGGGCGCAGTGGCGCCACTGGCAAAGAAGCGGCCATTCAACAACTGGAGCAGCGCGGGGCTAAAGTGCTCGTTGCCCAGGCTGATGTGGCCGATCCTGCTGCTGTGACGCGCCTATTGGATGCGATCCGCGCCGATTATCCACCATTGCGCGGCATTATCCACGCCGCTGGTGTGTTGGATGACGGGGTGTTGCGCCAGCAATCGGCTGAACGTTTTGCCAAAGTCCTAGCGCCCAAATTGCATGGCGCGTGGAATCTTCACGTGCAGACACAAGATCTGCTGCTAGACTTCTTTGTCTGTTTCTCGTCGGTCGCCTCGTTGCTGGGTTCACCCGGCCAGGGCAACTATGCGGCCGGCAATGCGTTTATGGACGCCCTGGCCTATCATCGCCGCCTGTTGGGCTTGGCGGCGCAATCGATCAACTGGGGCCCGTGGGCAGAGACCGGCATGGCCGCTGATGACATGATTCTGGGGCGGCTGGCAAACTTGGGGATCGGCGCGCTGTCGCCAAGCGAAGGCATCGAGATCTTCGCGACGTTGCTCCAAACGAATGGCCACGGGGCCGCGCAGGTGGGTGTGATCCCAATTGACTGGCCCAAACTCTACAAAAATTTCCCTGGCGCGCAAAGCCCTTTCTTTGCATCGTTTACGCAAAATCTGGCGCCCGAACAGGAATCACTCTTAGAAAAATTTCGCACCCTCGCCGAGAGTGAGTGGCGCGATCAACTGGCCACATTCCTGCGCGTGCAATTGGCTCAAGTCTTGGGCTTTAGTTCGCCAGACAAGATCACCCTGCGCCAGCGGCTCTTTGATCTGGGGCTGGATTCACTGATGGCGATGGAATTAAAGAATCGCCTGGAGCGCAGCCTGGAATTTGCGATTGCGCCCACGTTGATGTTCGACTATCCCACCGTCGAAGCGTTGGCTGCTCATTTGGCTCAGCAAGTAAGCCTCAAACTGACCAAACTGGCTGATGCGCCGCCCCCAGACGCTGCCAATCTGGCGGTGCCGGCTGACGCCGAAATGGCGGGCCTGCTGGCTGAACTGGAAGGTCTCTCTGATGAGGAATTGGCGGCGCTGTTAGCAGAAGAATTGGCGTAAGAAAAGCGATTAGAAATGCAGAGATTAGGAGATTAGAGATTGGGATAAGTCACGTTACCTTATCTCTAATCTCCAATCTCTAGTCTCTCAATCACCAAATGTTCAAAGACCGAATGTGACCATGTCAATACAACCTGACAATAAGCGCCTGATGCAACAAGCGCTGTTGGAATTGCGTGAACTGAAGATCAAGCTCAATGCGGTTGAGAAAGCCAAACATGAGCCAATTGCCGTGATCGGGATGGGCTGCCGTTTTCCGCAAGCCGATAACCCGGCGGCCTTCTGGCAATTGTTGCACGACGGCGTGGATGCCGTGCGTGAAATTCCGAACGATCGCTGGGATGTCGATGCCTACTATGATCCGAACCCCGAGGCGCCAAACAAGATGTACACGCGCCAAGGCGGTTATCTGGATCAGGTATACAACTTTGATCCAGGATTTTTTGGCATCGCGCCGCGCGAAGCCGCAACGATGGACCCGCAGCAGCGGCTCTTGCTCGAAGTAAGTTGGGAAGCGTTGGAACATGCCGGGCTAGCCCCCGAGCGATTGGCCCACACCGAAACCGGCGTCTACATCGGCTACATGAACCGTGATTATGTGCAGGTACTCAGTGATGGCGATGGCGGGGGCGCGATGGACCCGTATATGCTGACGGGCAACAGCTTTAGCTTTATCGCCGGGCGGCTCTCTTACCTGTTGGGGACACAGGGCCCAAGCATGGTGGTGGCCTCAGCCTGTTCCTCTTCGCTGGTGACGGTGCATCTGGCTTGCCAGGCGCTGCGCAATCGCGAGTGTGAACTGGCCTTGGCCGGTGGGATCAACCTGATTTTGCACCCCGCCGCCAATATTATGCTCTCTGGGTTGCGGGCGATTTCACCGGATGGCCGTTGCAAAACATTCGATGCCTCTGCCGACGGTTATGGGCGCGGCGAAGGCTGTGGCATGGTCGTGCTCAAACGACTCAGCGATGCGCTGGCCGCGGGCGATACAATTTTGGGGGTAATTCGTGGCTCGGCCGTCAACCATGATGGACCAAGCGCAGGGCTGACCGTGCCAAATGGCGCGGCACAAGAGAAGTTGCTCCGCCGCGCCCTCGCCGCGGCGGAAGTCAGCCCTGATGCGATTGATTACATCGAGGCGCATGGCACAGGGACGGCGTTGGGTGATCCGATTGAGATCAACGCGTTGGTCAAAGTGTTTGGCCAACAGCGTGCTCGTCCGCTGTTGGTCGGTTCGGCCAAGACAAATGTGGGCCATCTGGAAGCCGCCGCGGGCATCGTGGGGTTAATCAAGGTGCTGCTCGCTTTTCAGCATGAAACGATCCCGCCGCACTTGCATTTTCACAAACCGAACCCCTATATTGCCTGGGATAAAATTCCCATTCAAGTGACCGATACACTGACCCCCTGGGCCAAAAGTGACCGACCGCGGCTGGCGGGCGTCAGTTCGTTTGGGTTGAGCGGCATCAACGCCCATTTGGTCGTTGAAGAAGCGCCCGTGGAACGCCCAATGTCGGCCACAACCGAGCGCCCTTTGCATCTGCTCACCCTCAGCGCCAAGAGTGAAGTGGCGCTTCAGGCATTGAAGGAACGTTATATTGTGCATTTTGCCGACAATCCGCACCTTGATCTGGCGGATGTCTGCTTCACGGCGAACACGGGCCGCGACCATTTTAATCACCGCCTCAGCGTTGTTGCCGCGTCGCTAACGGACGCCCAATCGGCGTTGCAAACGGCGGCAGGCAGCCTGATTGCCAATGCCCCCAAAGTAGCCTTTCTTTTCACCGGGCAGGGTGCGCAATATGTCAACATGGGCCGCGAACTCTACGCCACCCAACCGGTCTTTCGCACGGCCATGGACCGTTGCGATGAACTTTTGCGACCCTATTTAAGCGAGTCATTGCTTAGTGTAATTTACGAAAAAAACATCCTTGACGAATCCCTCGTAAATCGTAAATCTGAAATCGTAAATCAAACCGCCTATACCCAACCGGCGCTCTTCGCCATTGAATATGCTTTGGCTGAATTGTGGCAGGCCTGGGGTGTCACCCCGAGCTTTGTGATGGGCCACAGTGTGGGTGAATATGTGGCCGCCTGTGTGGCTGGCGTCTTTAGTTTGGCAGATGCCTTGAAGTTAATTGCCGCGCGTGGCCGTCTGATGCAGGCGTTGCCGGAAGTGGGCTCGATGATGGCCGTGATGGCGACCATCGACGTAGTGGCGGATGTGATCGCCCCGTTTGCGGCTACGGTCTCGATTGCGGCGGTCAACGGTCCACAAAATGTGGTTATCTCTGGTGAACGCCCGTCAATCGGACAGATTGCCGAGCAACTTAGCGCACGCGGGGTCAAAACCACACGGCTGACCGTCTCCCACGCCTTTCACTCGCCACTAATGGAGCCGATGTTGGCCGATTTTGCCGAGGTTGCCGGGCAGATTACCTATGCGCTCCCACGGATTTCGTTGGTTTCTAACTTGACCGGCACGCTGGTGCGCGACGAGGTGACGACGCCGGATTATTGGTGCCAGCATGTGCGCCAGCCAGTTTTGTTTGCTGCCGGCATGGCGACATTGGCCCAGCGCGATGTCACAGCGTTTGTAGAGATTGGCCCCAAACCAGTCTTATTAGGCATGGGGCGACAGTGTCTCGACGCTGTCGAACACGCCGGGGCGCCCACTGGGCCCCATGCGCCACACGCCCTCCTTTGGCTGCCTAGCTTGCGGCCAGAGCAGGAATGGCGCCAATTGTTGACGACGTTGGGCGCACTGTACACGCAGGGTGTTGCCATTGATTGGCACCGTGTGGAAAAGAATCCGGCCCACCATCGCGTGGTGTTGCCAACGTATCCTTTCCAGCGCAAACGGTATGTGGGGTTTGTCGAGCAGGGTATGAACGGCTTGGCCAAGAAGAGGGCCCAGACGCCATTGATCGATCTGCTAAATCAAGGGGATGCGGCGCAATTGGCGCAATTGCTGACCAAGGATGGTGGATTTTCTGCCGAGCAACAGGCGCTGTTGCCCAGCCTATTAGCCGCGCTCATCCGCGAGCAGCAGGTACAATTGACGGCCCATCCGCAAAATGGCGCCCAAGGCATGTTGGATACACAACTGGACGATGGCGCAATTATCACGAACGACGCAGAACCTTTGTGGCAGACCTGGCAGCTGACATTAGAAACCGAGCGGGTGACGCTCCTGGCGATGGCATTGGAACAACAAATCGCCCGTGTACTTGGCTATCAGGTCGCCGATGTACCTGCGCTTTCACACGTCTGCCCGCTGCTTGAACTGGGCTTGGATTCATTGATGGGCGTCGAGTTGCGCAATTGGGTCAAGCAGGCGTTGAACATTGAACTGAGCATGGTCGATTTTCTCTCAGGGCCGAGCATTGATGAATTAGCGGTGCATCTCCATGAGCAATTGTCGATCGCAGATGCATCCGTTGCGATCTCCATCCCTGCGCTGAATGGTGGGCACAAGCCAACGAATGGCGTTAGTCATCTGCCTGCCGCACATGATGAAGCTATTTATCCGCTGGCACATGGGCAGCAGGCGCTCTGGTTTATCCACCAAAGCGCACCGGAAAGCAGCGCGTATAATGTTGGGCTGGCTTTTCAGATTCACTCGTTGCTCGATGTAGAAGCTTTACGCCAGGCGTTCCAACGTTTGGTCAATCGCCACCCGGCCTTGCGCACCACCTTTTCAACACCGCAAGCCGCGGGCGAATTAGTGCAACTGGTACATCCTTATCAAATGGTTGACTTTGCTCAGATCGATGCACGCTGGTCAACAGATGAGTTAAAAATTCGCGTAGCCAATGCCTATGCCGAGCCGTTTTTGTTAGCCCAGGGTCCGCTGATGCGTGTGCGTCTCTTTACGCGGGCGGCGGATGACCACGTACTTTTGATCACCTTCCACCACATTATCTGTGATGCCTGGTCAACCTGGACCTTACTCAATGAACTGTGGACGCTCTACCCGCTGATCAAAGCGGATGCGCCATTGCCGCCTAATTTGTTGGCGTTGCCGGTGACGACCTATGGTGACTTTACCCGCTGGCAACAGA
>JAPLGZ010000157.1 GCA_026389895.1 Chloroflexota bacterium | reverse complement strand
TCTATTTTGAACGCCGACTGTTACTGCGCTTTACCGACCTCAAACCCGGCCAGGTTTTCCAGTGCCTTAACCAGCGCATGATTGCCGTCACCGCCTAAACCTTTGGCTTCCAGAGTGCGATATAAGTTGAAGATTAAACTGGTGGCTGGCACCGGCACGCCTAATTCGTCCGCCGCATCGAGCACCAAGCGTAAATCTTTCTGTTGCAGATCAATCGTAAAGCCAGGTCGCCAATCGCGCCGGATAATCTGCGGCGCGCGGTTGGTAAACATCCAACTCCCGGCTGCACCCTGACTGATCGCGTCAAACGTCTTTTGCAGATCCACCCCGCCAGCTTGGGCTAACAACAAAGCCTCACACATGGCGAGACAATTGCCCACTACTAACACTTGGTTGACCAACTTCACGGTTTGGCCCGCGCCGTTTTCGCCAATGTGGGTTATGGTCTTGCCCATTGCTTTGAAAACGGGCATCGCACGTTCTACATCCTCCGGTGCGCCGCCAATCATGATCGTCAGCGTCCCTTTGGCCGCGCCTTCGCTGCCGCCACTGATCGGCGCATCCAACATGTGGATGCCTTTCGCCGCCAATTGTTCGGCAATTGCGCGGGTGGCTTGTGGGCTGATCGTACTGCAATCAATCACCAGCGAACCTGCTTTGGCGCCCTGAATCACACCTTCTTCGCCCAGAATGACCGCTTCCACATCAGGTGTATCACTGACGCAAGTGATAATGATATCGCATTGTGCAGCGACATCGGCTGGACTCTTGCCCGCCTGGGCGCCTTCGGCCACCAGCGCTTCTGTTTTGCTACTTGTGCGATTCCAGGCGCACACACTGAATCCTGCTTTTAATAAATTGCGTGCCATGCCTTGACCCATGATGCCGAGCCCAATAAATCCAACCTTTTCGCTCATGTTGACCCCTCACTTTGCTTTGTTGATGAATACCTAGACTTGAAACTCAGGCGTTTATCCATTATTTCACAATAGCATATCATATGTCTAATCAGGATATTCACCCAAATATAGGTTGAGATACAGATAACAACGCTAGCTTCAGGTTACCAAAGCTATGCTGGGTTAGCCGTAGGTCATGGCGTGCCGCGTGGCGAGTGACGCTTAGCGCTGTCATGTAGGCTATAACAAGGTTGTCACGCGACGCGCCATGACCTACAAAATAGCTGTCACATTTGTGTAACCGTATATAGGCAAAAAAATAGGCCCACCCAATGAGGTGAGCCTATTTTATAGATAAAATTTAGACGCTAGGGCTTATTTACTGAAAGATCGCCTCTAGTGCATCGGTTGTCTCGGGATCTTTACCTTCTTCTACGTCGCGATGGGCAACGACATCAAAGGCAAAATCTTGGCGCTTCTTGCCATCTTCTTCGACTTCCCGATAATCGACTTCTACGGTGTCCCCTGGCACAAAATTATTGCCAAGCAGCATCTCACTCAACGGATCTTGGATGCGATTTTGGATCACCCGGCGGAGCGGGCGAGCGCCATAATCTGGGTCGAAACCGGCTTCCGCAATCGCTGAGCGGGCAGCATTCGTGATCTGTAACTTCATATCATGTTCCGCCAATTGGAGGCGCAATGGCTTCAATTGGATTTCAACAATCTGGGAAATCTCATCGCGAGACAAACTGCGATAGACCATGATCCCATCCAAACGATTGATGAATTCTGGGCGGAAGGTCTTTTTGAGCGCATCAATGACTTTGGCCTTCATCGAGTCGTAATCATTGTCGCGGCTCTCTTGGTCATCACGGTTGATCACGAAGCCCAAGCGGTTGCCACCTTGAATCAACTTGGCGCCAATGTTGCTGGTCATCAAGATCAATGCATTGCGGAAGTCTACGCGACGACCCTTGGCATCGGACAGATGGCCGTCTTCCATGATTTGCAGCAACATATTGAAGGCTTCTGGATGGGCCTTTTCAATTTCGTCGAGCAAAATCACACAGTAGGGGCGGCGGCGCACCGCTTCAGTCAACTGACCACCCTCTTCATAACCAACGTAGCCTGGAGGCGCACCCACCAACCGGCTCACATTGTGCCGTTCCATGAACTCGCTCATGTCCAGCTTGATCAGCGCTTCTTCACTACCAAACATGAATTCCGCC
Organism: Chloroflexota bacterium; assembly: GCA_026389895.1. Taxonomy (GTDB): domain Bacteria; phylum Chloroflexota; class Anaerolineae; order Caldilineales; family Caldilineaceae; genus JAPLGZ01. The sequence goes on along the minus strand of JAPLGZ010000157.1, from coordinate 19,766 downwards.
AACGCTTTGGCCGTCTCAGACTTGCCGACGCCTGTGGGTCCTAAGAACATAAAGGTGCCAATCGGGCGCTTGGGATCTTTCAACCCGGCCCGTGCACGTCGTACCGCCTTGCTGATCGCTTTGATCGGTTCATCTTGGCCGATAATCCGCAGCCGCATGACCTTTTCCATCTCTAGCAAGCGTTCACGTTCTTCGCCAGCGATACGATTGACCGGGACGCCGGTCCACATGGCGACAACTTCAGCGATATCTTCCGGCATCACCTTAGGCTGGTTGGATTCTTCATTCCAGCCTTCCCGCAGTTCAGCCAACTTGGCTTCTAATTCAACTTCGCGATAGCGCAAATCGATGGCGTCATCAAAGCGCTGCGTGTCCAATGCTTCTTCCTTCTGCTTCTGTAATTTCTTCAGATTCATAAAGGTTTCGCGCAGATTGGCGGCATACGGTGCTTTGTACATGCGTACACGGCTACCGGCTTCGTCGATCAAATCGATTGCTTTGTCAGGCATAAAACGATCCGGCACGTAGCGGGCGGCCAGATTTGCCGCGGCATCCAATGCCTCATCCGTAATTAACAATTTGTGATGATCCTCGTAGCGTGATTTAACGCCTTTGAGAATTTCAATTGTTTCCTCAATCGAAGGCTCGCCGACCAAGATCGGTTGGAAACGTCGTTCCAAGGCGGCGTCACTCTCGATATATTTGCGATATTCATCAAGGGTCGTGGCACCGATCACCTGCAACTCACCACGGCTGAGCGAAGGCTTTAGAATATTGGCGGCATCAACACTGCTACCCGCCGCACCAGCGCCCACCAACATATGAACTTCATCAATGAAAAGAATCGCCTGCGATGCAATGATCTCTTCGATCACTTTCTTCAAGCGTTCTTCAAACTGACCACGATACATTGTCCCAGCCACCAAACTACCGACATCGAGCATCAAAACTCGTTTGTTGAGCAGTGGTTCGGGGACGTTACCTTCAACAATGCGTTGGGCTAATCCTTCGACGATCGCTGTCTTGCCAACGCCTGGTTCACCGATCAACGCCGGGTTATTTTTGGTGCGCCGGCTCAAGATCTGAATCATACGTTCGATCTCGTTTTGGCGTCCAACAACCGGATCTAGTTTGCCTTCTTCGGCAGCAGCCGTTAAGTCAAAGCCCAACTGGTCGACCAGCGGCGTCTTGGACTCTTTCTTCTTCTGTTCCTTAGACTGGGTTTGATTTTGGAGAATATTACGGGCGGTCTGTGTACGCACACGGTCGAGATTGATCCCAAGACCGCGTAAGACATTGACGGCAATCCCTTCTCCTTCGCGCACCAAGCCTAGCAACAGATGCTCTGTGCCAATATAATGGTGACCCATCAGACGTGCTTCGTCTACAGCCAACTCAATCACCCGTTTGGTGCGTGGCGCCAACGTTGGTTTGCCAAATGGTGCGCGCTCGCCGCGGCCAACAGTCCGCTCGACTGCCCGAATCACTTGACCCGGTTCCACCCCTAGCTCACGCAATACCTTCACCGCTACACCATTTTCTTCACGCACCAGGCCCAATAACAGATGTTCAGTGCCGATATAGTTATGATTTAAACGGAGAGCTTCTTCTTGCGCCAACGTTAATACACGTCGCGCCCGTTTTGTAAAACGATCAAGTTTAGAATCAGACATATATTTACCTCAAAAATAAAGTGGAGCAGTTCTGTGATTACTTGTAATTCTAGCAGATAGGGGGAGCTAATTGCCGTAACTTGGGTTCCTCTTTTGCCGATTAGGCTCGGTAGCCAGGCGCAATTCTGCTTATGCACAAGGCAATCTACGCTCGCAATATGGATTGCCACGATCACTACTGATATTTGATTACGCTGCTACCAGCATTTTTCTAGATCATAAACACTGATACCGTTGCCATCTCACCCTTAACAGCACAAACTTGGCATTCTAATGATAAGATATTTGCAATTTTGCCAGACTCCGACGACTAAAAACGAGGGATTCTAAGGTCAAACAGCGATAGCCCAATAAGCCAATCTTGCAGTATCTACCCCACGAGAAAAGGCATTTTCTTGTAATAGACAGTTTGAAACCGGCTTTAGTACGTTATCTACTTGATGTGAGCAACGTTACTGCTCACATCCACCCCTTGGTTGTTCTTAATATGCGTATGAACTGTTGTGAATTAAAGGGTTCAGCAGAAGCAGCCCATCGCATATTTTGAATTTACCAAGTATAACACAAATTGGGGATAGAACTTCTGACAATTCGTTGACTATAAAGCGCCTAGCCAGCCGACTAGATCGCGTATGTCCGACGACTGAAGCTCAAAAGTTTTATGCCACTAAATTGGTGATATATTTGGTTAATAAGACTGAAGTTAATTGTCAACACAACTTTTATACGCTACATTGTGCTTAACTCTATTGTAACGATTATATGTAATCTTTGTCAATACGCTGAAATACGTATCCAGCATATCCTAGCGAATTCATCCCAAGCAGTACAATGGATTTGGCTAGAATTTCCAGTCAAAAGATTTTATCAAATCGCCTTAAAGCTCAAGGTTGCAGCCAAGTGGGGCGTTCCTGTTTGGGGGCAGCCTAAGTTTGAGTAATCAACGCTTATTATAAACGTTTTGTTCCTGCCCATAAATTTCTGCTATAAAAAAGCGAGGACGTAATCATTACGCCCTCGCTCCGTCTACTTATCAATTGCTCGCCAGATTAGGCTGAGACACCAATCGGCTCGGCCATTTCTGGCACGTTATCGTTTGTTGTTTCACTTTCTGGGCTTGTACCATTCACTGGCAATTCATCTTCTTCGGTGCCGTCTGATGGCGCAATTTGCCAATCGATCTCATCTTTTGGCAACGCTTGCTTCAAACTCAAGCCCATGCGGCGCTTGTCCGTGTCAATGCGAATAATTCGCAGATCGTACTCTTCACCTTCGCTAACCACTTCTTTTGGATGGTTAACCCGGCGATCCGCCAATTCACTAATGTGAATCAAACCTTCAACACCGTCATCGTTCAGGCGGGCAAAGGCACCAAAATTTACGAGTTTTGTAATGCGACCGCGCACTACCTGGCCAACTTCATAGGTCTGGCTGATCACTTCCCATGGTTGCGGTTGGAGGCGGCGCATGCTCAAGCCAATGCGGCGGCGATCCAGATCAACGCTCAGAATTTGAACTTTGACTTTGTCGCCAACCTGGATGACTTCACCTGGATGGGTTACGCGGTTCCAACTCAGTTCACTTAAGTGGATCAAACCGTCAGCCCCGCCCAGGTCAACAAAGGCCCCAAAGGCCGCAATGCTGCTAATAACGCCGTCGTAGACGTCGCCTTCCTTGAGCGATTCCAACAATTGCTCTTTCTGTTTGCGGCGCCATTCGCGCATGGCCAAACGTTCAGACAAAATCAGGCGATTGCGCTTGCGATCAATGTCAATAACCTTGAGCTTTAAGATGCCACCCATCAGCGGGGCCCATCGCTCATCGCCATCACTGTCACCATTGGTGTTCGTGTTGACGACATTGCCCGTGTTTTCTGGGCCATTGAGCCCAGCCGCATTCAATTGGCTGGCAGGCACAAAGCCGCGCACCTGACCCAAACGGACAATGACACCCCCGCGATTGTATGCCTCGACAATGCCATCAAAGATATCTTGCGATTGCATCAAACCTTCGGCACGTTCCCAGTCTTGTTCGGCGAGAGCGCGGCTTACGCTTAGCAAAACGTTGCCATCTTTGTCTTCTCGCATCACATACACAGGGATTTCGTCACCAACCTTGAAGGCGGCAAATTCATCTGTGATGCGCTCCAATTCACGGCCATTGACGATACCTTCGGATTTGAAACCGATATCAATCAACAACTCGTGGGCGCGCTTGTCAACAATAATGCCGGTGCGAACTTCGCCAGACCGAGGCTCGTGCATAGTCAGATCAAAATCCGCCAGTAATTGCGCCATTGGGTGCGTCGGATCGACGATACCCAACCCAGATTTTTGTGATTTGATCTTTCGACCCAGGGCTATTTGACCATTGCTCATTTAAAAAAACATCCTCCGAATAGAAAAAATACCAATCTGCCAATAAAAAAAGGCAAAATAAACGCTACATTAAGGGGAACCGATCTTCCCTAACCGCTTTTTATGCGAAATAAAATTCCGCTCATTCCGTTAGTGCAATCACTTCAATTTCTACTAAACCGCCAAGCGGTAAGGCCGCCACTTGCACAGTGCTGCGTGCTGGTGGTTCAGTCTTAAAGATTTCACCGTAAATCGCGTTGACTTTAGCGAAATCTGCCATATTTGCTAAAAAAATGGTCGTTTTAACGACTTTGTCTACGCCACTACCGGCCGCAGCCAGGACCGCTGCCAGATTCGCTAGCACCTGGCGCGTCTGTGCTTCAATTCCCTCTTGTAATTTACCAGTTTGGGGATCTAGGCCAAGTTGACCCGAGGCAAAAACGAAATTGCCCGCGTGGATAGCCTGGGAGTAAGGGCCAAGCGCGGCAGGCGCATGTTGTGTACTGATCGCTTTTCGTTGCACCAGTTACCTCTCAAGGGGTACAAAATTCAATCACGCACAGAAAGGGCGGCGACAACGAAATGGGAATCGTTTCACCGATAAACTATCTACCCTACACTTTGCGCAAGAGTGGTTGGAATTGTAATATATCTTTCTAATTCAGTCAAAACATCAAGACAAAGTTTTGCACAAATTACTTTCGCTTAAGTTTATTTAGTCGAGTAAATGTAGTTTGTCTTGTCTATCCACCAACTGTTCGGTTAGCTAGGCACGATCGGTAGGCTACGCCGCATGATTTCGTAATTTTCTAAGGCGCGCCCAGCCCCCAGCGCCACACAGGCTATCGGGTTTTCAGCTACATAACAAGGCACACCGGTCTCTTGGGTTAATAACTGGGCAACACTGCGCAATTGTGAACCACCACCTGTCAGCACCATCCCGCGGTCAATAATATCGGCGGCTAGTTCAGGTGGCGTCTTTTCTAATGTCGCCCTCACCGTGCTAACGACTGCTTGTAATGGCTCGCTGATCGCTTCTGTCACTTCGCTACTATTAATTTGGATGATTTTGGGCAAACCAGTCACTTGATCGCGCCCACGCACTTCCATGGATCGGATATCTTCCATCGGGAGTGCACTGCCTATCGCAATTTTGATCTCTTCGGCGGTCTGTTCCCCAATTAATAGATTATATTTTTTTCGTACATAATTGACAATTGACTCGTCAAAGCGATTGCCGCCGACACGTACGCTGCTCCACACGACAATGTCATACATCGAAACGACAGCACATTCTGTCGTGCCACCACCCATATCAAGCACCATATTGCCCGTTGGCGTGCCGATGGGCAGACCGGCCCCATAGGCGGCTGCCAAAGGTTCTGGAATTAAATAGGCTGCACCGGCGCCGGCTTGCATCGCAGCATCGTGCACCGCGCGCTCTTCTACACTGGTGACGCCGCGCGGTGTGCTGATCATGACCTTGGGTTTAAATAGATTGCGAAACATGCGATTGCGCGGGCCAGCCACGGCTTCAATAAAATAACGCAGCATATGCTCCGTCACGACGAAATCGGCAATCACACCGTCACGAATCGGGCGTGCCACCTCAATACTTTCGGGCGTGCGACCTACCATGTCGTAGGCTTCGTGACCGACTGCCACCATAGTATTGTCGCGCAGCCGAATCGCAACCACAGAAGGCTCATGCATAATAATGCCACGGCCCTTGACGTGCACCAGCACGTTGACAGTGCCTAGGTCAATGCCAATATGTTTTTCAAACATAATTATCGTTTATTACCTCAGATCACAGACAACGCCGACATACCGTAACGGCTGCTTGTTGACTCAACCGCTTCTACCTTAAAGGCTTTGCAAAAGCGCGCACCTATCGAAGGCCTCCGCTCGTCAAACGTCGCCACCGCTACATGTTAGAATATTAATGATGATAACGTCATAATCGTTGTTAATAGACTGATTATACCGTTGAAAGGACTCTGCTTCAAATCCACTCAGACATAATCATTTTTAATTGGCAAACGAATTACTTATTGCAAGCATAAAAAACCGGGTTCCCTTTGCGGAGGAACCCGGTTTTCACTTTCGTGTAGGGCTACGTTATGGATCTACAGAAGATGCGATTATTGGGCATCGTCTTCAAAATTTGGACTGCTGCGATGATGTGGTGCATGGCGGCGGGCCACTTTTAGGCGTAGATTGCTGTAACGCAGTGCTGCAACTGCTTCTGGATTATGCTGCTGTGAACTGCTCGCCTCTACCGAAGCGCGGGCTCGTTCACGGGCTTCCTCGGCGCGTTGGATGTTAATTTCCCCTGCGCTCTCTGCGGCCTGCGCCAAAATCGTCACCTTGTCGGGCCGGACTTCGACCACACCACCGCCTACGGCGATAAATTGTTTGTCATTGCCTTTATGTAAGACAATTTCGCCAATATCAAGTGTCGAGATTAGCGGGGCATGCCCACGCAGAATACCCATTTGTCCATCAATACCGGGCAAAGTGACCATATCCACTTCTTGCGACAAGAGCCGTCGCTCCGGCGTAACGATGTCAACTAGAATAGGCATAGCACATTATCCTTGGGCGCGGAGTTGCGCACCTTTTTCCACAGCTTCTTCAATCGTACCTACCATGTAGAAGGCCGCTTCGGGCAAATCATCATGCTTGCCGTCGAGAATTTCTTGGAAGCCGCGCACCGTATCTTCGATTTTTACGAATTTACCCGGCGTACCTGTGAACTGCTCGGCCACGAACATCGGTTGTGTCAAGAAGCGCTGCATCTTGCGCGCCCGTGCAACGGTTAAGCGGTCATCTTCGCTCAACTCTTCAACACCAAGAATCGCAATGATGTCTTGCAAATCGCGATAACGTTGTAGCGTGCGCTGAACCTGGCGGGTCACCGCGTAATGGGCTTCACCCACGATCAGCGGATCCAAAATGCGGCTGGTCGAACCGAGCGGATCGACGGCTGGGAATAGGAACTGCTCAGCCAGCGAACGCTGCAACGTAATGGTTGCGTCAAGGTGAGCAAAGGTTGTCGCCGGCGCCGGGTCGGTGTAGTCGTCTGCGGGCACATAGACTGCCTGCATCGACGTAATCGATCCCGTCTTGGTGGAGGTGATGCGTTCTTGCAACGTGCCCATGTCGGTGCCCAAGGTCGGGGCGTAACCGACAGCGCTAGGCAAGCGACCAAGCAGCGATGACACTTCAGAACCCGCCTGGACGAATCTGAAAATGTTATCGACGAAGAGCAGCACATCACGCCCTTCATCGCGGAAATATTCGGCCATCGTCACACCCGTCAAACCCACGCGCAAGCGGGCACCTGGCGGCTCGTTCATCTGGCCGAAGACCATTACAGTCGAACTCATAACGCCGGACTCAATCATTTCAACCATGAGATCATTACCCTCACGGCTGCGCTCACCCACACCAGCGAAAACCGAATATCCACTGTGGAATTCGGCCACGTTGTGGATCAACTCTTGAATCACGACCGTCTTACCCACACCAGCGCCACCAAAAATACCGGTCTTACCACCGCGGGTAAAAGGGGCAATCAAATCAATGACCTTAACGCCTGTTACGAAGACTTCGGCTTGCGTGCTCTGTTCATCAAAGCTGGGTGGCGAACGATGAATAGGCGAAAAGGCTACGGCGTCTACTGGACCCTTATTATCGATTGGTTCGCCGATTACGTTAAATAGACGACCCAAGGTGGCAGGCCCCACCGGCACGCTGATCGGCTCTCCCATAGAGATCGCCTGCATGCCGCGACGTACACCGTCTGTACTACCCATCGAGACGCTGCGCACCACATTGTTGCCCAATTGTTGCTCAACTTCAAACGTCAACTGGCTACCGTCATCCATTTTCACTTTGACGGCGTCGTAGATTTCGGGTAAATGACCTTCTGGGAAGACAAAGTCTACCACTGGTCCGACCACGCTCTGGACTGAACCAACAAGTTGTTCAGACATTGTGGACCTCCTTAAGATTTACGATTTTGGATTTACGATGTACGAGGCTTCTTCGTTAACGAGCGACCTTCGCAAAAAGTAAACCTTAAATCCAAAATAAACTAGGCTTTGTTACAAAGTAACAGGTTGGAATCTAAATTATTTAGCTTTTTCCAGGGCTGCGCTACCACCGATAATGTCCATCAATTCGTTGGTGATACCTTCCTGGCGAGCTTTGTTATAGGTAAGCGTCAAGCTGTCAATTAATTCCCCTGCGGCGTCGGTTGCATTACGCATTGCCACCATCCGTGCAGAGTGTTCGCTGGCAATCGATTCAAATAAGCCCTGCAAAATCTGCACTTCGGTGAAGCCATAGAGTACATAGTTAAGCACAGCTTCTGGGCTAGGCTCAAAAATATACTCTGGTGCCATGTTTGCCGAAGATTCGGCTGGTTCAACAGGTAAGAGGCGATTGACAACCGGCTCTTGGCGAATCGCATTGATGAAATCTGTGTAGATTAGATAGACTTCATCAAAATAGCCTTGCATGTAATCATCGATGACAACCCGTGTAATCGGCGAAGTGTGACTGGTGGTCGGCGCATCGGGCATCTTGGTGAATTCAGCGCGCACGACTGGATCATAGCGCAGTAGCCAATCTCGGCCCTTTCTGCCCACAGTCACCACCTCTACCTCAACGCCCATACGGCGCTTTTCGCGAATAAACGTGGCTGCCTTACGGATCACATTGGCGTTGAAGCCACCTGCCAGACCGCGATCCGCCGTGATCAGTACAACGCCAATCCGCTTGATGGTGGCACGCGGCTTGATCAGCGCATTCATCTCACTCTCAACGTTCGTCAAGCGGGCAATGTAAGAAAGCACCTCGCGCGCCTGTTGAGCATACGGACGGGTTGCCAGCACTTGGGCTTGCGCCTTGCGCATTTTGGCCGCAGATACGGCCTCCATCGCTTTTGTGACTTGTGCAATATTTTTAACCGACCGAATACGGCGTCGGATTTCTCGTGTATTAGCCAAGAGGGAACTCCTTCAATTTACGATTTTTGATCTACGATTTACGCGATTGACTCGATGGTGCTGTTACTTCTATTTTCGATAATTCATGCTCAAAGGCAGAAGCGCCTATGCTGCCGAAACTACCTCGTAAATCGTAAATCGTCTATCGCAAATGTTACACTGGTGGGCTCCAGGTCTTGTTAAAGTCCTCAAGCGCCAAGCGTAATGAATTGATCGTATTATCGTCCAATTGCGTCGTGCGCAACAGGGTCTGGCCGATCTCTGGGTGGCTAGCATCCATGTAGGCATGCATGTCGGCTTCCCATTTCTTCACATTGGCCACCGGCACTTTGTCCAGTGCGCCATTGCCGACAGCCCACAAGCTCATCACTTGTTTGTCTAGCGGCACCGGTTGATATTGCGGCTGCTTGAGCAATTCCTGCATGCGATACCCACGATCCAATTGGCGTTGGGTCACTGCATCCAAATCACTGCCAAACTGCGCAAAGGCGGCCAACTCACGGAACTGACTCAACTCAGATTTCAGACGACCAGCCACTTTCTTCATGGCCTTGGTCTGCGCCGAACCACCGACACGACTCACCGAGATACCTACGTTCAGCGCTGGGCGAACACCGGCATAAAAGAGATCGCTTTCCAAGAAGATCTGACCATCGGTAATCGAAATCACGTTGGTCGGAATATAAGCAGAAACGTCGCCAGCCTGAGTCTCGATCATCGGCAAGGCGGTCAAACTACCGCCGCCTTCTTCATCGGACAATTTAGCGGCCCGTTCTAATAGACGGCTATGCAGATAGAATACGTCCCCTGGATATGCCTCACGGCCCGGCGGGCGGCGCAACAGCAGTGAAACCTGGCGATAAGCTTGGGCATGCTTGGAAAGATCATCATAGACGATCAAGGCATGTTTGCCCTGTTCCATGAACTCTTCGCCAATCGCACAACCGGCAAATGGCGCCAAATATTGCAACGCCGCCGGGTCAGCCGCCGAAGCACTGACGATGATGGTATGTTCCATTGCGCCATACTTCTCCAGTGTACCCACAACTTGGGCGACATTGGATTGCTTCAGACCGATTGCCACATAGATACAGATCAGGTCTTTGCCCTTCTGATTGATGATTGTGTCTAGCGCAATAGCGGTTTTGCCGGTCTGACGGTCACCAATGATCAACTCGCGTTGGCCGCGGCCAATCGGAATCAATGCGTCGATCGCTGTGATGCCCGTAGCGACGGGTTCTTTCACGCTCTGGCGTTTGATCACGCCAGGGGCGATGCGTTCAAGGTTGCGGAATTTATCGCTGGCAATCGGGCCTTTGCCGTCAATCGGCTGGCCTACCGCGTTAATAACCCGGCCGATCAGTGCGTCACCCACGGGCACCGAGGCAATGCGCCCTGTAGTGCGCACTAGGTCACCTTCTTCAATGTTGGCATATTCACCCATAATGATGATACCAACATTGTCTTGATTTAAGTTCAAGGCAATGCCCAACGTGCCGTTTTTGGTAAACTCTAACAGCTCACCGGCCATCGCGCCTTGCAGACCGGAGACGAGCGCAATGCCATCACCGACCTCCATCACTTCGCCGACATCCAACTGTGTCGGCGCAACAGTGAAGTTTAAAATTTGCTGTTTGAGCAAATTCGTAATTTCGTCTGTGCGTAAAGCCATAAAATACCTCCTACGGTGGAGTGATTCTCAAAATCACTCTACGACTAGTGAACAACCGTTGACTAGCGGACAGCTGCGGTCAAAGATTCGCGCAGGGCGCTCAGGCGACTGGCTACAGAAGTATCGATCAGCCGATCGCCAACGCGCACGCGCAAACCACCCATTAAGGTTGGGTTTACACTGAAACTAAAGGTCACCCCTTCACCATGCTCGGCAGAAAGTGCCTGTTGTAGCTTCTGCTTTTCTTCATCAGACAGCTCAACCGCGCTTGTAATTTCAGCCTTGATTGGCGCTGCATTGCCACTGACAAGCTGCGTCAAAGAAGTTGAAACCTCGGGCAGCAAATTTAGATCACCCTCTTGAACCAAGAGTTTGAGTAAATTTGAAACTTCCGCTGGGGTGTCAGTTGGCAGGGCGCCTTGTAACGTTGCTAACTTGTCGGCTGTGCTTTTGCCGGCATCATTCAACTCGGCTGCCAACGCCTGATCCTGACTGAGCCGATCAGACACTTGACTGAGCGCAGCTTGCCAACGATCCAACATAGCCTGGAACGTAGCCTGGGCATAACGGTTCGCGCGTGCGCTCTTGTCACTCATCGGGCACTCCCACCGTTAGCATGCTGGGTCAAGAATTCTTCAACCAGCCGTTGTTGTTCGTCTTTGTTGCCCAACTCGCGGCCCAGCAATTTCTCTGTGGCCGAAATCGCCAGATCGGCAATCTGCTTATTGGCGTCGCTCAAAGCCGTTTCAACCTGAGTCTTTGCATCGGCCTGGGCCTTCATGCGAATATCGGTGGCTTCTTGCTCGGCGCGAGCGCGAATATCCTGCGCAATCTTTTCGGTATCGCGTGTGGCTTGGGCTCGAATTTCTTGAGCCTCGCGGCGCGCAGCTTCCAAAAGCTTGGCTTTTTCTTGCTCGGCTTCACGGGCAGCAGCACTGACGCGTTCGGTATCTTTCATGCTCTGCGCAATCCGCTCGCGGCGGGTGGCCAACATCTTCAAAACAGGGCCATACAGTGTCACTCTCAGGATGGCCAGTAACAGAATAAAGTTAACAATCTGGGAGATCAGAAGACCACCAGTGATCCCCAGTTGATTTGCGATTGCACCCAAGTTCGGCCTCCTCTCTGGATATGAAATCGACTAGACGAACTTGACCAACAGCGCGATAACCAGACTGAAAATGGCGATAGACTCAGCGAAGGCAATACCCAAAATCATGTTGGTTTGAATCGTGCCAGTCACTTCGGGGTTGCGCCCCATCGCTTCCATTGCTTTTGAACCGATCAGACCGATACCGATGCCTGGTCCGATAGCGCCCAAACCCATCGCCAATGCGGCACCAATTTCCTTAGCGGCAGCTACATCCATTGTATTGTCTCCTTTAAAATTGATTCTTAATAGAATTCTGCAAGATTTAGGTTTTGATTTAACTTTTAAACTAAACAGGAATGAGTTTTTATTCAACAGTGATTCAACCGTAAATATAGCGAGTAAACTGTTGCCTGCACTCAATCACTGTGTACTAACACTTAATGATGTTCTTCACTATGCTCGTGGCTGATGGTCGCCATGCTAAAGAAGACCAGCGATAGCATCGCAAAAACGAGCGCTTGGACCGCACCAACCAACACTTCTAACAGATAAAACGGAATCGGCACCAGGAAGGTGATCAAGAATGCCATGGTTGCCAACACCACTTCACCGGCGAAGATATTCCCAAAAAGACGAAAGGCAAAGCTAAGAATACGTGAGAGTTCGCTTACTAGCTCTAGGATACCAACAAAGATGTTAATACCTTTCATAAAGCCATGACCACTGGTATTCCAGAACTTCTTGAAATATTTGCCACCCAGTGCGCGCACGCCATGCACTTGCACCATCACCATCGTGGCAATCGCTAAGGCAAAAGTCACGTTTAAGTCGGCACTTGGCGCTCGAAAGAAGGGGACAAATTCTGCATGTTCTGCTGTCGCTTCTTCTGCGGCAATTGGCTTGGCCAGAATCAACTTGCCGCCTGCCATTGCTAGCTGACTATCGGCATTTACTGCGTGCTCAACGGCTGCTTCATTGTGATAGTAGCCGATACTACCCACACCTGGAATCAGACCCGTATAGTTGCTGACAAGCACAAAGAGGAAGATTGTGGCAGCCCAGGGGAAATAGGTCGCCGCCGCACGACCAGCCACGCTTTCGGCCAGCCCATAGAGATACTCAATGATCGCTTCCATCACGTTTTGCAAACCGCTAGGGACAAGCTTCATGTTGCGTGTAGCCAGAAAGGCAACCAGCAACAAAATAATATCAACAACAAATGTCGTTAGCAGTGAATTTGTGAACCAAGAGGGGCCACCGGCCAAAATCGGTTCGGCCTTGAGCGAAACATGGGGTTGGGGGGCACGGATGATAAAACTGAGCACGAGTAGGACGATAATGCCGCCAATAATGGCAGCGCGACGAGTATCGGCCTTGATATAGGCATCGATCCCCGCCCATAATCTTTGGGCCAATCTACCTAACGATGCACCTAAAGATTGTAGAAAATTTTGATTAGATTCCATGTGGTTTTTACCTCTCTGACAGGTGAACAGCCTATATAAGACTGCTTTTTAAATCCACTATTATGATTATATTATTATATGGCTATGGTAATGTTTGTTGCACTTATACGGCGTTGTACTATATTTTTTACTAAACTGCTTACCTGTGACTTTGCCACTTATTAACTGTTCAATCTAGATAATCTAAGCTACTTAATCAATCGAGTTGGCGTTTTTATGGCATACCAACCGATTCTGGCGTGGTTGCCACACTTTCCGGCTCTACAGGCGCAACCTGCCGGATAACTTTATCAAGTTCAGAGAGCGTGGCACGGGTTACAACGATTGTGGACAGAGGAATGAAAACAAGACTTGCACCAATCGTCGTCCATGGCATCCAGCCCAAGCTGTAATCTACCAAAACGGCAAGCACCAACGGCAGCAAAAGCGTAATCAATATACTCATCGACAGACGTTGAATGTTTATGCGCGTATTATCCATAAAATATTGTCAACGGTTTTGTGCTATATACACCAACCGCGGCTATAAATTGACTCTACGTGTCTTTGCTTAACGTGTCTGCTTATAAGTTTTGATCTTGAAAACGCCAGCAACCTATAGGTCATTTCAGATGAAGTCATGACAAATGCATGCTGATTATAGCAACGGGTTTTATTTTGCGCAAATTTTCACATGCTCTGAGGACAATCAGTTATGCTCTACAATAGTCCTCGTACTATAATAAATTATTTCGCATTAAGCGGCCTTTTGGCTCTTCATCCACAACAAAATGATCAGAATTACCTCGATCAATTTATCGATATAGGCAATGGTTGCGCGAGCGCCCATAAAGACCCATAAGAGCACAGTGAGTGCGGTGTAGGCCATCAGCACCCAACGAATTTGGGCGCGATAGGCGTTGAGTTGGGGCAGTGGCAAATAGAGGCCGGCCACCAGTACCAGATAGCCAAGACCATTGAGGATAAACACTGGATCGGGGAAAATCAAGATAAAATGGACAAGCGCAGTGGCGATCGTTAATAAAATGATTACATAATCTTGGACGCCCAATGCTGGTTGAGATTTGGTCATTGCCTTTTATCCTTTTGGCGCCATGTTTAAACGAATTGAAGCTAGAAATTGCTGGAAATTTACTTTACCCTAGCTTTAGTGCAAATGCAACCGCCCATCAATTGAACTGTAACTTGCTTTGTCTTTTGCGGGCAATCGAGTAGACTTAGTAGGCATAAAATACCGTAGAAAGACTGCAATTTATCGCGCGTTGCCTGTTTAACGGTCATTTCATCCACTGGTAAGCTTGTGAGCGGCAGTTCTTGAATCTTGTCTATAAAATGTGGTCTGCAGAATGTGGCCTGCTCGGTTTTTTCGATTGTTCTGCCGAAGACAGCGTAAATTTTGCTCAAGTTGCTTAGTGGTATAAAAATTCGACGCGTTGGGCTTGCACTTTATAAAGTAATTCTTCAACTCGGCTAAAGGCTGGTGCTTTGTAGGACATTTTAACATTCGCCAATGATCGCGTCAAGGAGGAGTTAATTTTCATGCCAGACCTGCTTTGGAAACCTGAAGAGATTATTCACTATCCTTTGATCGAACATGTCCATCTGGCGCCAGATGGACAGCAGGTATTATTCACAACCCGCACCGCCTATTTGACGGACAAGGCCAGCGAATTTCGCAACCAGATTGTCATGGCGCCCACGGCGGGCGGTGAAGCGCGCCCATTAACTTTTGGCGAGGCGGCGAGCAGCCCGCGCTGGAGCCCCGATGGCCGTTATATCGCTTTCCTACGCAAATTACCAACGAATGGCAAAGTAGGTCTATGGGTGATGCGCGCCAACGGCGGTGAAGCCTGGCCGCTGACCGGGGTCGACAATGGAATTCACAATGATGTGACCATGCTCAGTTGGAGTCCTGATGGCCAGCGTTTGGCCTTGATCAGCGTGCCGTACGACGAGGCCAAAGAGCAACGGCGCAACCAGCGTGATGATGCGCTGCATTGGCGCATTGATTATGACTTTCCTCATCTATTTGTGGCGCAATTTGTCGAAGCCAACAGACCCCTGCCACCGGTGGTCCAATTGACCCGCGGCCGTTTTTGTGTGCTAAATTTGGATTGGAGTCCAGACGGTGCACGCATTGCTTTCACCCACCGGCCTACTCCTTTGATGGACACCTGGCCCCAGAGTCGCTTGGCAACGATTGCCAGCACAGGGGATGAAAATGAACCACTGGATCTGGGCGCAACGATCAGTGTCCAGGCTTCCCTGGCTTATGCCCCGAACAATCAATGGATTGCGTGTGACATAGGCACCGCGGGTGCTTCTTGGGCGTATGCCAGCCGTGTCATGCTCTTTCCGGCCACGGGTGGCGACCCAGTTCCTCTGGCGCATGTCTCGGATGAACAGCCCCGCGTGGTGGGCTGGAAAGCGGACAGCCGCGCCGTCTATGCGCTCAACCAAACTGGGCTCACGTCGCAATTGGCCGCACTGCCGGTCGATGGCGGTGACGCTCAAGTATTAATTGATGGCGAAGGGCAATTTGAGGTTGTCCATGTCAACGCTGCGGGTCAAGCTGCCTTATCTATGCAGAATTTCACTGAGATCAATCGAGTGTGTGTAGTCGATTTAACCAGTCAAACCGCTGCCGCCGCGCTTCGCAAATTAGCCCCTCCTGTGGCCACCCACTATCCGCAAGGCCCGCTGCCCCAGGTGAAAACGTTGCACTGGCGCACCCCCGATGATTTTGAGATCGAAGGCATTCTCTATCTACCGCATGATTATGACGAGCAGAGTGGGATGAAATTACCCTTATTGTTACATATTCACGGTGGACCTGCCGGCGTCTTTCAGCGCCAGTTTGCAGGGTATCCCTATTATTATACCCCAGCTGCATTGTGCGAGTTGGGGATCGCTGTCTTCCGTTGCAACCCGCGCGGCAGTGGCGGTTATGGGAAACAATTTCGGGCGGCCAACATGCGTGATTGGGGTGGTGGTGATTACCGCGATATCCAGCAGGGTGTGGACGAAGTATTAGCGATGGGTATCGCCGATCCGGCGCGTCTGGGCATTTGTGGCTGGAGCTATGGCGGTTTTATGGCCAGTTGGACAATTACACAGACCAATCGTTTCGTCGCCGCGTCGATCGGTGCTCCGGTCACGAACCCGACGAGCTTTAATGGCACATCTGACATTCCCGGTTTTATTCCAAACTATTTCGGCGTTGAAGCCTGGGAAGATCCCGCGTTCTATGCCGCCCATTCGCCGATCGCCCATGTGCAAAACGTGCAGACTCCTGCGATCATCCAGCATGGTGACGCCGACGTTCGTGTCCCATTAGAACAAGGGTTGCAGTTTTATAACGCCATGCACCGGCGTGGCGTGCCTGTAGAAATGTATATCTATCCGCGCCATGGCCACGCGCTCAGCGAGCCGCGCTTGTTGGCGGATGCGGCGCGACGTAATTTAGAGTGGTTTGCAAAAATGTTGTTACAATCAAGCAATACAAACGAGAATACCCCAAAACAAGTATGACGAATTTTCTTTTCTGGAATTTACACGGGAACCCGATTCATGAAATTATTTCTCGTTTGGCGCACCAACATCAAATAGATGTAATCATACTCGCTGAATGTAGGATTTCGCCAGCCACATTGCTAAAGGCGTTGAACCCGCTGGGTAGTGCAGACTATTTTTACGCGCCAATCTTTGGTTGTGAAAAGCTCGAGTTTTATACACGGTTTTCCAGTGGCTATCTTTTACCGATAGAAGAATCGGCCAGAATGTCTATTCGCCACCTAAACTTGCCTGGCATTATTGATACGTTGGTCGCAGCTATTCACTTCAATGATAAACGTAACTGGTCTGATGATAGCCAGATGATGGCGATTGGTAATTTTGCGCGAACAATCAACGATGTAGAAGATCGAATTGGTCACAAAAGAACAATCTTAGTTGGTGACTTTAATATGAACCCTTTTGAAACTGGTATGGTCAGTACTATGGGTCTGCATGCGACAATGGATCGGCGTATTGCTCAGAGAGTTGAACGGACAGTGCAGAAGGAGACCTATACTTACTTTTATAATCCTATGTGGAGCCTGTTAGGCGATGCTTCACCAGGTGCACCGGGCACTTACTATTACAATAACTCAGAACCACGAACGTATTTTTGGAATATGTTTGACCAAGTGCTTATTCGTCCAGAGTTATTGGATCGATTCAATAACACCAGTTTGAAAATAATTGATCAAACTGGTGATGTAAAATTTCTGAATGAGAAGGGGCAACCTAATTCGGCGATATCAGATCATCTACCGATCTTGTTTAAGTTAGAACTTTAGTTGTTACTAGAAAGGAGAACAATTGATGGATAGTTTATGGCCGAAGCTTGATCGCAATGTGCCCAGTGCCCCAGTTGCTATATTGAAGGAACAGGCATCGCTGCTTGGAAAAAGCACTCAAAATTTAGTGATTGCAGAGATAGAAACACTTCAGGTCGTCGATACAACGATTAAATTAAAACCTTTTGGACTGGCTGATGTATCGAATCTCATGATGTCAATCAGCGATAAATCCTTTAATTCTTCGCTAATATTCCAGTATGCATTCTATCTCGTTGCCCCAGCATTAAATCATTACCGCTATCAGTTGTTTCTCATTGGTTATGGTATTGACTTTTATCCTGTACATTTTCGTCTTGACAGTGATGTGCAACAGGAATTGGGAATCAGTGAGGCATCTGATATTGTGGTCCAGACAGAAGAGCAATTCCTGGGTATTTTGAAAACTATCTTCAGTGCAGAAAAAACCCAGCGTGTGATCCAGGCAATCTGGACGCAAAGTGAAGCGCTGGCTACCAATTCGATGACAGAACTCTAACTTATGGACGAATACATTAAACTAGACCAATTTCTAAAACTTGCACAAGTTGTGCAGACCGGCGGGCACGCCAAATTACTGATCCAAGCCGGTGGCGTATTGGTCAATGGCGAGGTGGAGACACGGCGCGGGCGCAAATTATATCCTGGCGATGTGGTCGAAGTCGACGGCGAGGAACTGCATGTGGCGAGCGATGATGAAGCACCTGGCGCCGAAGTGTAATGTGTCTAAAGTCTGTTTTAACCACCTAAGTCGGTGGCTATCTAGCACTCTGGATGAAAGTGTACATTAATCCGCATAGTTTTTCTATACCATGTGGGCTTGTATAAACGTCGGTTTTTCGTAAAGGTTAAGAATTTAGCCTAAGGCGGGTGGTTGAAACTGGTTGGAAATGTAAATTTCAGAATAAAAATCCTCGCAAACCATCACGGAAATTAGCAGACTATGATCCCGCTTTTACGCGAAGCATTTGTTTATGCAAGCTCGCATCGCACTGAGTTGGCTGGCGCGTTCAGCCAGCATCTGTTGTTGGTCGGTGTAGCGTTAGGTATTGGTATTCTGATTTGTGTCCCGCTTGGTATCTGGACCTCACGTTCACGATTGGCTTCATTAACGGCGATTAATCTGTCTAATGGTCTGCGCGTCATTCCTAGCCTGGCCGTGCTTTTTCTCGCTATTCCCTTCTTTGGGCTTTCGTTCACCTCAGCCGTGATCGCATTGACCTTGTTGGCATTACCCCCCATTCTGATCAATACCGATGCGGCGTATCGCACGATTGATAGCGCGATCCGTGAAGCCGCGCGCGGCATGGGCATGACGCCTGGACAAATTCTTTGGCGTGTAGAAACGCCACTCGCCTTGCCCGTTATGGTGACTGGCATTCGCACCGCCGCCACTGAAGTGATTGCCAGTGCAACGCTGGCAGCTTTTATTGGGGCCGGTGGCTTGGGACTCTTTGTTGTGCGGGGTTTTTCTCTCTATAATATTCCCATTCTGTTGGTGGGGGCGCTACCGGTTGCTGTACTGACGTTGGTTGTCGAAATATTGTTGAGTGGCGTCCAGCGAATTCTAGAGCCACCGGCCGCGTAATTCCGCTAAATTTATCTGTTTCTAAAACGTCCAAATTTGAACAAGGAGAATCTACATGAAAGCTCTATTCAATCGAAAAAGAGGCACCGCCGCGATGGCCCTCTTGCTCCTCGTGAGCATGTTGGCCGGCTGTATTGCACCGCCCTCTGGTGGGGCTGCTGCTGGTGGCGCGGCTGCAGGGGCTAACAAGGGCACCATCACTGTTGCCTCTAAAGACTTTACCGAGCAATTTATTTTAGGGGAAATGTACGCGCTGCTGCTGGAAAATGGCGGTTATACAGTTGTGCGTAAGATCAATCTGGGCGGCACGCCGGTTGCGCAACAGGCCTTGTTGAACAGCGAAATCGACGTTTATCCCGAGTATACGGGCACAGGCTTGTTGACCGTCTTAAAATTGCCGGTGATGAGCGATCCGAAGGCCGTCTATGATAAGGTAAAGTCAGAATATGAAAGCCAGTTCAAATTAACCTGGCTGGAACCCGCGCCGATGAACAATACCCAAGCGCTGGCCATGACTAAG
>JAPLGZ010000699.1 GCA_026389895.1 Chloroflexota bacterium | reverse complement strand
ATTGGGCGGGCTTTGACCAGGCGTACCCACGCTGCAAAGTCGTCTTGCCGACCTATCCCTTCCAACGCCAACGCCACTGGATCGAGGCCAGCCATTCACAAGCAAATGGTTTACCCAACCAGAATCTCCTGGCGCACTGGTTGGGCAACCAGACAATCGAAGGGTTGACTGAGTCGATTATTGAAAAAGGTCAGCTTGACCCTACTGCGCGCGCCATTGTCACCCAGGTGCTAACGACCCTCGATACCGAGCGGCACGCGCAGCAAATGGCCGCGCAAGTTGAGTCGCTGCTCTACGAGGTCGCTTGGGAACGCCAGCCTAAGTCTCTTACTGTGACGCCACCGGCGATCCCAGGGCGTTGGCTGGTATTGGCAGATGAGCGGGGTGTCGGAGTGGCATTGCGTGATCGGTTAGCGAATCTAGGCGAGACGGTTGAACTCGTCCAGGCGGCAACAGACTTTGCTGAGATCACGGCCTATTTGACCGCGACGGACCAAGATGTCCCCCGGTTGCGTGGCGTCATCCACCTCTGGGGGTTGAATGACAGCTTGGTTGATGATCTCTCCACTCTCCAGCAAAGCCAAGAGCGTAATCTCGGTAGCGTGCTTGCTTTGGTGCAGCAATTGGCGTCACACCCAGACCCGTTGCCCCGCCTCTGGATCGTGACCCAAGGGGCGCAACAGCTTGCCGCGACCGCAGGCGTGGCTGTGACACAGACGCCACTTTGGGGGCTGGGGCGGGTGATTGCGTTGGAACATTCTGAGCTATGGGGCGGGCTGGTTGACCTTGACTGCGGCGAACCGTTGGCAATGGCGCAAACCCTGCTCGCTGAGTTGTTGCAACACCGACCCGACGGCGAAACCCAGGTGGCCTATCGCCAAGGAGTGCGTTATGTGGCGCGGCTGGTGCGGGGCAAACTGAAAAAAGGCGGTCCAAGACCAATCTCCATTCACGCCGGTGCCCGCTATCTGGTCACGGGTGGCTTGGGCGGATTGGGCTTGCGCGTGGCGAATTGGCTGGTCGAGCAAGGCGCTAAACATTTGGTGCTGACCGGACGGCAGAGGATCACAAACGAAATTCAACAAGCGACCGTCAATCAACTGGAAGCCCAAGGCGTCACCGTGCAACTTGCCCAGGTCGATGTGGCCAATGAAACCGCCATGCGCCGCCTCTTTGAGGGGATTGAAGCCGACGGAATACCGCTCAAAGGGGTCTTCCACACGGCGGGTGTCCTTGATGATGGCGTGCTGCTGAACCAAAGTTGGGCACGTTTTGCCACGGTGTTGGCGGCCAAAGTTTGGGGCGGGTGGCTCCTTGATCAACTGACCCGGACGATGGACTTAGACGTGATGATCTTCTTCTCCTCTGCAACGTCACTGCTGGGGCAGCCAGGGCAGGGCAACTACGCCGCGGCCAATGCCTTTCTGGATGGACTGGCACGTCAGCGGCAACAGCGCGGGTTGCCAGGGATCAGCATCAATTGGGGCGGTTGGGCAGAGAGTGGCATGGTCGCCCGGACGACGCAGACGAAGTTGGCCAGTGACCAAATACTTGCGCCGGCGGTAGGACTGGCGGCTTTGGGGCAACTCCTCAATCGTGGCGGTCAGATGGGCGTGCTGCCAATTGACTGGACACAAGCCGGCCCGTTAGCCAGCCAGCCACAACCCTTCTTGGTCAATTTTATTGCGCTACAACCAGTAACGAAGCTGACCTCATCCTTGGTGCAAACGTTGGCTGCGTTGCCAGCCAATCACCGTTTGGACTATCTCCGCGACTATTTGCAACAAGCCGTCGGGGCTATCCTCGGTCTGGCCGACCTGCCGGACCGAGCGACGGGCTTTGCCCACCTTGGTGTAGATTCGCTCATGGCCATGGAGTTGCGCCGACAGTTGGAACGCGCATCCGGGCATACGCTGCCACCAACCGTTGCTTTTGAATATCCGACCATCAATGCCCTGGCCAGCTACCTGCTTAACGATGTCCTCGCCCTAGCGGAATCTCGCGCGAGCGAGATAACCACGCCCCACGGACAATTCACGCAAGGTCTAAACGAGCCCATCGCCGTTATCAGCCTCGCCTGTCGCTTCCCTGGGGCGGATACGCCCGAAGCCTTCTGGCAATTGCTCCAGGATGGCGTCGATCGGGTGCAAGAAATTCCGCGCACCCGCTGGAATGTCGATGACTACTATGATCGACAGCGCCCTACCCGCGGCAAAATGTATACGCGAGCAGCGGCCCTGCTGGACGATGTGGCGCAGTTCGACCCAGGCTTCTTTGGCATTTCCCCGCGCGAAGCCACCGGCATGGACCCGCACCATCGCCTGCTCCTAGAGGTCAGTTGGGAAACCTTGGAGCGAGCAGGGTTAGCGCAACACACGTTGGTTGATAGCCAAACCGGCGTCTTTGTCGGCATTGGCCAGAGTGATTACGGTCTCTTCAACAGCACGCACGATGTCGCCGACTTGGACATTCATTCAGGCACCAGCGGTGGTCACAGTGTCGCCGCGGGGCGGTTGGCCTATACGTTGGGGCTGCAAGGGCCGACGATGGCCGTTGATACCGCCTGTTCATCATCGTTGGTCGCGCTCCACCTCGCCTGTCAAAGTTTGCGCATGGGCGAATGTGATTTGGCTTTGGCCGGCGGCGTCAACCTGATCCTCTCGCCGACCGCCCATGTCGAGTTGTCGCAGATGCAGGCGCTTTCTGCTGATGGCCGCTGCAAGACCTTTGCCGCCACGGCGGATGGTTATGGGCGCGGCGAAGGCTGCGGCATGGTGGCGCTTAAACGGCTCAGCGATGCCGAAGCGGACGGCGATACAATCCTCGCCGTGATCAAAGGCAGCGCCGTCAACCACGATGGCCTCAGCAGTGGCCTGACCGTGCCCAACAAGCTGGCGCAGGAGAAGTTGCTTCGCCAAAGCTTGAGCAACGCCCAGGTCACGCCGGACGAAATCAGCTACATCGAAGCCCACGGCACAGGCACCCCCTTAGGCGACCCGATTGAATTGCGCGCCCTGGATGCGGTCTTTGGCCAACGGGCGACCCCACTGCTCGTCGGCTCGGTCAAGACCAACATCGGCCATCTGGAGGCGGCGGCGGGCATTGCCGGTTTTGTCAAAACAGTGTTGGCGCTGCACCATGGGCAGATTCCCGCCCATCTTCACTTTGACACGCCCAACCCCCATGTCGCGTGGGACGAGTTTGCCATTAGCGTTCCTACCACCCAACAGCCCTGGCCTATGGCGCAACGTGTGGCTGGGGTTAGCGCCTTTGGCTTTAGTGGCACCAATGCCCATATCATCGTCGCCGCGGCCCCACTGCGTGTCGAGCCCACCGAACGGCAACTGGAAGCGCCATCACCACAACTCCTCCCGCTCTCGGCCAAGACCGAGCCGGCCTTGGCCGCCTTGGTGGCACGCTACCTGGATCACCTGCGCATTCACCCCGAACTCACGTTGAACGATCTCTGTTATGGGTCAATGGTCGGCCGCAACCATTTCGATCACCGCCTGGGTATTGTGGCCACCGATCGGAGCGATCTCCAGAGCAAGTTGCTGGCTATTCAAGCCAGCGAGGATCGGCCGGGCGTCCTGCGTGGCAACGTGAGCGAGACATCCCCACGCATTGCCTTTCTCTTTACGGGGCAAGGGTCGCAATATGTGGACATGGGCCGTGAACTGTACGAAGCCAAAACACCGGCTGGCGCGATCTTCCGGTCTACACTTGACCAGTGTGATGTCGTGTTACAAGAACATTTGGACAAGTCACTGCTGAGCATTCTTTATCCGGTATTGGCCGACACGCCACAAGTGGAAGAAAATAGCATCGCTCAAACGACCTACACCCAACCTGCCCTCTTCGCCCTCGAATACGCGTTGGCCGCCGTATGGCAGGCTTGGGGCATCCAGCCCTCCTTCTTGTTAGGCCACAGTGTGGGCGAACTTGCTGCTGCATGTGTGGCGGGGGTCTTTAGCCTGGCCGATGGGTTAAAGCTGGCGGCCTTACGCGGGCGGCTGATGGGGGCCTTGCCGCAAGATGGCGAAATGGTCGCCGTGCTGGCCGATGAAGCTCAAGTACAGCAAGCAATTGCATCCTACTATATGGGTACTGAGCTTGTCGAAGTAGCGATAGCGGCCATCAATGGTCCCGACAACATCGTCATCTCCGGCAGGTCCGCAGCAGTGCAGGCAATTGTGGCGCAGTTGACGGCGGCAGGTGTCAAAACCCGCCCGCTGACGGTCTCCCATGCCTTCCACTCGCCGCTCATGGACCCCATCCTCGCTGAATTCCAGCAGGTTGCGGCCAGCATCACCTACCATCCGCCCAAACTGCGCCTGGTCTCGAATGTCACCGGGAAACTGGCGGGTGATGAAGTATCTACACCGGAGTACTGGGTGCGCCACATCCGCGCAGCGGTCCGCTTTGCGGACGGTGTGGCGACTCTCCACGAGCATGGGGCCACGATCTTTCTGGAAATCGGCCCCAAACCAACGCTGTTGGGCATGGCGGAGCAATGTGTAAACGGGGAGACAGAGAGAGAAGGAGACAAGGAGAAGGACTCTCCCCTTCTCCCCTTCTCCCCTTCTCCTTGTCTGTTTTTGCCCAGTCTGCGCGAAAAGCAGGCTGATTGGGCGCAGATGGTCAGTAGCTTGGGCCAGTTGTATGTACAGGGCGTGGCGATTGACTGGGCGGGCGTGGCACAGGCAGAGGAACCACACAAAGTCCTCTTACCCACCTATCCCTTCCAGCGCCAACGCTATTGGATTGATAGCGAGTCGGTGCGTCAGCCTAGCCTCATCAAAGTACAGGGACAGGCAACGGTGGCCAATTGGTTAGCGACCCTTAATGTTGAGCAGCTAACCCAGCAGATCACCAACAAATTCAACGGATCTACTAGCACCCCTCAGTTGATTGCGCAAGTGCTGGCCGCGCTCCAGGCAAAACATCAAGCCGAGGCCAACACGAAAACGCTGGCCGCGTATCTCTATGAAGTCACCTGGCAACCCCAGTCACCCGCCGTGGCCGAGTTGGCGTCAACCACGAGCAAGCGCTGGCTCCTGTTGGCCGACCAGCGTGGCGTGGGTGTTGCTTTGGCGCAGCGACTGCAAGCGGTGGGACAGCAGGTAACGCTGCTCTACCAGACCGACGCAACGACGCAGTCAACATCCCAACTGGCTCACGATACCCAATTCGCTAGCGAAGAAATCTCGGTCAAGGACCTTGGTCTCTTCCAGCAACGACTGCAAGAACTGCTTGGTCAGGATGCTGTGGCGTGGCGCGGGATTGTGCATTTGTGGGCCTTAAACAGCACCCACCCAGCCGATCAAACCGTTGATGCAATCCTCCAGGGGCAAAAGGTGACCTGTGGCGCCCTGCTGCATCTGCTGCAAGCCAGGGGGCAAGTCCCGGCGCTGGCGACTGGCGCACCGATCTGGGTTGTCACGCGGGGCGCGGAGTTGGTTCAGGGGACGGGCGCGGCGGCATCGGTTGATCCGAATCAGAGCACCCTTTGGGGCATGGGCCGGGTGATCTCTTTAGAGCACCCTGAATGGTGGGGCGGCTTGATCGACCTAGACCCTGCTTCTGCGGACGAGGTGGAAGCGGCGGCTACGGCGATATGGCAGGAAATTGTCGCGACCAGTGGCGAAGAACAAGTTGCCTACCGGCAGGGGCAACGCTATGTAGCCCGTCTCACTGCGGCGCAACCGGCAATCTCGGCAAAACCGTTGGTGATCCAAAGGGACGGCGCCTATTTGATCAGCGGTGGGCTAGGCGGGATTGGTCTACACACGGCCCGCTGGCTGGCGGAACAAGGGGCGGGTCACCTGATTTTGACTGGCCGGCGCGGGGTGCAGAGCGAAGAGCAACGAGTAGTCTTGGCAGAATTGCGGGCCAAGGGGGTGACTGTCACCGTTGCGGAAGTCGATGTCGCCGACGAGGCGGGCATGACCCAACTCTTTAGGGAGATCGTGTCCGCCGGGGTTCCATTGCGGGGCGTGATCCATGCGGCGGGTGTACTCGGCATCAAAGCCATTCGTGCCTTGCAATGGGATGATTTTGTGGCAATGATGCGGCCCAAAGTGATGGGCGGCTGGCTCTTACATCAATTGACCCAAACCCTTGACCTCGATTTCTTTATCGGCTATGCCTCTGGGGCCGGCATTTGGGGCGGCAAAGACCATGCCCATTATGGGGCCGCGAACCATTTTCTGGATGGCTTGATGGCCTACCGCCGCAGCCAGGCGTTGCCGGGATTGAGTATCGCGTGGGGGCCTTGGGCAGAAGGTGGCATGGCCACTCCCGAAGCGCAAGGGAGCTTCGCTGCGCTGGGGGTGCGCGCTTTCGCGCCCCAACAAGGGCTTGCCATCCAGCGCTATTTGTTAGAAACCGACGCCAGCCAAATGGTGGCAGCAGATGTTGAATGGTCGCGGTTGAAAAGCCTCTACGAATTGACTAAACCGCGGCGCTTTCTGGCAGAGATCACCACGGAGTCATCCGCAACCGAAGCGAATGCCAACGACCAGCGTGAACCGGAAATACCTGGCAAAGCCGCGCTGGTGCAGGCCCTAGAAGCATTGCCGGTCAATCGCCGTCTAGAACAGCTTCGTAGCTATCTGCAACAGACGGTGGGGGCTGTCCTTGGGATGGCCGAGCTACGCGATAGAACAACGGGTTTTGCCGATCTGGGCCTGGATTCGCTCATGGCCATCGAACTGCGCCAGCAGTTGCAGCGCGGGCTACAACACCCCCTGCCCACGACCATCGCCTTTGAATATCCGACCATCAACGCCCTGGCCGATTATTTGCTAGATGAAGTGCTGGCCCTGGCGGAATTCCACCCGACTGAGGAACCAACGCCTGTCCGCCAGATCGCTACAGGTATAAATGAACCGATTGCTGTCATCAGTCTCGCTTGTCGCTTCCCTGGGGCAGATACGCCCGAAGCTTTCTGGCAGTTGTTGCAGGATGGCGTTGATCGGGTGCAAGAAATTCCGCGCACCCGCTGGAATGTCGATGACTACTATAACCCACGGCCGCATACCCACGGCAAAATGTATACGCGGGC
>JAPLGZ010000747.1 GCA_026389895.1 Chloroflexota bacterium | reverse complement strand
ATCGACCAGGTAAGCTAGTTCTGCGCCGGGCAGTTGATAAAAGTTACGCGCCAGATTTGGCCCCCAATAACCGTAACCGATTTGGGCGATGCGGATCGGTTTTAACTGACTGTTCATAATAGTGCTCCTGATTCGTAAAGGACATGACCCCACTCGCGCCCTGAGGGTTTCCCGCTCCCCAACAGAAACGCCTAGGGTGGAGTCGCCGTAAACCGCACGCGCCCCACGCCGGCGCTAACCTCGGACGCATCAACCGGCGCGCCCACGAAAACGGTGGCCGGTTGCAACAGACTCATTTGCTCAAGCGCCGAACCCGGCGGCGCGCCCACCACGCCAATAAAAGCCTGGCTCCACCGTTGTTTACCGCGCAGATCGCCGCTTACCCCCAGGTGGGCCAGGGCGTTGATCACCGTTTCGCCCAGCTTCTCACTGGCTTCATCCGCGACGGCCCCAGCGATCACGGTGCCCGTTGGCCAACGGGTTAGCCATTGGGCCATGTCAAGCGACGCCTGGTCAGAAGCATGGGTGTCAAACATCATACTTTCGATCATTTTGCCCTGTGGATCAAGCGCCACCAAGTTATAGGCCGGTTCGCCGCCAGACAAGGCGACATCCTGACCATTGACAAAAAGCTGGCCAAAATCACCCACATCATTGCCAGCGCTGCGCGCCACCAACGCAGTGGTTGCGGGCAAAAAGGCGCCGGTCTTACCAACGGGCCAACCGCGGGCATCAGGTGATTTTTGTAGCTCGGTGACGGGGAGTGGCGTTCCCACAAAATCAAATTCCAGGCGATCAACCGGTGCAGTGGCCAAAGCTGGGGGTATAGTAAGTCTCAGCCAGCCAGGTTGAGCAGGGATCGCCCAATCGCCCAGGGATGTGCCATTGATGCTTACATGCGCCCCAGTGGCCGGTGAAAAACATTCTACGGACAACGTTCCGCCCGTCTCTGGCAAATTGAGCAGCAGTGTGGCATGCGGTCGGATGGCATAGCGCACCCCCGCGGTGGCCACGGCTGACCAGCCTTCGGCGAGGTAAAGCTTACCGAAGGGTTCAGCCAAATTAATCTCCCAGGTTGATTCTTGCGGCGGAGGTTGCACTTGATAAAGCCGAATTGTGTTGGGTTGCCCCGTCCAGTCCAGCCCTTGCCATTGCTCAACTGGGGTCAGCGGCAACGCCTCCTCGACAAAACGCAGCAGCGCGGGCGGCGACCGTTGTAGATCAAGCGTGACATAGCGCACATTCAAAAAATCTAGCACTTGCACAGCCAGGGGACGGTCATGCGCGATCATTTCGTCAAGTTGGGCATTCACCACCGGCGCCAGGTAACGGTGATCGTTATCAGCATTCATCAGGGCGATCAAATCGCCGATCAGCGGCGCTTCGGTGAAATATTGAAACTTGTAAGCCGGGTTGCGACTGGTGTTGCCGCCCAGCCGCCGTTTGTTATAGACGGTCTGATACCACTGCTGCATCATGATCAACTTGTCAGACTTGCCCAGCACACGCGCCCCATTGCGCCAACCCGTGGGCAATTCGAGCACTGCAAAATCGCCCTTTTGGGCAGCCAATGTCTGGTAAATCGCTGGCACCCGCGAATCGTTGAGTGGCAAGGGAAAAGAAGCGTGCTCAAACAGAAAGACCACCACTAAGCCCCCCATGAGCAAAGGTTGGAACAGAGCACGAAACTTCGCATTTCGCACCCTGCCTTCTATCCTCGATACGCCCACCCCA
The DNA here is from genome assembly GCA_026389895.1 of Chloroflexota bacterium. Taxonomy (GTDB): domain Bacteria; phylum Chloroflexota; class Anaerolineae; order Caldilineales; family Caldilineaceae; genus JAPLGZ01. The sequence continues at coordinate 3,667 of JAPLGZ010000747.1, read as the reverse complement.
GCCAACACAGCCACGCCGAGCATCAACATCACACTATAACGGCTGGGGTAACGATTGCCACTAAAGAAAGGCAACTTACTGATGAGCGCAAAGGGACCAGGGATCGGCAGATCATGGCCCGCCCAACGCACATGCGGCCCGAGCGTGAGCAGCCAGAAGAATAACGTTGTCAGTCCCCAAAACCAACCTTGTTGGCGCGCACGCGGTTGGCGCAACAAGCCGATTACCCCGACAAGCGCCAGACAGAGCGCCAGATAACCAATATAGATCTGTTGGCCCTTGTCATTCGGGAAAGGCAGCGCCGCGGCCCATTGCCCAAAGAATGGATGCAAGCGGGTTGGCAGCAGATAGCCCATTAAGTCGGCGCTGAAGAGATCGGCAAAACCGCCACCGCTGGAAAAAAAGTTACCCTCGCGCTGTAGATCGGGGATCATCGCCCAGAGAAAGGGAGCGATGCCGAGCAGGAAGGTGAGGGCGAGGAGGAAGAAGCTGGAAAAGAGTGATGCGTGATGCGTGATGCGTGATGAGTTTGGGCGGCGCTTGGGGACGAGGAGTAGCCAAAGGAAATAGAGCCCAATAAAGATCAATAGAAAAGAGGCGTAGGTTAGTTCGGCCCAGGCTTGAAAGGTGAGAAAAAGACCGGCAAGTAGAGCGTTGCGTAAACCGGAGCGCAGGTTGGGGCTGCGCCCCATGCGTAAAAGATAGAGCACGCAAAAGGGTATCCACTGGCTGCTGGCAATGTTAAACTGCCCCAGACTGACATAGAAGAGCTTGGAAGAAGCAAAGGCGTAGATCAGGCCAGCGCAGACGGCGGGGAGATAGATAGAGATTGGCGATTGGCGATTAGTGATTACACCCGATGCCCCAATCTCCAATCTCTGCTGTTCACGCAACAAATCGCAAACGAGCAAAAATGCCCCATAGCCGCCTAACACAAACGAGGAGAGCAACACCAGATTGTTGGCGACGATCAGGCTCCAGGCAAGTTGTAAAGGCGTGCTGAGTAGACCGTTGAGTGGCGTGAGGGTATAAAAGCCCAAATTGATGTCGATTGGATGAAACATCCAATCGACATGAAAAATATCAAAATTGAGCTGCTCGATCAGGCGAGCCTTGATCCACCAAAGATTCCAGGCCAGTGACGGATCATCGATCCCGTCACCTGGCACATGGGTGGTGAAGTGTTGCGCCAGCGGCCAGGTTAGCAGGAGGGCCAACGCCGCGTAGCCGAAAATGACAGCCAGATGCCAACGTTTACGACTAACCTTGGTAAACGACGCGCTGTTCATTTCGTAATAGGAGTTGTCGGCGCAGGCAGGGTATTGGTCGGCGCAGTTGAGCCAGAATCGAAGGGATTGACTTGTTGCATTAAGGTGCCCATCCGCATCTTGGCGATCACTTCTAGCTGAGGATTGTCCGCCTTGCGGGCCAAATCAGCTGTTTGATTAAACAAGGATATCGCCTTCGGGTTGTCGCCGCGCGCTTCGGCCAGGCTAGCCAACAGCAGTGTCCCCTGCGGCTCTTCTGGTGAAATTTTCAAGGCCAGATTGGCCGCCTCTTCGGCGCCGGTTAAATTGCCCACCTGGAAGCGCTTATTGCCGACCAGAATCCAGAAACCAGCCGGTTGATCTTTGACCAATGCCTGCGCCTGATCCAGGCTGGCTTTGGCATGGATGGGATCCTTTAACTGTTCGTACAAGACCCCTTCCCAAACCAGCAATTCTGGTTCGTTTGGCAACGCGGTCCGCGCCGTCTGAATTCGTTTCAGCGCTTCAGCCCACTTTTGTTCGGCCACCAACTGCTCAACATCCGAGGTAGCGTTCACCAGCAAGATCGTGTTGGGATTGGGTGGAAAGAGATAATCCACCCCCCAGAGCAAGAAGACCACACCGGCAATAATCGCCACGGTGGTGATGATAAAGCGCCGAATGGCCCGCACGCGCCGGCGTGTGACCTCGGCATCCACATGCCACCAGAAACTTTCGGACGGCGGATGTTGCGCGCGCAATTTAGCCAGCCCGCCCGCCTTGGCTGCCGCCGCCGCAATTGGTTCGGGCTTGGTCGCAATGCGCGCCACCAAGCTATCCCAACGCCCTTGCTCCGGTCGCACATCGGCTTGGGTCGCTGTCAACGTGGTGAGCTGCTCTTCGATCGAATCGAGGGCAACCAGAAATTCTTCGATGTTGTTGGCATCGGGGCTGACAACCTGACGTTCAGCCTTGTCCAGCGCATCGCGCAAAACATCGACAGGGCTATGCGAACGTTTTTCGGTTTTGTAGGCCAGGGCGCGGTCGGCCTGCCCCGCGGATTTACTCATCTGTTTAATCGTCATCTTCCTCATCCTCATCAAGGCTCACAATGCCAGCCGCGGCGTCTTGTTCACGCTGAATTTCGCGGAAGACGCGGTTGAGGCCCGACTTGATCTGACTTTCGATCTTGGCCTTACGCTCGGGTGGCACCGGGAACCATTCTAACATTTCACCGACCAAACCACTTTTGGTCTCATTCTTATTCTTGCCGTCCAAGTAATATTCGCGCACGCGCTTGCGCATAAATTCAATATATTCGGCCACCCGATAGGTCGCATCCGGGCCGCACACCGGGCCATGCCCTGGAATCAGATATTCTGCACCGAGTTTACGAATTGTCTCCAACGCCCGCAGCCACTCCAGCGTATTGCCCTGCGCCATGTACGGATGTTGGTCAACCCAAAGAATATCCCCCACAAAACAGATTTTTTCTTCGGGCAGCCAGACAATGCTCGTGGCCGGCGTATGCCCACCGACATAAATCAATTCAATGCGCCGGCTGCCATACAACAGGGTCGAGCGTTGGGTAAAAGTAATATGCGGCGGAATAATGATAATATTGTTGAGTTGAGCCTGAATTTCTGGCTCGCGCTTAAAACTGTTGCGCACCCGTTCTTTGAAATTCTCAGTATAACCGGACATTTCTTTGTGAGCCCGTTCGTGGGCAATCACTTTCACCGGCATAAAATATTGATTGCCCAGCGCATGGCCCCGGTGATGATCGGTATTGATCATATAGAGAAAAGGTTGGTCTGGGTATTCATCTTCAATCTGCTGCCGCCAATCGATCGCTTGCTTGGGGATCAACGGCGAATCGATCAAAATAATGCCTTCTTCGGTATACATAAAACCGGGTGTACAGCCGCGATAGTTCGTGTTAATAAAGACGCCTGGCGCCAATTCCTCACGTTCACCCAGGCCCGTCATACCGATGCGTACTGCACTTCGTCGTCTTGCCATCATGCCTCCAGCGGTCAAAATATAATTACACAAATATAATGATCTGGCAAAAGTATAGGCCAAATGGTTAAATTGTCAAAACAAAAAATCTTATGTCAACTAACCTGTCTCACCCCTCCTTGAGACAGAATAAATTTGCTAGATGAAAATTCAAATGAATCTACCATTTATAGTATAATGGCCAAAACCTTTGTTACGCTCCTCAAAAATATAATCTCTGATAATCTTGCTTTGTGCCGAGGCAACGTTGTCATTTCTTTACACACTAATTCACTTATCTGGAAAGGTTGTTTGAGAATGAAACGTTTAGCTGTTTTGACCAGTGGTGGTGATGCGCCAGGCATGAATGCAGCCCTACGCGCCGTGGTGCGCACCGCCTTAGATTTGGGCGCCGAAGT
>JAPLGZ010000649.1 GCA_026389895.1 Chloroflexota bacterium | reverse complement strand
CAATGGACTGGCGTAGGCAGGGCCAGCGCAGAGCAAACTCAGCAAGAGCAAGAGACGGATCAGTTGATAGCCAATGCGGACCGCGCTTGGTCGTCCTTGGTGTAGGTTGACCAGCGGCCGCGTCTGTTGCATATTCATGATTTACTCTCCACCGTCCCAGCGGTTACCAGAACTTTCATCGTATTCCACAAGCCCGTTCAAGAAACAGAGAACATCGATATGAGGGGTTTCGTCAGGCTGGCCATCGCTCATAAACTTGGTGTGGATATACCAGTTGGCGTTACCCCCAATGAAGACCCAGGCCATATCGGCGTCGCGCGAGTCCTCGCTGATGTCATAGCGTCCGGTGGACCAAGCCCCTGTCGTGCATTGATAGACATTGGCCGAGATACCAGTGTCGAATAGCTCCTGATCTTCAGGGAGTCCACTAAACCGCTTGATCAACACGGGTTTGCGCGGTTGTTGCCCAGGTACGCCCAGGTAAAGCTCGCCGTCAATCTGCGCATTGCCTGTGGTGTGGATCACGCCATTCACGCCGAGGCTACCGATCGTCTCAACAAGGCCGTTGGTATAGAGATTCAATTGCGTTTGACCATTTTCCATCCCAGCTTTGCCGGTTGTTTTGTCATAATAGACAGTGGCGCGGCGCTGACCATCCACACCAAAGGCATACTCGCCACGCGGGGCAGTGCTGGCCGCGTTGATGTCCAACATCATGTCAGGGTCATCATTCCGGATCTGCAAAGGAACGGCGGGCGCGGTTGTCCCAATGCCAACCCCCGTGGGGTTGACTACCATCTGCTGTCCACCGGCGTTGACCTGAAGGGCGCTGCCCGTTGTCGCGCTGATCTGCAATTGCGCCTGCGGGCTAGTGGTGCCGACACCAACGCGACCGGTGTTATCAACGTGTACAACATGGGTGCTGCCATTGGGGGCAGTCAAGGCCGTGGCATGGTCAGCCACCATGGCATAGGGAGCGCTGGCAAAGCGTTGGCGCGGCACCATTTCATCCAAGGGCGCGACAGTGACGCCAATGAAGAGATCCGGGCCGGTAAAGAGTTCCGGCGGGATCGGTTTGTTGTTGCCCAATAGCACGCTAAATTGGCCGTCGCGGACGGTGACTTCGTTGTGTTCTTCCACCCACAACGCTTCGGGTAGGGGAGCCGTGACATCTTTGTAAATGCGGAAGGTCAACTTTTGGACGCCGCTGATCGGTTTCCCTTCGGCGTCGCGTAACATGCCCTGGTAGTTGAGATAGGGGGGCACCGTGCTTGTGCCAGCGACCGTTTGCTGTAAGACTGCGCCCAGCGCCGCGCCAATCGGTTGGGTAAGGCTAAACAAGAGGGCGAATAGTATGAAACCGCCGATAGATACGAGCATAACTTGGGCTGAAGATTTGAAACGATAGTGCAACATAGATTTAGGTTCCTTTTTGAAAAAATTGAAATGAATAAAGTGAATCAGACTGCTTCAAGCACGTTTTGAATGGAAAAGAATTGAGAACGCATTTCGGTATCCAGTTGTCTGCCAAGTTTGATTACGATTTCTGGCAGCGCTTCCACGTCCTTTAAGGTGGTTCGGAAGTTGACGATGCAGGAGCGCAAGAGATAGTTGCCTTCGACTACCGCATTGGAAACAAACGCCTCTCCGCTCTTTTGCAGGCAATTGAGGAGGGCTTCATTTAGCTTGTTCAGATAAACTGCGACCGCTGGTGGATCATGGGGCAAATCCAGCGGCACGAAGCGAAACGTCGTAATGCTCAGGTTCTGCGTCACTGCCTGCAATTCGGGGTAAGTGTTAATGGCCGCGTATAAGGCTTGCGCCAGCGCAATGTCATCGCCGATCATCTCACGATAACCTGCCCGCCCGACTTGGCGCAGCGCCAGCCAGACCTTCAGCGCGCGAAAGCCACGTGAATTTTGTAAGCCAAACTCGTGGTAGTTGATCGGTGAATCTTCCATTCCACCATTGAAGTTGTAATAGGTGGGATGGTGACTGAAGGTCTCCACCAGATGACGCGGATCGCGCACCAGCACGCAACCAGCTTCCAACGGGCTGTAGAGCCATTTATGCGGATCGAGTGCAATCGAGTCGGCTTCCCGCAAGCCCAACAAATCAGGAGAAGCGTCTGGCAAGACTGCAGCGGGCGCGCCGTAAGCGCCGTCGACATGAAACCATAAAGCATACTTGCGGCAAATGGCTGCCATTTCCGGTAGCGGATCCGTTGCACCTGTGCTTGTTGTCCCCGCCGTACCAACCACCAAGAAAGGCAGACAGCCAGCAGCACGGTCGGCAATGATCTGTTTTTCCAAGGCAACTGGATCCATCTGCTGGTGGGCATTGACCGTGATCCAACGCACCGCGTCTGCACCCAAACCAGAAAGTTCGGCCGCTTTATCGATCCAGGTGTGGGTCTCTTGCGATACATAAACGGTGGCTGGTCGTATGCCTACAGACGAGCCGTCTGCCTGCTCGGATGCCCTTGCTTTGCGCGCCGCCAGGAAGCCGACAAAATTGGCCATATTGCCACCGCTGACCAACAGTCCACCACAACTGCTTGGATAGCCAATCAGATCAGCGATCCAGCGGATGGTCTGGGCTTCGATCTCCGTTGCCATGGGCGAGAGCATAAAGGCGCCGACATTTGGATTCACGGCTGCGGCCAATAAATCGGCCAGCACGCCAATGGGCGCCGCCGATGCAGTGATATATCCCCAGAAGCGCGGGTGGCCGTTGAAGAGCGAATGATCAAAGAGCAGCTCTGTTGCTTCCTCCAACAAGTGAGTGGCAGGCGTGCCACGTTCAGGGAGGCCGCCTGGACCCAGGAGTTGGCGGATGGCTTGTGGCGACTCTCCGGTCGTCACCGGTCTCTGTGGCAGCTCATCGAACAAGTCGGCAATTTTGTCGATAACCCCATAGCCCAATGTGCGAAAACTAGCGCCGCGCATGTCCAGCGGCGCTTCTCGATACCGTAGGTTAAGTGTTTGATCTAGAAATTTCATTTTCATTCCTTTT
>JAPLGZ010000206.1 GCA_026389895.1 Chloroflexota bacterium | reverse complement strand
TGGTATATTGGTCGTTCAGCGGTTGTTTTGAATAACGAAAAGGTGCGGCCAAAACGCGCACGCACCACACGCACCCCACCGCTGGACAAGGAAAACTATGAAAAGAATCTGTTTGATCGTCAGTCTCATGATCGTGCTCTTTGGCAGTGTACTGGTGCTTGACTTGGTGACGTGGACACCCACCGTACAGGCGCAGACCGACCCGAATGCCCCGACTGCTCCCAATACCGTCTATCTGCCATTGATTGCTGGATATACAAAAAAAAGTGGCATTCATATGGGCAATCGTAATACAGACTGGCAAGACACCTTTCTGCAGCGCATCCAACCTCCACCCGTTGGCGCTGCGGATGGAAAATGGCCCGCCGCGGTCGTCATTCAAAGTGACCAAGTATATCAGGTCATGCGTCCTATATCCCCTGACCCTGCCAATAAGAACGAACGGTGCCGCGTCAATGGCGCGACTGTCAAGCAAACGAATGGCCAAGACTACGCCGTCTATGACTATTTGACGCGCGCCATCTCACGGACAAACGGTACGATTGTCGTGATTCGAATTACTCCTTCACCAGGCAATTTTTCTGACTATGATCACCTCGGCAAGAAACATAACCTCTTGGCAACGGAAATTCCAGCGGGGGACAATTATTGTGGTGATACTACCGAAGCGCAGAAACATAAAGTCGAAAAATATCGCGACGTCTATGATATCGCGGCTGAGATGGAGGCGATCTACCAGGTAAATAAGGCGCATGGTTGGCCATTAGACCGGTTCTATTTTGAACCAGCCAATGAACCCAATTATGAATGGTATCAGAAACTGATAACTGTTGACAAGGTACTTGATTTAGCGCCCAATGTGGACAACAAACAAGCCTGGATTGATATGGATGAATACTTTGCAGCGCTTTATGATCAAGCCAAAAAACTCAATCATGCTTTGCAAATCTTATCACCCTCGATGGCTCAGCGGCTTTATGGAGAACACTTTGGTTTAGGCACTTGTGATATCTCGAAGGTAGAGGGGGGTGGGCAACACTCCGGCCTTGATTTTATGAAGAAGACCTACGGGTATGATTATGCAACTATCAACCAAGTTCCCGCCAAGGCGGATGGCTTTAGTTTGCATAACTATTGGCAAGCGGGCCAGGAAACCTGGGATACTAGAGGTGGCGTTTCGTTTGATGGGTATTGCGATTATGAGCATGGCGGCATCAAAAATCTGCCCAAAGCGCTTAAACCTGTAAGTGACCATATCACCCAATACTTTCCCGATGGGATGGCAGTGACGATGCGGCAGAGCGGGAAACCGATGCTGATTACCGAGGCGGATTTAGTGGCCCCTTGTCCAAAAGCTACAACATCGTTGATTCGGAAAGAGACGCTTTCTGGCGACCTAATCGATTATGCCAGTCTTGCCAGTGACTCACTCACGACCTTTATTCAACAGGAGTTTGGGGCGCGCTACGTGATTGCTTGGTTACTCGTCAACGAGTATGAGGGGAGCACGGATTGCGATACCAACGGTGAGATTAACTGGCATGAGGCTTATGGAGAAAATGGCCAGCCACGCGGCTGGTTTACCTTGTGGTGGCCCGTCACCCCTTGAGCGCTGGGCTATCGCCCGCGTACGCATGGAATACATTAGGGATTAGTGGTATAAGACAAGGAGTTTGGTATGAAGTTTCGTCTGTTTAGCTATGGACTGATTGGTGTAGTGATCGTCATTTTGCTCGGCTTGGTGGGCGTGATGTGGCGAGGGCGAGATGGACAAGCGGTGCGGATGCCTCAACCACAGGTGGTGCAAGCGCGTCGTCCGGTCACCCAACTCACCCTGCCACTGAACCCACAGGTGAGGGTGGGAACGCCGGTGGAAGGACCTGCTATAACCCCACGGTATACTTACCGCAATGAGTTTCCGGCGGACCGCACGAAGCCGCTCCCACTAAAACTCATCGACGCGCAGAGTGGACGAGAGACACGATTAGGGGATGACAATGACGCGGCGTTTTTCGGAGTCATGAATGAAACCGATCTGATTTGGTATTTTCAGGGGTTTCATGCCTACACACTGGCTACTGGGGAAGATGCACTGTTATCCACCCATGGTACGCCCTCCATTCATCCCCAGCTTGCAGGTGACTGGGTCGCCTTTGGCGAGCCTAATGGAGGTGAAACACGAACCGCTACCTTGTATGCCGCGAACTTGCGAACCCATGAAATCATTACATTAACCAAGGAATTGAATGACAGGGATGCCTATGTGAATGAGTATTTTGGCATTAGTCCACGGCTGGCGGCTTGGTATGACGCTGTGTACGGTAAACCGGTGGGGCTGGTCATTTATGACTTAGCCAGTCATACGCAACTGGTCAAACTTACCACTTGGGAGAGCGCGTTTAATGAGCAAAATGTGGTGGTTCACGATGTTTCCGCCGGAGAAACGGTGATCACCTGGGATGACTTTTACGCCTATGATTTGGTGACCCAATCCTATTTCCACATTGCAGACTTCCATCCACCGAACTGGGTCATCCCCCCCATTTTCGAGTGGGGACGAATTACGGAAAAAGGGCGTGTGCTGTCGCAAACACTTTACTTGAAAGATGGCACGCAACGCACGATCAGCGCCCCGCTGCTGGACGCCACGCCCTCCACCGCCCCCTGCATCGAAGGCCAGAATCTCGTCCAAAATGGCGACTTGGAAAACGTCGCGACACACAATGCCTGGCAACAGAGCGGCAACCCCAGCGCCTTGATCGTCAACGACCTGCCACCCAATTCGTCCCAAGCCGGCCAATGGGCCATTCGCCTGGGTCGCTATAGCAACGCCCAACCCACCATCCAACAGACCCTCAACATTCCATCGGGCGTCAAACACATCAGCCTCGCCTTCGATGTGCGCGCCAGCAGTTGGGACATCTGGGGTGGTGACCAGTTACAGGTGGATTTGATTGACCCGGTCACGAACCAATCGATCCT
>JAPLGZ010000205.1 GCA_026389895.1 Chloroflexota bacterium | reverse complement strand
TCAGGACTGTTTGGGTTGTTATACAAGGCAAAGGCGCCTATTAACGTTGCGGATTGTTACCGAGCAAGATCCGAGGCTCGCCCAATCTAGCCGGCTTTGAGAAGAATTTCCTGCATCATACCTCAATCGAAAAACGGCTAGCATGATAACTTATCATGCTAGCCGTTTTTCGATTGAGTGTTTTCCCTTTTAAAACTTCGTGTCAAGCCTTCGCTTTACCCGTTAAGTGCAGCCAACAATTGCTCGGCTTGTTCGACTGAAATTTTGCCTTCGCCGACCATGCGCAGGATCATCAGGCGCTCTTCGTCGCTAGCGGCTTGGGCGGCTTGGGGCGCTCTCGGGGCTCTGGGCGCTTGGGGCGCTCTGGGTGATCGGGGAGCGGGGGGAACGGGCGGCGCGGTAAATCCCCAGCTTTGCTTGCGTTGGCGGTTATCCATTTCGGCCGCCCGCCGTTCTGCTTCTTGCGCCCGGCGTTCAGCATTACGCATGGCTTCGCTAATCTTCTCTTCGGCCTTGCGCATGGCCGCCTGCACCTTTTCTTGGACGCGCGAGGCCAATTCATCGCCTGTCCCTAGCGTGGCTAATTTTTCGTCCAACTGGCGGGTTAAGGTGCTCACCTGTTGTTCGATCTGGCTGGCAATTTGTTGGGCGAATTCGCCGGCCCGCTCTCCAAATTCAGGGCCAAATTCTGCCCCAAAGTTAAAATCTGTTTCGAAATTTTGGCCCCATGGCCCATCTACTCGGGAGCCACTTACCACAATATTGCCTTCTGCCACGAGCACAATCGATGCTTCGCCAGCGCCTATGACAAATTCAATGTCGCCTCTGGCTCTGCGTGTGGGGGCGGCTAACTTGTTGATCAAAATATCGCCTTCGCTTACCAAATGAAACTTGGCGCTGGTGGCGGGCGGAATCTGGCAGGCAATATCACCTTCGGCTGTGATCCGCACTTCTCGACCGGGCGGCAAGGCTAGTTGCAACGCGGCATTGCCTTCCACTTTGGCCAAAACGTTGCCTTCGCCGCCGTTTAATGTCAGATCCCCTTCAACGCTTTCTGTCGCAAAGCGTCCTTGGATGCGCGAAACGTCGGCATTGCCCGCAATTTGTTGCACTTGCAGATCGCCGCGCACTTGTTTGGCCGAGAAATCACCGTCCACCTGGCCAATCATCGCTGCCCCGACCTCTCGCAGACGCAAACTGCCAGACACTTGTTCCAGTTTGACTTCACCTTGGACGGCTTGTAACTGGGCATCACCTTCGATATTTTCAATTAAGCAATTGCCCTGTACATCACCGATCGTGGCATTGCCGTCGATTCGCTGCGCATGCAGATCGCCTTGTACTTGTTTGGCTAGAAAATCACCGTCCACCTGTTTTAATGTGATTCCGCCTACATTGCGCAATTGCAGATTACCATCCACTTGCCCAAACTGGATCTCCCCTTGAATCGAATGAACTTGTCCATCACCCTCCACATGCCGCACTTGCAAAGTCGTGCCGTGTGGCGCTTGGATGATGCAATCCTCGTCGCAGCGTAAGGAGATCGTTTCACCCGTTTGGTTCAGGGTTAAATTTTCCTCATCATCGTAATTGATCAATAGCTCTGGTCGTTCCCAACCGCGGATCACCAGATTCCCTTCCACGCGATCAATGATCAGCGTGGGCGCTTCCCCTGTCTGAAGCCTTTCTTGTGCCATTAGTCGCCTCCTTGTAACATTTGCATTGCTTCTTCAAAACTCAATTGACCTTCATCCAACGCCTGCAAAACACTCTTTCGTTTATCCTCACTGACCCCGCTTGGCTCTTCCTTGCCTGGTTCGTAGCCCAAGGCGCGAATCACTTCGTGAAGTCGAGTGCGAATGGTCGGGTAGGAGAGTTTTAACTCATCTTCCATGCGGCTCAACTTGCCTTCGCAACGGACAAAGATTTCGACAAACTTGAGCTGCTCTGGCGCCAACTGGGCAAAAGGCGCCACCACCGAAAATTGACCTTCGACGGTCAAGCCGCTGTCGGGACAGTAGAAACGGGTGACAACAATTTCGCCCCCGCCAAATGGACACTGACTTGGTAATGGAATCATAGTATTTTCACCTTCTTTAAGCGCTACTTTTCAATAGGCTGGTTGAATAAACTGCTTTAGATATGCCGTTGGTGTAAAACAGCATTTTCTTTCGACGATAAAAAATGATTCGTCGGCAACATCATTGGGGTGTCCACACTCGCCTGTGTGGCCTGGACTGCTTCATAGCGTTGTTTCAGCCACCAGCCCCAAGCAATTAATAAATCGCCCATGTGCGATAAGAATGGTTGTTGGCCATTGGTCTGATAAAGCTTTGCTAGGCGCAACAATCGCGCGCTCTGGGCGACCTGTAACAGGGAAGCACGGTGCTCTTTCTGCAAATCATAAACACTGTACATGTCTGATGGCATCATTGGGAACGCTCCTTTCAAAAAATACCTTGCCTTTCACTTTTCTAAAAAGAGAATATCACAAATTTTAAAAATGTCAATACCTGAATTTCGAATTATTTATAAATAAATCAATAATATCAATATATTGGCTGAGATAGTTTGAAATATTGATATTTGATTTTGAATTCACTGGTTTAATCGAACAATCACGAATAGGCTGGTTTCTGTGCTGGAATTTGTACCATAGACGCGCAGAGCGGGACAAGAGAATCTCTTGTCCCGCTCTATTCGAAGAATTATGCTTCAGCCGGGGGCTAAATTATGTAGGGTCGTGCTTTGTTTGTGCCAAAGCACCTTGCGTTAGACCCACTTCTGGTCACGTAGAAAGCTCGTCAGACCCGGAATGGCGAAGCGTTTGCCCTGATAGGCTTGATAGCCATAGTAGAACATGGCAATCACCACCATCAACATGGCAATGGGGGTCAGGCAGAGCATTAAGACCCCCACCAGCCAGCCAATGACTGGCACAATTTGGATAATGGCGGTGCCAATCGTTACGGCTAGGCTGAGCATTGCAAAAACAATTGACAAGCCAAGGCTCTGTACCGCATGATAGCGCTGGAAAGGACGTTTCTGGCTGCTCTCGCTCAACAGAACAATCACTGGTAGCAAAACCGGAATAATATAGGCAAGCATCCCGATCAAGCGATCATCGGCCGAAGCTTCGGCATCTACGGTGGCTTCGCTCATAAACTCGCCCCGTCGAAAAGCTTCCGCCGCATCAACCGCCTGTTCACGGGCACTGTCTGCGGCTCGCTCGAAAGGTGTACGGGTGCTCTCGCTGGCTGTTGTTGTATTGGAAATGTTCTCAACTGGCACTGTGCCTTGCGGCTGCGCACCTGTTGCTTTGACATCTTCTGAATTCATCTGTAACTCCTCTAGTGAAATGGACTTGATACTCTGTCTATCTATACGCAGGTGTAGGCCAAAGGTTGCAAATTCGCGAGCTGACGTGGTTGGCACTCTACAGGTGCTGGCAGCGATTACACGCAAAGCTGGGTATTCTTATAGTTGTAGACCCAAGGATTACCATTAAAGCGCATTATTTGTTACAGACTACTTGTGCATGAACGCGCCCAAGAGCAACCGTGGCAAGTGATCGCCGTAGTTACCCAGCCAGACCGACCGGCTGGTCGTGGCAATAAACTGGTGGCCGGCCCTGTTAAACAGTATGCGGTAGAACAAAATCTGCCGGTTCTTCAGCCGACCAGTTTGCGTAAACAGCCCGCAATTGTGGACGAATTGCGGGCGCTCGTCCCTGACCTTTTGATTGTGGCCGCCTATGGGTTGATTTTGCCCAAAAATGTCCTCCAAATTCCGACTTTTGGGGCGATCAATATCCATGCTAGCTTGCTGCCTGCCTATCGGGGCGCTTCACCGATTGCCGCGGCCATTCTGGATGGTCAGGATGAAACCGGTGTATCGATTATGCTGATGGATGAAGGGATGGACACCGGAGCCGTCTTAACCCAGGCCCACCAGCCAATTCAGCCAGATGACACCACCGTCAGCTTAACGAGTCGTTTGGCTGACCAGGGTGCCGCGCTTTTGCTGAGCACTTTGCCGCGTTGGCTGGCTGGTGACTTGCCACCCATTGCCCAAGCCGATCTACCAGGCGCCGTCTCCCTTTGCCGGGTGATTGCCAAAGAGGCGGGATTGATTGATTGGCACCAGCCGGCCGTTCAGATCGAGCGGATGACGCGCGCCTATACACCCTGGCCATCGGCTTACACCACCTGGCGCAATGAGGTTTTCAAAATCTGGCAAGCCGAGGTGTTGCCAGGTCGCGCCGAGCCTGGTCTCATAATGGCGTTGCCGTCTGGTGTGGCTGTAGGGACAGGTGAGCATTTGCTCAGTCTGCGCACGGTGCAGCCGGCTGGCAAACGGATGATGGATATGCGTAGTTTCCTGAATGGCGCCCCCGACTTTATTGGTAGCCGATTAGGTATGTAGGTCATTGGTAAAAAGTAATAAAACGCGGACCTTCCCCTGTCGCGTGGACAGCTCACTCAAAAGGCCCATCCCATCAATCATAGTTAAAAAAGCTCGCTGCTGAGCCCTGCTGCCACCCTGCGTACGGGGTGTAATCTCAGCCAGTTTACCGCGTATGAGGTCAGTTCGCTCTGTTGCTTCTCGTGGAATGACCTCCTGGCTTTAGGTTTTCTTTGCTAACGTGCATAGGGTATAAATAGGGTTATTCGGTCGATGTTATGCAATGGCCTGGTCTGTGAAATGATGGCCGGTTTGCATAACCTAGCGTGTTCGTTGCGCGGTGACCTCAGACGCAATGGTGCGTCTGGCCGTGCAAGGAGGGTAATGATTGGGCAATGGACAACAAATTTAAATATCTGTTCTGGACAGAGATTCACAAGCTGTTGACCGTTTTGAGCCAATGGGTGGCCGCCAAGCAAGCCCGAGCCGCACAAACCTATTTGCCACAAGTACAACGTGTTTGGTACGAGCAGGCCGTCGCAAATGGCACTCTAGATGACGTTGCCCTGGTCGCGCGTGAATTAGGCGAAGAACCAATCGCGACGCCCAAAGGCCGACGCCAATATGAATGGCGCATTAGCGAAGTGAAGGTATATGTCGATGATGACGACAATTACCTGACCGTCCATATGGCGGAACAATTGGTCTGTTCAACGCAGCCTACGGTTCGCCTATTTATTCCAGGGCATTGGCTACATATCTTGGCCCCCTATATGGAACGTGCCCAGGTCCACGACCAAGCCTGGCAAACCATGCAAAGCCAGTGGGGCTATACCACTGATGCTTATAACACGAATCCACAGTTGTAATGTGAATAACCTGTGATTGGCCCGTTAGTGAATTGGACAGCCATCGCTTCACTGCTAAAATAGCCGACGGATTTGCTACTAGAGATGCAAGACACTACATTTATCAACGCGCCAATTTACCCGCGCGCCTTGACCTATGATCACGACCAGGTATTTTTTTTCATCGGTACAGCCATCTGT
>JAPLGZ010000781.1 GCA_026389895.1 Chloroflexota bacterium | reverse complement strand
AGATTCAACACATTGATAAGCTTGATTGAACTGAAGCAAGTAGATACACGTACTTGGATCTTAAGGGATACGCAGGCAACATAATAAGGTTACGGCCATTATGCCTCGGATTTACCAAAGAGGAGCGCCCGGCAATTCCTTGATTGCCGGGCGCTCCTCTGTTGTTGGTTCCAAAAATTAAGTTTTAAGTCCGGTTAGTGGCCTCTTTGAATCAGGAGAAACTTTTAAACATCGCCTTAATCTGAGCGAAAGGCCCTTTTTCTTTTACGCGTTGGTGGCTGTAAACATCTCTGATATAAGCACCAAAATAGGCACCTTTGGAGTCGGCCAGCATAAGGGCTTCATACGTGCTGGCTGGCACATCAAAATATTGAGCCAGCAATTTGCTTTTGAACTCGATCTCTAAAATTTTTGTTTTTGGATCATAGCCTATTGACTTTAGACCGCGCGAAGAAACTGGGAGCCTTTTCATAGTATGATGTCTTTCCTCTTTATACAAATCATATGGTTGGATGGATACTAGGCCTATAAAACGATGACACGAGCTTCGTATCCATAGATGACACAAATTTGGGCAATGGCTGACCCATTGTCATTTCTGATGGTCGCTATTATTTAACTGGTAACAAGTGGGTAAAGCCTATTGTAAAAAATAGACTCGTCTCTCATCCTGGCGGAGTGGGTAAAACCAGTGCTAGATAACACCAATGAGAAAACAGTAAAAATTACTGGGGACCAATACTTCATGGATTTCCCTTGCGATGGTTTAGGATTTTGATAGCATCATATTCCAATAATTTATTAATCGTAATAAAACGGTAATTCCTTCGCGGAAAAAGAGAATGATTGAAAAAAACATTAGCCGCCACTTCGTAAAAGCTGGCGGCTGGGGACAAGAGCTAGGCAGTAGATTATTTGTTTTCAGATTTCATATTGGCAAAATCACCCAGATCCACCCATGCTGGCAGATTGGTGCTTACCATGACATGGCTTGTGCTGTCTGGTATATCGAAGGCCATCGCGATGCTTACTAAGTTGCCTGGGTTCACGTCCGTGTAAATGGTGGGCTAACTCTCCGCCACTGAAAAGTGGATTTCAGCAAACAGGTAATCCTGATTGTATGAGCAGAAGGGTGGGCGAAGGATGAAAAAAGCGTCCCAGCCGAGTGGCTAGAACGCTTTCTGTAGATGTTATGTGCTGTAACAATCAAATAAAATGGAGAGCGGGTAGTCGGACTCGAACCGACGACATTCACCTTGGGAAGGTGACGTTCTACCACTGAACTATACCCGCAAAGATGAGCTGCATTATACGTGGAGACGATTTGATTGTCAAATCTGGCCAATAATTTCCACCGACGCCAACGCTAACCATTGCTCTTGCGTGGATGCCACCAACGTGTGGCGGAATTTCCCCCACGGTGTCACGATCATGGCCTGATTGTCCAGCCAGATTACCAGGCCGAGTGGGCCACGGGGTGGCGTAGGCGCGGTTAAAATCAAGCGCTCATCCACATAAAAGTGGGCATCGGTGGCGCCCCACACAATTTTGTAGGTATGCCATTCGGTCATCGTGGCGACGATGCTGGCTTCGCTGACGCCAATCGCCCGCTGCGCGACCGGCCACCATTGGCGATAGAGTGAGCGGATGCGCATGAGCGGCATGGCCAGCGGGGCGCTGGGGGCCAACAGAAAAAAAGGTGCACGCCACGCGTCAATGGTGGCGGCTTTCCAGCCGTAGCCAGGGACATCTAAGGCGAGTGGCATATTCGAAGGTGGCGCGCTGAAGAAGAACCAGATGGCACGCGGCAACGACGGCCAACGGGTGCCGGTCATCAGGAATGGGTCGTTCCAAAAACCAAAACCAGCCGTACCGTTCAACTGATCGGCTGGATGCGAAAAACGGGCGCGCACGGTCAATGTCAAGGGTGGTCGCCAGCGAAAATTTTCGCGCTGGAGCGCCTGGTAGTCGTCAAGCTGAGCGTTGGTATAGGTGATTGTGCTCGTCGCAGGTTTGATCAGGCGTAGACCATGCTCACCGATTTCTACCGCCCCACCGCCCACGCTATAGGGCCAGGCGTGTCCACCAATCACCTGTTCCAAATGTTCTAAAGATTGGCTCACTCTTGCCTCCACAGCCGTTCGCCCACGATCACGCCTACGCTGACCAGGCCAATTTTGTGCTTGATAATTCGACTGGAAAATCCCGCCTGCGTCAGCCTTTGCAAGATCTGGTTGGTAAGGGCTTCACCGGGCGAACTATAAAAAAGCGGGACAAGTTTGCCTAAAAGCGGCTGATTCAAAGCGACCCATAATCCCACGATCACCAACCGTCCACCCGAACCGAATTGATCTGCTTTGGGGGCACGCAACAGGCGAGCACATTCTGCTAACGTGGCCGGCTCAAGGATGTAGGGCGCTGGGAAGGTAGCCAGGATGGCATCAAAGCTAGCATCGGCCAAGGGCATGGCTTGGGCCACCGCGCACACGCGCGCTACGGACAGACGATGCCGAGCTAGTTTCTTGGTCGTAATTTTGTGCATCGCAGATGACAGCTCAAGCCCCGTGCCATCCATCCCGCGGCGCGCCATTTCGACCAACAGTTCACCGGTGCCAAACCCGATTTCCAACACACGCGGTGCAGCTGGCTGTTGCTCAGTGACTACTTCTGGGGACAGGTAATCGAACGCTAAGCGTCGCCATGCCGCCCAGTGTCCTAGGCTGACCAACCAACTGACGGCGTCGTAACTTCCAGCAAATTCATCGTAGAGCCGTTCGCAGGCCCAGGCGTAGAGTTTTGTCAATAGGTTCATAAGGGAATGGGATACGGGATAAAGGAAACGGGATATATCTTCTACTGTATCCCGTTTCCTTTATCCCGTCTTTTTTACAGCAACTCGAAATTTAACAACTTTCCTTCGACAAAGCGACCCGCATTGAGCACGGAAAAGTCCAACTCGGCGGGTTTACCCATCACATCACTCATGTCGATGGTGGTGCGATCATGCAGCATGAGGGCGGCCGTGGCTTGGGCAACGCCTGCGTGACAGGTCATGCCGTGGCCATTCATACCGACGGTGTGGTAGAAGTTTTGCAAATGGGTGTCGCGCGAAATAATGGGGAAACCATCTTCGGTGGTGCCGTAGACGCAGCACCAGCCGTTTAGGAAGACGCTCTTGGGCAAATGCCAGAAACGGCGATGAACCGCTTCCACCGCTTGTGGATAATCTGGATCGTTGACGCGATTGACGTAATCGGGATCAACCGTGTAGCCCTCTTTCGTGGTGTGATGGTGTTGCCCAAAGAGCAGCGTGCCGCCTAATTCGCCGCGACACCAGACGCCTTCGTCATTCACCGACGCTGGGACACTGGTCAATGGCGCGCTCTCCAAACCGTCATCAAAGGCGGTGGCCACACAAACTTGAATCCGTTGTGGGGTGAGGGCCAGCTCGCTTCCGGCCAGTGCGGCGATCTTGGCGCCCCACGGACCACCAGCATTAAGCACCTTGCCCACTTGCCAGGCTCCACGCCGTGTGACTAACGTTTTGATCTGATCGCCTTCGT
This sequence comes from Chloroflexota bacterium, assembly GCA_026389895.1. Lineage (GTDB taxonomy): Bacteria > Chloroflexota > Anaerolineae > Caldilineales > Caldilineaceae > JAPLGZ01. The sequence goes on along the minus strand of JAPLGZ010000781.1, from coordinate 6,425 downwards.
TGCGGATCTGTAAGACTGGTGTATTGTGATGCACTTGCACCCGCCCCGTTTCTATCGCTAACCGTTCATAAAGCTCCACTAATTCATAGGGATCGATAAACCCTTGGTTGGGATAGATGGCGCCACCCTGGACCCCTTCTGGCTTGATCCAGGGGTAGCGCCGCAACAGTTCGGACGTTTCGAGCAGTTCGTGCTGATAAATGCTCTTTTCCCCGTGGCCAAAGCGTTTTTCATAGGCGGTGGGCGCTGGCGGAAATCGACTAGCCGTATAGAAGACACTTAACGCGCCCCAAGGTGTGTAGCCAAAATTGTGATCGCGCCGCAATTCTTGAATGCGTGCATAACCTTTTAGGGTTAAGGAGGCATAAATTTCACCCATATCATGGAGACAGATCAGACCGCCGGTGCCGCCGGTCGTGCCGCTGGCTGGATTTTGTTTGTCGAACAGCACGATGCGTAAGTTGCTTTGGCGGGCTAACTCATAGGCGCAACTCATGCCGATGATGCCACCGCCGATAATGGCAATGTCCGCTGTGCGCTGGGTATTCGTCGGATAGCTGGTCATTTTCCTCCTGTACGTCAAGTAATCTGAAAATTAATCCCATTTTTGTTGTTTGACGGGATTGATGTCGGTCATTATAATCTTGATCATGGGTAACCACGAAGTAAGCCATTGAACCCTGTAGACCATTTGGTAGCCTATTATGTCTCGCCCATCCTTTCCATTGCTTCACCCCCACCGCTCGGACAAAGGAGCGCGCCAAAACGCGGGGCAGGGCCTGGTTTCTATTGGGCAGAGTGGTTTGAGCCGTGCAATGCACTCAGCACCATCTATCGTTTTCGTAGTCACCGGTAATCAGTGAACTGAAGATGGATGCCATTCGGCGTCCTAAGCCACTGATTGCTGTTTACTGATCATTAACAGTCCATATTTTTACGAGGAGACTTTTATGAACAGACAGAGTTTGTCGCGGCGTGATTTTTTGCGCATGAGCGATGAAGGCGAACCGAGCCGTTAACGAAGCGACCGTTGAATATGGGCCAGTAGATAAGGGGTGATCGTATGCGCGCGCAAGGGGTGTTGAAGCAGACAACACAACAAGAGCGGCCATCCACGACGATTCGCAAACGTGGCTTGGTGTTGCAAAATATTCTACGTCAGATCGGGTTGAGCGCCTTGGTGCTACCGGGCGCTTTGTTGTTTCTGACTCCGTGGGTTTGGATGATCTTGACCGCTGGCAAAGAGTCAAAATTAATCTGGCAGATTCCGCCGGTCTGGTTTCCACCGGTCTACCGCTGGCAGAATTTTATCGAAGCCTGGCAAAAGGGCACATTTGCGACTTTTTCACTAAATACAACCTTCATTTCTCTGATGAATGTGGCCGCCGTGGTCTTTTCCTGTTCGATTGCGGCGTACGCTTTTGCCCGCATCAATTTCCCAGGCCGCAACGCGCTCTTTATCCTCGTGCTCAGCACAATGATGCTGCCGGCGCAGGTTACGTTGATCCCCTTGTTTATGATTTTTAGCAAACTCGGCTGGGTAAACACCTTTAAGCCGCTAATCGTGCCCCTCTTTTTTGGCGACGCCTTCAGCATCTTTCTGTTGCGGCAGTTTTTGATGACCCTGCCCCGTGAGTTGGATGAAGCCGCGCTGATCGATGGGTGTAGCCGTTTTGCTGTATTTTTTCGGATCCTGCTCCCGCAAATTATGCCAGCTTTGATCGTCGTGGCGATCTATCAATTTACCTATAGCTGGAACGACTTTTTTGCGCCGTTGATCTACCTGAATTCTCCCGAACTATTTACGATCACGCTTGGCTTGACCCGCTTTATGGGCCGCACCCAGACCGACATTCAATACCTGATGGCAATGACCGTTGTCTCTACGTTGGTGCCAATTGGGATCTTTTTCTTGACGCAACGGATCTTCTTACAAGGGATTGTCATCACCGGTGTCAAAGGCTAATCCTGCGTTCAGTCAGTGATAATGGTTTTACTTTATGACGACAAACAAAGTCTTATTCGCCACGGGCGCCGCACGTGGCTTGGGCAAAGCCATTGCCGAGCGCTTCTTGCATGATGGCGCTAGCGTGCTGGCCTTTGATAACAATGCCGAAAACCTGGCGGCTGCTGTTCAAACGTGGGCGGTCGGCGAGCGCGTGATCAGCCAGGTTGGTGATGTACGCAACCGCCAGGATGTACAAGCCGCCGTAGACGCAGCCGTCGCCCGGTGGGGCCGCATTGACGTGTTGGCGAATGTGGCGGGCATCGCACGCGAAGATCATTTTCTGGAGATCGCACCAGCCGATTGGCAGCGGATTATCGACATCAACTTGACCGGCGTCTTTAACGTGGCTCAATTGGTCGCCCGCCAGATGGCGCGCCAACCCGAAGGTGGCGTAATCATTAATATGGCGAGCAAGAATGGCATTGCTGGAGAAGTAAAATATGCGCATTACAATGCCAGCAAGGCGGGGGTCATCTTGTTGACCAAGACGATGGCTTTAGATTTGGCGGACCATCATATTCGCGTCAACGCCGTAGCACCGGGTTATATCTTAACGCCAATGGCCGCGGAGATCGATCCGCCCGAATTTATGGAATTTTACAAAGATCGTCTGATCCCACTAGGTCGTTTGGGCGCTCCCGAAGATGTCGCCGGTGCCTTTGCCTTTCTCGCCAGTGCCGACGCCCAGTTTATGACTGGCCACACCCTTGTAATCGATGGTGGGCAGACCTCGGGTGATGGCCGTAAACTGAACGCCTTTCCCAGTACGGCCTAATCTTTGTAGGATGGGTGAAGCCGCCGCATTACCTGAGCTTTTACCGTTGATCATGCGGTTGCTTCACCCATCCTACGTGAATCCACTTGTAAAAAAGAGTGCCCGGTGGTCTGTACAGACCACCGGGCACTCTTTTTTACTTACGCTTCGCTCTACGTGGCTTGGCGATTCTTTGCTCTGCTAATACGGGTTTCTGTTCTGGCACTGCGGCTCTTTTTTCTACGACAGTTGGTTGATTGTGCAAATGCACAGGTTCCGCTTTGCGCAGCCGGATGTTGACCAACTCGACCAGGAAGGAAAAGGCCATCGCCACATAGACATAATTTTTGAGATGGTTTTCATGCACCAATTCTGGATTCCAGCCTTCGATGACCAGCATGAGGCCGATCAGAATCAAGAAGGCGAGCGCCAGAATTTTCATGGTCGGATGCTTTTCCACAAAGTTGCCAATCGGGCCAGCGAAAAACAACATCACGGCGGCGGCAATGATGACTGCCGGGATCATCACCCATAAATTGCCCGAGATCCCTACCGCTGTAATCACTGAATCTAGCGAGAAGACAATGTCCACGATGACAATCTGAAGAATAATCGCGGTGAAGGAAGCGGCCACTTTAGAGACGCTCTCATGTTCGATCGAGTCTAATTTTTCGTGGATTTCAAACGTGCTCTTGCCGATCAAGAACAGACCCCCAATCAGCAAGATCAGATCGCGCCCAGAGAGCGGGTTGCTAAAGATGGTAAAGAGCGGTGCCGTCAAACGCATGACCCAGGTAATGCTCAAAAGGAGCAAGATACGGGTAAGAACGGCCAAGCTAATTCCCGTTGTACGGGCGCGCGCCTGTTCGTTGAGTGGCAGCTTTGTCGATAAAATTGCCACAAAGATTACGTTATCAATACCCAAAACGATCTCTAGGATCGTCAAGGTTAAGAACGCTACAAGATTTTCGGGTGCAAATAGGTCCGCCATAAATAACTCCTTTGTCGGTTTTAATTGGATAGAAGGTTAACCAGGTAACGTATAATCCCACTCGCACCCTAACGGCGGGTAAGGCGCTATCAGGGGCAGACGAAATTGATCGCTCTGTCCACCAACCGGCTCCCTCCCTTATCAGGGGAGCGGGAGCCCTGAGGGCGCGGTTGGGGTTGCTTGGCCCTCAATACACTACTATCGAATGGTGGCATGAACCCCCACCTAACCGTTCGGCGGAGCTCACGTCGACGCCTCCCCTTACCAGGGGAGGAACTGATGAGGGAAGGCCATAATGATCGTTCTGTCCACCCAACGGCTCCTCCCTTATCAGGAGTGGGTTGCTCGATATGTATTCCAGTTCTATTGAGATTAACGTACGTGCATCTTTGCCAACCGGGCGCCCGCTTCTTGGAGCGTGGCTAACTTTTTGGGAAAAGCAAAGCGCACACTCTGATTGCCGTAGCCGGGCGTCGAATAGAAACTGGTGCCAGGCACGGCGGCCACACCAATCTCCGTGGTTAGCCAGCGCGCAAATCGGGTCGCATCCCATTGGGCCTGGGGGAGATCCATCTGCGAAAAATCGGCCATTGTATAATAAGCCCCTTCCGGGAGGCTGGCCACAAAGCCGGCCTCTTCCAGATAGCTCATCATCGCATCGCGGCGCGTGTGGTAATCGCGGGTCATTTGCGCGTAGTAACTTTCGGGTAATTCGAGGGCAGCGACGGCGGCGGCCTGCAAGGGCGTCGGCGCACAGATCGTCAGATAATCGTGGATCCGATGCACCGCAGTGGCGAGTGATGACGGGGCGATCATATAACCCAGGCGCCAGCCTGTCATGGCATAACTTTTACCAAAACCGCCTACCGTAATCGTGCGGTCGCGCAGTGGTTCTAGACTGCCAGGGGCCACATGGACACGATTGTCATAGAGAATTCGGTTGTAGATCTCGTCTGTGATCAGCAGCAGATTATGCTTTTCAACCAGCGCGGTCACGATCGCCACTTCGTCTGCATCAAAGACCCGGCCAGTAGGATTGTGGGGCGTATTCAACAGCAGGGCGCGGGTGCGAGGTGTGATAGCCGCAGCTAAGCGGTCGGCATCCAGCCGGTAATGAGGGGATTCGAGTGGGACGGCTACCGGCGTAACCCCAATCATCAAAGCCTCGGGCCGAAAATTCTCGTGGGCTGGCTCGATTATGATGATCTCATCCCCAGGATTCAGCGTCGCCATCATCGCCACCACGATGCCTTCGGTGACGCCGCAGGTTACGGTGACATGCACATCTGGGTCAACCGGCCAGCCTAATTGGTCGGTATAGAGCTCAGCCAACTTCCGCCGTAACGCCGGATAGCCCCACGTGATGGTATATTGATTGGCGCCGCCGTGGATAGCGGCCGTTGCCGCTTCCAGAACCGCCGCAGGTGGATCAAAGTCAGGATAACCTTGACTCAGGTTAATTGCATTATGCTTTAACGCCAAGCGGGTCATATCACGGATAGTTGATTCACCAAACTGTGACACACGGTCTGCCGTTTGCATGGGTGGCTCCTCGGAATTGATGGTTGATAGGAAACAGGTAGCGCGGCATAGCGGTCAGTATCACCTGTTTTCCTCGCTACCTGTTTTACGTTTTTTCTTCTGTTATACCAATTTTTGAACCTGACGCTTCATATAGACCAGAAGCGCGTGTAAGCCGCGTAGCCGTTGCGGTGTGATCGCTTCGTGCAGGCCTAATAAATGATAGACATCATCGGGCGTTGTCAGCACTTCGGCTGGGGTCGTTTGGTTCAAGCCCTCGGCTAAGATACTCGCATACCCGCGTACCGTCGGCGATTCTGGCGGAATATCAAAAAAGAACTCGACTTTGCCGTCGTTTAGTTCCGTGTGCAAAAAAACCGGCGTCTGACATTCATGTACTTGTTCCATTTCATCGCGCTTCTCTTGTAAGCGTGACGGCATATCGGGTAAGTCCATGGCATATTCCAGCAAATATTCGAGGCGTTCCCGTGGCGTTGCCTCCTGAAACTGAGCAATAATGGTTTGCAAAGCAGCGGGGCAAAGCGCCACTTTGTCTTGTGAGTCAATCGACATTAGAATTTTCCTTCATCAGAGATTGTCATAGGGCGTCTCTGGCGCCTGGCTGTGGTAAACGGCTCTATATGTAATACTTTGAAAAGAATGCTTGCCTTCCATCCGAGAAAATTTGCTTAATCGTAAACGAGAGCTGGCTGTTCGTCAAGCCAACTGGTCTTGTGCACAGATTAGTATAATCCTCTATGTCCGCTAACTAAAACCTTATGATTAATATTGGGCGTATTGTAAGGTAATGGAAAGCGTCTATTGACAATCCTGCATAATCACACTACACTGTTAAAATAGATTTGTGATCTTTTCGATTTACATTTGACCGCCAACTCAAGGCCGATAGTACCAATCTTGAACCCCTCGGCTCAGATTTAGCAGTTGTTATTATTGCTTGATGCGCCAATTTTTGCGGGCTTATCATCGGAATAGACTATGTACCTCCCAGCAACCTATTATGCTTTGCCCCTGTTTATTGGTTCTGCCATTTCTATTGCGCTAGTTCTTTTGGCTTGGCAACGCCGTCAGGAACCGGGTGCACTTGCGTTCATGATCTCCATGTTGGCGCTTGGCGTCTGGTCGCTTGG
>JAPLGZ010000641.1 GCA_026389895.1 Chloroflexota bacterium | reverse complement strand
AGGCCACCGTCGCGCATGCACGTGTCGAAGTGAACCTAGGAGGGATGACGCATGAGTTTCTTAACAAATTTGTTCGGTAGCAAATATAAGGATGACCAACTCGCCTCCCAAGCGATGAAAGCGCTGGCTGCCGACCCGCTGATCAGCGATGTCAGTACCTTGCTGGTGACCAGTAAGCATGGCGTGATCACGCTTGGTGGCATCGTGCCCAAGGCTCAGGAAAAGGATCGAATCGAAGGGGTGGTCCGCACCGCCCTCACGACGACCGGTCTCAAACACGAGCGGCTGATTAACGAGCTCAAACTCGCCCGTCCATAACGGGAATCAGTGATACGTTCGCTAGTTCTACCCGCCACCTCCCACTTGTCCTCAACCCAAGCCCATACCCTTACCGGTATGGGCTTGCTGTGTAACAGGGAAACAGGGTAGGACACTAAAGTCGATACACGGCCTTTTTACACTTTGCCGCCATTTTGATTTGGCTGCCTTGAAATGTCAACAGAACCTACTCTTGTATGAGAGCAAGCCAAGACGCGTGATTGGCTTGCAGCGCCGATACATCTGACATTTTACTTTTGATCACATAACCCCTATGATCACGCTATCAATGATATCTAATGTTAAGCTCAATCATCTGGTGCGGGCATTGTGCGGTGCATGCAGCCACTGGCCTGTATATTGGCACCCTATGCACTAGACCGGTGCATTGCAGGATCCGCATGAATGACTGGCGGATTCTGGATTGGGTAGAAGCTGAATATCTCATCATCGTCGTTTTGAGCGTGGCTTAAAAAAAGCCAGCATTTTACGAAGAGTAACCTCTCGCCGGATGAGTCGTTATGAGCCAGAGCCCTCTGTTTCTCGAGTTCGTAACTATCTATAAGTTGGTGCTTAAGCCAGTGGTTTATTGCTGTCTCCATCAACCGTGCGGGGGAAAATTCACGTGGATGAATCGCAGCACCAACGCAACAACCAGCCTGAGGCCAACTCATCAGCGCCAGCAGTAACACTTCCGACTACGCAGATGGTAGACATTCTTGAGTCCATGAATGATGCCCTCTTTGCCGTCGATGAACAGTGGAGCATTACTTATATAAATCGCAAAACAGAAGAGATTTGGGGCCAACGCCGTGAAGATTTGCTTGGCCTCAATGTTTGGAACGTCTTCCCACTTGCGGTCGGATCGTATCCCTATCACGCGTACTGTGAAGCTATGCAGGAGCGCCGGGCGGTTGTGTTTGAATACTTCGCGCCAGGCGCTAACCGCTGGCTCGATGCACGCGTTTACCCCAATGGAACGGGATTGGTCGTTCACCTCAGAGATATTACTGAGCGCAAAGCGACCGAAGTGACGGAGCGCGAACAGCGCCAGTTTGCGGAGGCGCTACGGGATAGCCTGGCGGCGCTGACCAGTTCGCTTGATGTGCAAAGTGTCATGCAACAGATTTTGGATTCGGCGGCCATTGTCGTGCCCAGCGAGGCTGGCTCTATCCTGTTGTTTGAGGGTAACCATGGGCATGTGGCCTATCTCCGAGGCTTCTCACCGGAAGCGGAAGCGTTTTTCAGAGATTACCAGTTCCCGACGATGTTGCTCAGTGGCGAGCCTGTGCTCTCTGACAAGCAAGCCTATTTCGTACCGGATACGCACGCCGACCCAACTTGGATTTCACTGCCTGTCAGCGCATGGATTCGTTCGTCAATCGGCATGCCGATTGAGATCCGGGGTGCGGTCATTGGTCTACTGATCGTTGACAGCGCCACCCCCCATCATTTTAAGGCTGCGGACATGGAAAAGCTCCATGCCTTTGCGGGTTATGCCAGTCTTGCGCTGGAAAATGCTCAGCAGGTGACCCAACTTGAAACAAAGGTTGTGGCGCGCACCGCAGAACTGAATGAGGCCAAGGAACGCGTCGAAGCCATCCTCAATAACAGCCCTGAGGGCATTCTGCTGGTCTATCCCGATTTGCGGATCCAGCAGGTCAACGCGGCTTTTCGTCGGCTGTTTGTCTATGACGCAGATGATGCCTATTATGGGTCGCTGTACGACTTGATCTATCCGGCTGATATACCACACGTACAGACGATCCTCGCCACAGTATCCCAAGCCCAAATTGTGCAACAAGTTGAAATGCGTTGTTACCGCAAAAATGGCGCCCTGTTTGAGGCGGAACTAAGCATTAGCGCCATCACGGGGGGGATGACCGATACGGCGCGTTTCGTCTGTACGTTGCGCGACATCACTGAGCGCAAACAGGCCCAGATTGCGCTGGCCGAAGAGCGCAATCTGTTGCGCACCCTCATTGATACCATTCCAGACACCATTTACATTAAAGATATCAACCACCGCTTTGTCTTGATCAACATCACTGGCGCGCTGGCTAGCGGGTGGATGCCAGAAGAGGTGGTTGGCAAAGACGATTTTGCGTTTATCCCCCAGCTAGCTGCGCAATTTTATGCCGATGAAGCGCGGATCTTCCAGTCAGGGTTGCCCTTGCTTGAGCAGGAAGCATCCACAATCGGCCCAGATGGCAAGGTAGTTTGGCTGGCTATCACCAAAGTTCCACTCCGTAATTTGCAGGGGACAATCATTGGTCTGGTGGGGATAAACCGCGATATCAGTGCGCAGAAACAACGCGAACGCCAACTACGCTATTATGCCAGCTTACAGGAAAATGTCAGCGATGCGGTGATTACCGCCGACCTGAACTTTCGTATTCAGAGTTGGAACCGAGCTGCAGAGACGATCTATGGCTGGCGCGCCGAGGA
>JAPLGZ010000634.1 GCA_026389895.1 Chloroflexota bacterium | reverse complement strand
TCTGTATACTGCTGGCATGAATCCCAATCCGGTGAAATATGGCACCCTGATTATTCGCAGTCAGGTCGAATACAGTGTGCGCACACAAGAGACCATCTGGCGCTACATGATGACAATGCCAGCCACGGGCCAACAACGTGGCTTTACCGATCTTGACACGCTGCTGGCCGCCGTGTGCACTGAATTGCTCGCCCTGCAACATCAGGTAACACCACCAGATCAGACACCAGAAGATTCTTAACCAGGCCGCACCCTTGATCTAGCATCGGGTATCTGGTCTAAGCCGCCCGTTGCTAGATCCAAGGATATTGTTTGGGGTAGTCAACCACGGCTATACACTTGGCCTGCCTCCGCTTTGCGGTCGAGTGGCTGGCGAAAGGAGAAAACGTTACTCGTCCCAGTTAATTTGAGAAGCCAGATTTGCCATAGCTGCCTGGCGCACGCAGAAATGTCACTGACCGCTCAACTTGTTGCTTATGCAATAGGTTGTATGGACCAAATGGTGAGTCAATTCACGGCTGCGAGTGTGTACTATTAGGGGTTATGCTGGCGAGACGGCGCAGTTCGATCACTGCGTACCGTAAAGTCAGTGCTCTATCATTGTTCTATCACCGATCCAGTAAGCTCACCAAAGGACCCTATTTCATTATGAAAGCCAGTTCGAAAAGCATTTATCTGCGTTGTTTGTTAGCGATCGTGTTTTTACTGCAAGCCGTGCCACTCAACACGGTTCAAGCGGCCACGATCATTGACGGTGGTCGCGGCCAACAACATGGCGCAGCGCCGGTCGCACAGACCCCGCCCGACAGCGCGTTACCGACCAGCCCGCGCCAACTCTTTTTGCCCCTGATCGGCAATAGTGTATCGTCCGCTGCACCAGTGGCAACACCCACTCTGGCGACCCCGCAGTTGATCCAACAAGCATTGGACCGTGGTGAAATTACGGTGGATGAGCAGGCGCTCTACCTGGCCTATGCGCTCTACGAACCGCAATCGCTGCCAGCACAATTTCGCAGCAATGTGGGCTGGTTCGGCACGCAATATGTGCAGGAAGTGCAAGATTACCTGCAAGGCGTGCAAGCCTCGTCCTCCGATGCCATCCATCAGGAATTGAGCCGCATGAGCACGCTGGCGGCCACCGTCTGCGATACCGAAGATGGCGCCAATTCCTTCAACTCGGCCAATTTCCATTTTAACTATGCCACGATTGGCGGCGGGCTTGCGCTCAGTGACTATGTCACGTCGATGGAGACCACCTTCAATATCGAAGTCACCCAATTCGGCTGGGCCAACCCACCACTCAGCAGTAACAATCCCTTTGGCAAATATCCGATTCAGATTGCTAACATCGGTGGCGGGCTCTATGGCTATGTCTCTGGTGGCGGCGGTGGCTTGTACGCCGACTTTATCGGTGACAACCCAAATACCCTCGCGGTTGAGACCGACGCCTTGTCCAGTTGCATGGTGCTCAATAATGACTTTGACCAGTTCCCCGAACCCACCGCCCAGGCCTCACTCGATGCGACGACCTCGCATGAGTTTGTTCATGCCATCCAGAATGGGTACGGCGATCCCGATACGCGCGAAGACTCGATGTGGTATGAATCGGGCGCGGCCTATATGGAAGATGAGATCTTTGATGATGCCAACAGCGATTATTCGTATCTGTGGCCCGTGGTAACCAATAGTTTGGGCCAGTGGCCGAACAATGACGAACCAGGTGGCATCTCGCAGTATTCCAATTTTCTCTTCTTCCGCCATGTCGCCGAACATAACGGTGGCGTGAACATCGCTGGTGGCGGTGAAAATGTGATGCAACATTTTTGGGAAAACGTCGCTGCCGGTCAGTCCGAGTTAGATGCCTATAACAGTGCCTTGGTCACGGCAGGGACGAATCTGCCCGACGCCTTCCACAAATATGCGATTGCCGCCCAATTTGAGAAAGGCTGTACCGGTGGCTATGCGGGTGACTATTGTTTCAAAGAAGGCCCTGCCTACAC
>JAPLGZ010000286.1 GCA_026389895.1 Chloroflexota bacterium | reverse complement strand
GATCACGATGCCCAAAGACATACATCTGGCTGATCTTGTGCGGCAAATAACCCTCTTCCGCCATATCTGGATAGAACATCATGTTATCGGCGGCCGGGAAGATTGCTTCCAGCGCGACCAGGCCCGCATTGCGATGATCTGGGTGGTTGATGTAACTCTCGCCGACTAAATAGCGCTCTGGCTCGGTAATGATCACCAATTCGGGGCGGATGCGCCGAATTTCGCGCGTGACGCGTTTGCGAATCTCTGGCGTGGGGCGCAAAAAGCCATCTTCTTCGCCCATAAAGAGCACTTGGTGGACACCACAAACCGCAGCTGCATTGCGTTGCTCGATCTTGCGCATGGCGATCAACTGGTTACGCGTAATCTCAGGGTTATGATTGCCTTTGTCGCCGTTGGTCAAGATCATATACGTCACTTCGATGCCTTGCCGCGCCATCTGAGTGACGGTGCCAGAACAGGTAAAATCAGGGTCGTCTGGGTGGGCCATGATGACAAGCACGCGCTTGACGTTCGTCCAATCTGGTTGCAGGGACTTTGTTTCTTGGGTCATAGAGAGTTTCCTTCGCTGAAAGATACTTTTGTGTCTCTGTCTGATTCTTGTCACTGTAGGAGACGATCCACGTCATTGATCGCCAATAAAAAAACCTCCGCCAATAGCAGAGGTTTTTTGTCTTACCGCGTCGATTTACTTTTTGAGCACCGCATAGCCAGGGCCATCAGTAAAGTAAAGTGCATTTAGCTCAGTCGTATATTGTTGGTCTTCGGGCAGATCTTCTTCGGGCAGGATCGCCTCGACGGGGCATTCTGGCACGCAAGCGCCACAATCAATACAGGTGTCTGGATCGATATAATACCAGGGCCATTCGTCCTCAGGGATACCTGGCACAATGCATTCGACTGGACAAACTTCCACGCAAGCGCCATCGCGAATGCAGAGATCAAAAATTACGTGTGTCATAGCGATCAAACCTCCTAAAGCGAATGATCTGTAAAATTTCTAAAAGGTTATATTGATTATTGTGGCGCCAGGCAACTGAGAAAAAAACTGTCAATTGACCGTTTGTTCCAAAGCGCACAAAGTTGGATTTGCAAGAGATTGTACTTGGCTTTTCTGTAAATGTCAACTGGTAAGCGTAAAAAAAACGGTGATCTTTTTGGCTTTACGGAAGATCCACACCCGAGTGCCCTGAGCTGAAAAGCGTTTTTTCTGGGGCGGACAGTGGGCGGTGAGATTTCGCCATTAAAAAAATGGTATTTTCTAGGTTATGCCCGTGGCTGGCGGGTTTCTGGCTTTGTCTTTCTTGGGGAAACCCTGGCTTTATGGCAAAATGCGTTGCTATCTTATGAAGCAGAAACAGGTGATCTTATGTTGTTAAAAATATTCTTGATTTTTGTGCCCGTTGTCTTTGTCCTCGATTATATGAATGCCTCCCCAACCCTGATCTTTGTGGCGGCCGCCCTCGCGATTGTCCCACTGGCTGGGTGGCTGGGGCGCGCCACCGAGGAATTGGCCATGCATGTGGGCGCCACCCTTGGCGGCTTGTTGAATGCTACATTCGGCAACGCAACTGAACTGATCATTGCTTTTTTCGCGCTTTCGGCTGGGCAAGCCGCTGTGGTGAAAGCAAGCATCATCGGTTCGATTATCGGCAACATTCTGCTTGTGCTGGGGTTTGCCGCCTTCTTGGGTGGACGACGGCATCTGCGCTTGAAGTACAACGAAGAGAATATTAAAGTTCTCTCGAGCATGTTGGTCATTGCCATCATTGGCTTTATGATCCCAGCGATCTTTGATTTCAGTGAGCGTGTACATTTTGCGCTGCCAGCCAACCAATCGTTGGCGATGGATAATCGGCTATCGTTCGGGGTGGCGATTGTCTTGATCGCACTCTATGCGGGCAATCTGTTCTTCTCTTTCGGCTCGCACAAGGATCTACTTTCCAGCGGTGAGGTGGTTGAGGTCCCGGCTGAAGTTTGGAGCATTCAGCGCTCGATCACGGTGTTGCTCGCCGCAACGGTATTGGTCGCCTTTATGTCAGAAGCTTTAGTCGCCGCCTTGGAAGGCTTTACGGCCTCATTTGGCCTTTCGGAGAGCTTTGTGGGGCTTATCATCATCCCGGTGGTGGGCAACGCCGCTGAACACGCGTCGGCTGTGACCTTCGCCTTGAAGAACAAAATGGACCTCGCCGTGACGATTGCCTTGGGCTCAGCGCTCCAGATCGCGCTATTGGTCGCCCCTATATTAGTCCTGCTTTCGTGGGTGATTGGCCGCCCCATGGACCTGGTACTGCGTAGCCCGTTGGAACTAGCGGCGTTGATTGGCTCTGTATTGATCGGCAACTCTGTGGCGCGCGACGGTGAGACGAACTGGTATGAAGGGTTGATGCTCTTGGGGGTCTACGTTATCCTGGCATTGGCCTTTTTCTTCACACCTGCCAATGGCGTATAGCCTTTGATCACACAACAACGGGCCTCCGCGATGCACGTCAACGCCGAATTGCAGGATAGCTTAAAAATGCAACGCTGGCTGCTCCGCTTCGGGCACTCGTTCAAGCGGAGCAGCGTATGAACCGCACGCACCCTTCCGCTGTTACCTGGGGCGCGCTCCTGTGGATCGGTTCCTTTCAATTTTTTGTGGCGCAACTGATCGCCCAGCTAGCCTGGACGACCCCCTATAGCTTGCTGCATAACTATATCAGCGATCTTGGCAATACGGCGTGTAAGCCTGTTTCAACTACTTCCCCCCTCTATATCTGTTCGCCACTCTATAAGCTGATGAATGGCTCCTTTATCCTGTTGGGGGTCACCCTCCTCCTCGGGGCTTTGCTCACACGCCAGGCTTTTTCGCCTGGCCGCTGGCGGTCCGTTGGTTTAACCCTCATCGGCCTCGCGGGCATCGGCCCTATTCTGGTCGGACTCGCGCCAGAAAATGTAAATACGACCGTGCATATTACCGGCGCTGCCCTCCAGTTTATCAGCGGCAACTTTGGTCTGATCGCGCTGGGTGCATGGGTTTATAAGCGTCACCATGCGCCGTTGGGCCTCGGTTCTGCCATCGGAGGAATTATTGGCCTGATTGCGCTGGTCATCTTTATGGTTTGTCGCCTAACCCAGCACAACTGGGGCTTGGGGGTCGGTGGCTGGGAGCGTGTTGTCGTCTACCCACTTCCACTCTTGACCATCGTTGTAGGGGTGAATATTTTAACCAAGCACCGCGATACCGCCCTCTTTGCCCATTACGAAAAGTAACGTTGATGGTGACCGCATGGTTCTTGGCGCCAGATCCAACTGTTGCCTAGCTCTCGGCCACCACTTCCAGTCCTTCACGATTTAAGATCGTAATCCGTTTACGGCCAATGTCAATATACCCCCCTGCCTTCAGATCGTTAAGCACCTGTGTAGCGGTTTCGCGATAGGTGCCAACACTTTCCGCCAAGTCTTGATGGGTCAAGCCATTAATGTCATTGCTGGCTTGCTCTTCGGCCAAGCGGAGTAGCAGGCTGGCTAAGCGCGCTGGAATGCCTTTGAAGGCCATATTTTCCAACCGTTCTTCAGCTTCGCGTAGCCGTTTTCCGGTGATTTCCAGCAGGCGTAATGCCACCTGCGGTTTATTCAGAATTAACCGTTCCAAGTCCGTCCGGCTCATCACGCAGATCAGGCAGTCTTCAACGGCTTCGGCAAAGGTGTTATGCATCTTTGTGCCCAGGAGCGCCATTTCACCAAACAGCGTATGCGGCCCCAAGGTCGTGATGACAAGTTTTTTGCCTTCTGGACTGATCCGATACAGTTGAACGCGACCTTCTTTTAAAATGAACAAGACTTCACCCGGCTCTTCTGGCCGATAAAAGACGCGCCCTTTAGAGACCGTGCTCATGGTCGTGATCCGGTTCAACTCCTCCATCTCACGCGGGGTTAGGTCTTGAAAGACGGCTAACTCGGACAGGTAACGCAGCTTTTCCGCCGGTTGCGGGATTGAGTTTTTTTCCTCAGTTTTCACGTTATGCTCCAAGTTTTTTTAAGCATGCAAAAGTTGATGTAATGTCGTTGTCACTTGCTGGGGCGATGGGTTCCCTAGTGACCAGACACGCCCGTTAAGCAAATAAATGGGTGTCGCAAAGACAGCTTCTGGAATGGGCTCGCTGGTCGTTGCCAGGTCGATGATTCGCAATGTAACCTGGGGGAAATCATGGCGAATGTGCTCCGCCACCTCATCGGCATAGGCGCAAATTGGGCAATGCTGCGTTACATAAATCGCAATCTCTACCGGTGGCCGATGAATTAAGCCCTGATGATTGTTCATAATGGGTAGACTACGCCCGTCAACCAGCCTTATTCTGTGATCAGACTTACTTCTTTACGAATACTGCCAAAATTATAATCTTTCTTGGTTTATTGTTACAATAAACCTCATGCCCGTTTATTCAGATTTCCCGCCGCCACGACGCCGTAATCGTTTTGTTTGGCCGCTTGCCGTCACGATTTTGGTCGGCGTACTATTCGTGTTCGGTGTGGCCGGTCGATTGGGACTGAGCCCCATGCGTTTTTTGCTGGGGCCGACGGCCACCCCAACGGCTACCTATGCGCCGCCATTAACCGTCACCCCAGATTTCCGTGCCACGCGCGTGATGGAAGACATGCTGACACAAGCCGCCTACAGCGCAGTGTTGATTGCACGGGGTACACCACCTACGCCGAGTACTTCGGCTGCTATCACGGCCACGAAGCCTGGCGACCAAATCTTTTTGCCACAAGCCTCTACTGGTGCATCACCCACACCGGTGGCCATTGCTCAGGCCAACACACCCGTCGTTGCCGCGCAGACGGTGACGAGTATCACCAATCTACCTTTAATCTCGAATCATTCGCCCTTGCCCATACCAATCGCCACGCAAGTGGTCGTTTCTGTGTTGCCTTCGCCCACCCCAACCGCGTTACCGGCTATCCCTAATACAGCAACGGCTACCTTGTTGCCTTCTGCCACGCCTACGCCCATTCCATCGCCAACCCCAACCAGCTATTCGGTGAGTTTTCTAAATGGGGTCATTCGCGATACGGAGACCATTTTGCGCGCCGGCCCCAGTAATATTTACGGCGAAGCAGGACGTTTAGCCGCTCGAACAGGGGTTAAACTTTTGGGGCGTGATCTGACGGGCGAATGGGTCTATATCTGCTGCTATAATGATGAGCCGCGCTGGGTGCGCCAAGCCTATGCTCAACCCAAAGATAATCCAACCCTCATTCCGACAGCTACCCCCATTAATCCCGTGGCGACCACAACGCCAACAGAAATGAACCCCAATGATGTGCGCTGGTTGCCTGTGCAGTCACTGGCTTCGGCCCTTGAGCCATTGCCCCCGCCGACGACCGTACCCGCGGATGATTATCCACTCTACCGCCATGATGCGGGTCATCGCGCCCGTGTGCCCCATCTGCCGCGCGCGCCTTTGAACTCGGCTTGGCCTTCACCTGGTCTAGCCGGCAGTGGTTTTACTTCGCCGGTTGTGGTGGGTGGCCAGAGTGTGTTGGTGGCCAGCGCTGATAATCAATTGTATTGCTTCGACCGTGTCGATGGTCATCAACGCTGGCGCTTTAACATTGGCCAACACATTCGTTTTGCGCCTACCGTGCAAGATACTACAATTTTTGTGGTAGACGACAGCGGTCGTATGTTCGCGCTGCAAGATAACGGAAATAATGCTGGATTGCTTTGGCAGAAATCCCTGCCCAAACCTCCGTCCGGTGGCTTTATTGTCGCGGGCAACAATGCCAGCAAATTGTATATTAGTACAACCGATGGCACACAACACCAGGTTTTTGCCGTCAATCGGAGCACCGGCGAAATTTTAGGGCTTGATTTTAAACAAACCGGCACAGTTTTCCAGTCACCAACGGTTGGTAATCAACTGCTCTATGTCGGGGGCAATGCGGTATGGGCGCTTGATGTCGAAAATTTTGAACTGGCCTGGACGAATACGGAAATCCAGAACGTCATTTTGCCACCGGTCTATGCGGCCAACGGCGTGGTTGCGCTGGCTGAGCTATACCTGGCAGATGCAGCAAATCACGTTTATAGCGTTGACGCCAATACTGGCATCACACTTTGGCGTTATGATGGCAATGAACAGGTGACCGGCCTTGCTGTAAACGATACGACCCTTTTTATTGCGGGCAACGGTTATCTAAAAGCGGTGACACGCAATAGGGAACGCAAAGAACTCTGGCGCGCGGCCGTGAATGGTCAGACGCCAGGTGGGCCAATTGTGGATGGAGACCAAATTTTGATGATCAGCGAAAATGGCGATATCCAATATGTGAATCTAAGCGATGGCGCTGTTCGGGTAGACTCACCTTTGATCCAATCGCCGTTGAGCGGCGCGCCAGCCGTCAGTGGTCTCTATATCTTTGCGCCGGGCGCCAATGGTAATTTATACAGCGTGTTGGGGAGCCAATAATGGCGGATGTTGCCGCCAAACCGGCGCTCCCTAAATCTCAGCTTCCTGGCTGGGATGCCTTGTTGTTAGTGATCCTTGTCTTTGCTCTGCTAGAGATTACTGGTTTTGCTGAGGCTGCGGCCTTGCCCAATCGCGTGCAAGATGTCTTGCGCCACCCGATTTTGGGCCATTTATTGCCTTCCAGCGGCATGGCTGCGCTGGGGCCAGAAGGGCCACCGCCTACCGACCCCATTGGCTTGGTTTTGTTTGCCGCTACACTGGGGTTTCTGCTCGCCTATTTGGTTGTCGATCTGGCCATGACGGCTGGCTGGCGAAGGCGCGCCAAGTGGATCCTGCTCACGGCTATTTTAGGCACGGCTTTATTCCTACCAACGCTTAGCTTGATGCTCCTGCGCCAGGGCAGCGGACCCGCCAGCTACACGCATGATGGCGGTGTTATCCAGACTGAAGCTGCCATCCAATTTTTGCTGCAAGGCAAAAACCCCTACGTGGAAGACTATACAAAAACGCCGATGGCCGAGTGGGGGTTTAATAAATTTCGCACGGCGCTCTATCATTTTCCCTATCTTCCCTGGACGTTTATCTTTAGCGCCCCATTTTATCTGCTGGGGCAAGCGCTTGGCTTGTATGATCAGCGCATGGTCTATCTCTTGTTGCTCATCGTTGCATTGGCCCTGGCGCCACGCTTGGTGCAGGGTGAACGCAACCAACTCGCCTTGGTCACCACGTTGGGCTTAAACCCGGCGATGGCGCTCAATGTGATTTTTGGGCAAAATGACTCTTTCGTACTCTGCTGGATCATCTTTAGTCTGGTTAGTTGGCGTCACTGGCAAAAGCGAGGCAAGCCAACGGCGATTCCGTGGCTGTCGGCGCTGTTTTTTGGGTTTGCCTGTGCCAGCAAACCAACCGCGTGGTTTTTTGCCCCGTTTTACCTCTTACTTTTGTTGGCGGGAGAAAACGCCGCACTGCCGAGCGATTGGCGCGGCTGGCTACGCACGGCCCCGCGCCTCTGGCAACGGGCATGGCCCGCCTTGGCTAGCTTTGGTCTGCTGATCTTACCTTATCTGCTCTGGAATGCTTTTGCCCTATACGACGACGTGTGGCGTTGGAGCAATGGTCAAGGGCCGACTGGTTATCAGATCTGGGGTTGGGGCGCGAGTAACTTTGTCTTGGCGCTGGGATTGGCGCCGGACCGTTTTGCCCAGTGGCCTTTTGGCGCATTGGAAGCGTTTTTGGGGCTGCCACTTTTGCTCTGGTTTCTTTATCGCCAACACCGGGTGAACACGCTGGCCAATGCCTGTTGGCATTATGGTCTCTTTCTATTGGCCTTTTTTTACGGCAGCCGTTTTCTCAACGATAACTACCTGGGCTATATTCTGGCCTTTTTAGCCTTGGGGGTCTTTCATCAAAGGGGCGAAAGCGGGGTGGTTGATGCCTAAATGGGCCTAAGAAGGATTAGCGACTGTTTAAAAGCCGTGAATGAATTCACGGCCTGGTATGAGAAACGTGTTCAAAGACGTTACAGACCCCTGTCAACCCGTTTCAACGAGTTTTACATACCAGACACTGAATTCATTCAGCGGGCTTTTTAAACAGCAACAAAAATGAGTAAACTCTAATTTTCAATTGTCGAAGCTTAGTTACGGATCTCTTCGTCGATCATATCGGTCGGGGCTAAACTTTCCGGTTGGGTCAAAAATTGATACGCCTGCTTGAAGGAATCCAGATGACGATCCACCGAAGCTGGGTTATCCTTGCTGGCAATTTGCACCAGGGCCGCCAAAGCAGCTACTAGGGCAATCGTACTTGGCAAGGGACCGGCAACATCTGTCGGGGCATAGACAACCTTGTCCGACATCCGATTCACGGGGCTGGCCAACGAACCAACCACACCCAGTGTGGCGCAATTCTTGGCGCGGGCAAATTCCAGCGCACGGGCCACACTGCCACCATACTCAGTTGCGCTGACCCCAATGACCAGGGTATCGGCGTTCAGGTTCATCAAGGTGGCTGCTTTCTTCACAGGATCGTCGGTGACGGCTTCGGCCGAGATGCCGCGATGGCGTAACTGTTGCGCTGTTAACTCGGCGATGGCTTCGGCGTAACCTTCGGCAATTAATAGCACATGCTTGGCCTTACCAAACATGGCGGCGATACTTTCGATATGTTCTGGTGGATTATGCGTCAGCATCTGTTTCAGGTTATGCTGCTCTTGCTTGGCGCGGTCAATAAAGGCACCGGCGGGATCGGTTGGGGAGAGATCCTTAGGCTCATAGGCGGCATAAATCTCAGATTTAACCTGCTCACGAATATCATGCAGCAAATCAGGGTAACCATTGTAGCCCAATCGTTGTGAGAAACGAACGACAGTAGTCGTATCTACACCCACCGCATAGGCAAGTTGTGCCGCGGTCATGAACGAAACTTCGTAATAGTTGCTCATGATGTAGTCAGCCACTTTGCGATAACTGCGGCTGAGATGGTCATAATATTCGCGTATCTTCTCTCTGTACATGGAATCCCCTGTATCTATGGTATAGAAACAAAATGTTTGTTATGCGATCCTTACAACTGAACTTACTAATATGAATAACAGAGTTGACCGTTAGCCTTGCTCAACCCTCAGTTTCATTCAGCATTTAGTTTCTTCAGGATCTAGATTTCTTATGATCGAAATTTACTCATCACCTAGCCAGGCTGATTACTCAATCCGATGCAAGGAAAACTAGGGTCGGGGTCCGTTTGTTCTCGAATTAGTCGCTTAACGTAAATAATTAGACATTGCACGAACTTAGCATGCACGAATGGTGCAATCAGGCAGTAGGAATAATGATGTCAGATGATTTTGCTTGTTGCAAAAAACTATCCTGACTTCTATGTAAGATGTTATAATACATTGTATTCCGATAAACCACAGTAATGATTCATGGAATATCAAACTTCATTATTTGTAAAGTATAAGGTGTTCAATGTGTTTTGTCAACTACTCCAGATAGAAATGCAATAGAATAATAAAAGCATGACGTAATTTGAGATTTTGACAATTTGCAAAATGGGCTAATTTTTTCGCGATATTTTTTTTGGAAGCTTAATTCGCGATACGTATTCATTTTTCTTGACTAAATTCCCAATTTGTTGTCAGCGAACAGAGCTAAAATTGCTCTTCCTATGCTCTATAGGCTGTGATTAGCTTTCTATCCGTCATGGCTTGACCTGTAAAATTCAGATTCATAACCTGTTTAGGTTCAAGCATGAGCAAACTTAACAAAAGACTAGCAAAAATTTATGCGTAAAAGATTAGACAAGAATTTGGCTTGCAGAATTATTAGTTTGGTTTTAGCCCTATGGTTATGCCTGAGTTGCAACTCAAGTGCTACCACAGATCAAAAATCATCGCATGTAAATTTGTCGCAGATTTTATCAAAAAATAGCGCTGAATCAACAATTAATACACGCTCTTCTCCTATACCCACCGAGTCTAGAGCGCTTTCAGCAGCAACACAGTTGACACAGGTGTCGCTGGATAATCAACTTGTTTCTTTCGCTGTGACGCCAAAAGTGCCAGCGCCATCCTCACCAACCGAGACTGGGGTGCCAACCAAGACCCCCTTTCCTACTGTGACAAAAGCCTTAACGCCCACACCGTCATCAACGGCGGCACTGTCAATGACGATTGCGATTTCCTCTTCCAATTGGTTGACTGGCTGGACGACAGCACCGGCGATAGTGATGGTGCCGAAGCCTGAGGCGCCCCCTTCGCTTACGTCTGATGCAAGCGAGCCAACGACGGAGCCACAAACGGCAGAACTGACGATCACGACGCCGACCCCAACGGCGACCCCGCTACCCCCGCCGGTCGCCACGCCGGTTCGCCAACCCACGCCCGATGGGGTCGCGCGTACGGCCAAAGTGCCGATCCTAATGTATCACTATCTAAGCGATCCACCTCCGCAAGCCGATAGCATCCGCAAGGATCTTTCTGTGGATCCCGCGCTCTTTGCGGCCCAACTGGAGCGGATGCAGGCTGAGGGCTACACGACGATCAGCCTATATGATTTAGTGGCCTATTTAACGCAAGGGACACCACTGCCGCCGAAGCCAGTGATCATTACGTTTGATGACGGCTATCGAGATAGCTATGAAAACGCCTTTCCACTGTTGCAAGCCCACGGTATGCAAGCGACATTTTTTATTATCACTGACTTTATTGATGCGAAAGAGCCAGAATATCTCTCTTGGGAGATGGTGCGTGCGATGTATGCTGGGGGGATGTCGATCGAGTCACACAGCCGCAACCATGTAAGTCTCCGTGGCCGTGACAAAGACTATCTAATCTGGCAGGCGCTGGGCAGCGCCGAGACGATCAAAGCGGAGATAGGCGTCGCGCCCCGTTTTATCTGTTATCCCGCAGGCCAGTATGATCAGAATGTCATCGATATCTTCAAAAGCGCCAACTATTGGGCTGGGATTACGACCAAACAGGGGGCTACGCAAGCCAGCAACGATTTGTTTGAACTAGATCGCATTCGCGTCCGCGGCACCACGACCCCAGATCAGCTGTCGCGTTTGTTGGCGTTGGATTGGTAAAGTCGTGGTATGGAACGAGCGCGTCCGCCGCGGCCTTTGTGCGATCAAAGGCTGGTGCGCACGCTGCGCGCCTGAGAATTGCTATTGTAGTAGGGATTATTTGGTATAAGTGCGCAGGCTTGATAGGATGATAAGCGGCCAAGGTATAAGTCATCTTGGTCGCTTATCATCCTGTCACACAAAGGACAAAGTATGCAATTATCGGTCGGCCAACCGTTGGTTGGTGTTGTCATGGGGTCACGGTCGGATTGGGAGACCATGCAAAATGCCGTGCTCACCTTGGATAAGCTCCAAGTGGCGTATGAAGTGCGGGTCGTATCGGCGCATCGCACCACAACTTTGATGTTTGAGTACGCCGATCAAGCTGAACAACGGGGCCTGGAAGTGCTCATTGCCGGGGCGGGTGGCGCCGCTCATCTGCCAGGTATGCTGGCCGCGCGCACCCATTTACCGGTGCTTGGTGTGCCGATCCAGTCGCATGCGCTGAATGGGATGGATTCGCTGCTTTCGATTGTCCAGATGCCGGCTGGCATTCCGGTGGGCACCTTGGCGATTGGCCGCGCCGGGGCGATCAACGCGGCTTTGCTTGCCGGTTCGATTCTCGCCAACAAATATCCCGCGGTGCGTGAGGCTTTGATCCGTTATCGGACCGAACAGACCCAAGCTGTGCTCGAGCATCCCGACCCGCGCGAGGTAAGCTCATGATTGTCGGTGTCTTAGGGGGCGGCCAGTTGGGGCGCATGTTGGCGTTGGCCGGTTATCCGCTGGGTATCCATGTGCGCGCGTTGGATCCTTTGCCAGATGCGCCCGCCGGGGCCTTGTGTGAGTTGATTACTGGCCATTATGATCAACCAGAAACCCTGGCGCGGCTAGTGGATAACGCCACTGTAATTACCTATGAGTTTGAAAATGTCCCGCTCGAGACGGCGCGCCTTTTGGCCCAAAGCTTGCCTGTCTATCCGCCGCCGCAAGCCTTAGAAACAGCCCAGGATCGCTTGGTGGAAAAAAGTTTTTTGCGTCAACTGGGCATTCCCACCCCACCTTTCCTGCCTGTAGACAGCCGCGCCGATTTAGATGTCGCGCTCGCACAGTTTGGGCTACCGGCTGTCCTCAAAACTCGGCGCATGGGCTACGATGGCAAAGGCCAGGCGGTGATCCGCCAGGCAACCGACGCCGACGCGGCTTGGGATTCTCTACAAGGTGCGCCTTTGATTCTGGAAGGTTGGGTCAAGTTTGCCCGCGAAGTCTCTTTGTTGGCCGTACGTTCCAGCACGGGCGAACTGGCTTTCTACCCACTGATCGAAAATGAGCATCGTGACGGCATTTTGCGGATCTCGCGCGCCCCAGCCCCCAATCTGACCGTTGAATTGCAAGCGTTGGCCGAGTCTTATGCGCGCAGCGTGCTCGCCGCTTTAGCGTATGTCGGGGTGTTGGCCATCGAATTTTTTCAGGTGGGCCAATATTTGCTGGCCAACGAGATGGCGCCGCGCGTGCATAACTCTGGTCACTGGACCATTGAAGGCGCCACGACCAGCCAGTTTGCCAACCATTTGCGGGCGATTTTGGGGCTGCCCCTGGGCGCTACAGCCGCCATTGGCCATAGTGTGATGGTGAACCTGATCGGTACATTGCCCGATTCCGCCGCGGTTTTAGGCGTGGCGGGCGCGCAACTGCATTTGTATGATAAAGCACCGCGCGCGGGTCGCAAAGTGGGCCACATCACCTTGCGCGCCGATGATCCCGGCGTCCTGGCCGAACAGTTGGCGGCGTTGCAGCAGGTGTTAGACTTGTAAAGCTTATGGCAACGAATGACATGAATTAAGAATATGGGTAACGCGTTGCAACCCCACCCCCGCCCTCCCCTGGTAAGGGAGGGCGCCATTGGGTGGACAGAAGGATATGTTTCTACTTTCCACCAATCAGTCCCCTCCCTTACCAGGGGAGGGTTAGGGAGGGGTTGCTGTGAAGTAAACACGAAATTGTATCGCGGCATAACCCCCACCTAGCCTCCCCCTGGTAAGGGGAGGAACTAGTGAGGGAAGGCCATCGCGATCAAATTTTCCACCAATCAGTCCCCTCCCTTACCAGGGGAGCGGGAGCCCGCTGGGCGCGGGTGGGGTTGCAACGCGTTACCCATATTCTTAATCCGTGCCATTCGTTGCTGCATTTTCATCATCATCAGAGGTAACATGAACTCAGTCAGTATTCCCAATCTAGCGCTTGCTCAGGCACAAACGTACCGTGTTGAGATTAGCCAGCAAGCAGCCTTTGCCAACGATCACGAAGCCCTGCCCGCCATCCAGCAACTGGGCATCAGTGGGCTCACGGCCTGCCGCAAAGTGCGTCTGTTTTTTCTCCAAGGCCAGTTGACGCCAGAAGATATTCAGCGAATCAGCCGAGAATTGCTCGTTGACCCAGTCACCGAAACCTTTGAACTGGTCACCGCTGAGACCACGCCAATCGCCGATCAGGTGATCGAAGTAACCCTGATCCCTGGCGTGACCGATCCCGTGGCGGAAAACCTGGTGCGCGCCGCCCATCTGTTAGGCTTTGCCCCGCTCGAACGCGCTGCCACTGGCCAATGTTATCGGCTCACCGGTTCGGTCACCCCGGCGGCCTTACAGCAGATCGCTACGGGTATTTTTGCCAATCCAGTGATTCAACGGTTTGTGATCAACGAGCCGATCACGGCGCCTTTTGTTCCGCCCCAACCGCCCGATGCCACCGTTGATAAGATTGCCCTCTGTGACGCCGATGATGCGGGCTTGGTGGCGATCAGCCAGGAACGCCGGCTGGCGCTTGATTTGGCCGAAATGCAGGCGATTCGGCGTTATTATCAACAAGAAGAGCGCGAGCCCACCGATGTCGAGCTGGAAACACTGGCGCAAACGTGGAGCGAACATTGTGTGCATAAGACCTTCCGCGCCAAAATTACCTGTCGCACCGAAGGTGACACCGCACCAGACCCACAAGTGATCAACGGTCTGCTGCGCACCTATATTCGCGGCGCCACCGAACGCATTAACAAGCCATGGGTGCGCTCGGCCTTTGTCGATAACGCCGGCGTGATTGCCTTTGATGACCATTGGGATTTGGCCTTTAAGGTCGAAACCCACAATCATCCTTCGGCGCTAGAGCCATTTGGTGGCGCGCATACCGGCGTAGGCGGCGTAGTGCGCGATATTTTAGGCATCAGCGCGCGACCAATTGCCAATACCGATGTGCTCTGTTTTGGCCCACCCGATCTGCCCGAAGCCGAACTGCCCAAAGGTGTGCTCCATCCGCAACGGATCGCCGCGGGGGTGACGCACGGCGTCGAAGACTACGGCAACAAAATGGGCATCCCCACCGTCAACGGCGCCATCCTCTACCATCGCGGCTATACGGCCAACCCGCTGGTCTTTTGCGGCTGTCTGGGCTTGATGCCACGCAACAGCCATCCCACCGAAGCAAAACCGGGTGATTTGATCATCGTGCTCGGCGGGCGTACTGGGCGCGACGGTATCCGTGGTGCCACTTTTTCGAGCATGGAAATGGACCAGACCACCAGCGCAATTGCTGGCAGCTCCGTACAGATCGGCCATCCGATCCAAGAGAAACAGGTGTTGGAAGTAGTGTTGCAAGCCCGCGACGCCGGCCTCTATCACGCGATCACCGATTGCGGCGCGGGCGGCTTGGCCTCGGCAGTCGGTGAGATGGGCAGCCAACTCGGCGCGGAAGTTGATCTGGCCCACGCGCCGCTCAAGTACCCTGGCTTACGCCCCTGGGAAATCTGGTTGAGCGAAGCCCAAGAGCGCATGGTGATGGCCGTGGGCGCGGCGGAATGGCCAGCCTTGCAGGCGATTTGCGCCAGCCAAAATGTCGAAGCTGTGAGCATTGGCACGTTTGAAGCCAGCGGGCGGCTGCGTCTCCACTATGGTGCAACCTTGGTCGCCGACCTTTCCA
>JAPLGZ010000777.1 GCA_026389895.1 Chloroflexota bacterium | reverse complement strand
GGCTCAAGCGAAATGTGTTGTCCAGGTTCAACTCATACATCGTATCATAGACCAGATTGAAGATCGTATAGGCGTCGGTTAAGAAAGCCATCCCAGGGTTCATTGTATCTGGGCCACCCTTCCAGCCGATACGCACCACAGTTGGCCCTTGAGCGACAGGTTCTGGCGCAACAACAGGGGTCGCGCGGCCCGTACAACTAGCGAAACAGACGATCAGCATTAGATTGATCAATAAGCCGCCGACAATCCGCATTTTTAAATTTGTCATCATGCGCTGAATTCTACCTTTTCGATTTTAATCATTGCTAAGGCTTATGGTGCTGTCATTACAACAGCCACTCAGTAAAATTGCTTTCGAAGAAGATGATGGCTGAGCCAGTCCTAGTTCCCAACCAGGCGCATACGCGGCTGATTTACGGAGGAGATGCTCGGTGCAACGCTTAGCCCGATTTTTTCTATTATACGCAATCTATTCATATGCACAACTAGCAAAAATATAACATTACACATTTGGCAGAGACCGATTTCAGGCCACAAGCGTCCCGTCTAATTGTCGCGCGTGTCTAGCGGATCGCATAGCGTTTTTATCCAGCGCAGCAGAGATCGAGCACGAATTTTACGGTACTTACTAAACGCATGTGAAGCCAGCCAAAGGAAAAAGCGGGGCCACAGCGGGTGCAGTGGGCAATTAAAGCGACCCCTGTGTAATATTTTTGCCTGCGGAACAGGCGTTACAAAGATTGGAAGACAACCCTATGCGAGCTATCGATAAGAACAATCGCGGTCCTGCCCGCTCCGTAGCAAAGATGCAGAGCCCCATCAACCTCGCGGGCGGAATCCAGTATATTCTGCGGCAATGGAGACGCCACTGGCGAACAGCTTTGTTGGTGCTGCTGACCATGCTCATTTATGAGCTGTTTAAGACCCTCTTCGCCCTCAGCCTAAAAGCGATCATCGACAATTTACAAACGCCCGGTCAGCCCCAAAAGCTGGTGAATGTTCTCCTTGCACTGTTCGTTGGTTTCTTGGTCTCTTTTGGGGCGCGCGCGCTGGGCGAAAAGCTGATTGCGCGAATTGGCGTCCAGATTCTAAACCAGCTACGGGTGAAGCTCTTCCAACATCTGCAACAATTATCCCAAAACTATTATGCGCGCACACCGATTGGTAACATCCTCGCTCGTTTTTCAAGTGATTTGGCCGATATCGAAAAGGCAGCCACGGCTAAGCTTAGAGATGGCGTGCTCGATGCCTATGAATTGCTTTTGAATATCCCTGTGCTCTTCTATCTAGATTGGCGATTGGCCACCCTAACGTTATTCTTTATCATTTTGCTGACGTTCGGGCTAGATCGGTTCACGCCCAAGGCGACAAAAGCTGGTTATGCCCTCAAAAGTGCTGAAGCACAACTGGCCAATGAGATCCAAGAAAACACACGCGCCCAAGCCGTGATCCGAGCTTTTGGCTTTGAGCCGCTGATGCTAGATCGCTTTACGCGCCAGATCGCAGTGCTCGAAACGATTGGCGTTGAGGCCAGCTTTTTACGCGCCTTGGTCTCATTGCTGGCCAAAGCCGGCCTTGCGCTCTTCCGCGTGGCCATTACCGGTGTGGGCGTCTGGTTGGTCGTACGCGGCAATTTGACGATTGGCAGCCTGATTGCGTTTATAAATTTACTAGAAATTGTGAACCTTGCCGTGGATGATCTAAGTAGAAATGTCTTGCCAGACTTTATTACCGCGACCAGTGGCATCCAACGGATCGAAGAGTTACTCCAAGAAGTGCCCGACACGGTTGACCGCGTCGATGCCACCCCGCTGCCACCGCTCTCAGACCAGATTCGTTTAGACCATGTTTCGTTTAGTTATACCGACCACGAAAACAATCTCACGGACATCAATTTGACGATTCCAGCCGGCAAGTCGGTGGCATTTGTCGGCCCCAGTGGCTCGGGCAAAAGCACGCTGCTCACCCTATTGATGCGCGCCCACGAAGCCAGTAGCGGCGCGATTCTGTTGGATGGCTTGGATATCCGCTCCGTGCAGCGCGCCTCGCTACAACAACAGATGGCCGTTGTTTTTCAAGACACGTACTTGTTCAATACCACGATTGCAGAAAATATCCGTATGGCTAAACCAACAGCCACGGATGAAGAAGTCGAAGCGGCGGCAAAACTCGCAGAAATTCACGATTTGATTATAACCCTGCCTAAACAGTATGCGACGGCGGTTGGGGAAGCTGGTGGCTGGTTATCCGGCGGCCAGCGCCAGCGCGTCGCCATCGCGCGCGCCATTATCCGTAACCCAGCCATCCTGATTCTCGACGAGGCGACATCGGCGCTCGACCCCAGCACAGAGCAGGCGATCAATGCGACCTTGCAGCGTCTGGCCCAGTCTAGAACGGTGATCTCGGTCACCCATCGCCTCTCTTCGGTCACGCAAGCCGATCGCATCTTCGTGTTACAGGCTGGCCGCCTGGTAGCATCCGGCGTTCATGCCGAACTGTTACAACAGCACGGCCTATATGCCGAATTGTGGCAAAAACAGACGGGCTTTGAAATCAGTGCGGATGGTCGCGCCGCCACGGTGCATGCCGCCTATCTACGCCACGTGACGATCTTCTCGATTCTCGATACCGCCACCCTCCAGACGTTGGCCCAGCATTTTAGTTCTGAACCAGTTGAGGAAGGCCAAATTGTCTTCCGCCAGGGCGATGTGGGTGACAAGCTGTACCTGATTGCGCGCGGCCAAGTGGAGGTGCTGGCACGCGATGCCCAGGGTGAGGAGCGCCGGCTTGATATTATGCGCGATGGCGATCATTTTGGCGAAATGGCCCTCTTGCAGGCGGCCCCCCGCAATGCGACCATCCGCACGTTAACAGATTGTCTGTTCCTGACGTTGCCGAAAAAAGAATTTCTTGCCTTGTTAGAGGAACTACCCGCTGTACGCACAGCTGTCGATCAACAGATCGAACGCAGCCGCCTTAACCGGGCTCGCTTCAACATCGTTGGCGAAGCCTAGACAGTGGACCCCGTGGTGTTGCATTTATGACGCTACGTAGCCGATTTCATCACGCTAGTGAGCTCTTTTTTCACGTTTTCATCACGATCTTTTGATATCCTACGTTCTGTTACGATTGAATGGACCAGAGGTGAGCGAGCGCACAGCATAGAGCGTTGTAATATCAACCAAACCGAAAGCCGGGAAAATCTTCGTTAGCGACGCCCAAAGGGAAAGATGACGAGAAACAACAGATTTTGCAAGCGATTTGTCACGTAGTGTTTCAATTTCTCTGTTATATTACAATAGATGACAAAGTATCTTCTTCTAGAATTGATCGTCATCAATCATGATGGAGCACCAGACAAGCGAACGCGCAAGCCGATCTGGTAGATTAAGGCCACGAGGAAAGGTATAAACCTGAATAGAGAGCGTATCGTTTTTTTGATACACCATTTTGATGTACTATATTTATATAATTCTTCTATTCGGCCTGATCCGTAGCCCAGTCATCTTAAGGCATGTCAGAGCAATCCCGCCTTGGAAGCTTGATGACAAGGGCACGATCACGTTGGGAAATGGCTTTACTGAATCATGTTGCCACGACCACCAAGCCACGTTGCTCAGCCAGATGACCAAATGCTCGTCTGTACACCCAATGGCATCACTTGGCGTCAGATTTGTAAGTCTGGATTAGAAAACCCGGACAGTAAAATCGGCTTTTACGCCGGCGATGCGGAGTCGTATGAAATTTTTTGGGAACAACTTCGTTCCACGATCATTCAGTATCACCAGGTGGAATTTCCCGATCATCTAGCTTGGCAACCAGACCAGAATTTTCTAGCGCCTATGTCTACGCCCCCATTGGCACCAGTGCGCACTACACGGCTGCGCGTTGCCCGCAATCTGGCGGGCAGGCGCTTTCCGCCGGCCATGAATGGGGTGGAACGGCAACAAGTCTATCAACTTGTGAAAGAGAGCTTGCAAGCGACACCAGGCGTCTTGCTAACCCTGGATGAGTTAACAGAGTCGCAAAAAGCGACGTTGGCTGCTTCACGGATGCTATTTGATAATCAAGATCGCTTTATGGCAAGCGCCAATATTCTGGACGATTGGCCCATTGGCCGCGCAATTTTCATCAGTGCAGATGGCAGCAGTGGAGTATGGATCAATGAAGAAGACCATTTACGCATTATCAGCATTGTCCCTGGCTATAATTTACCGAAAGCAGTGGAAGCCGTGACGACTTTGCTGACAGCGCTAGAAAGCCGCCTAGCGTTTGCTTGGTCTAATCGCCTGGGCTGGCTGACGAGTTGCCCATCTAATCTGGGGACAGGGCTGCGGGCCAGTGTACGCGCCGAATGTAGCCCAGCGGAGGCAACGAAATTTCGCCAACTAGGCTTGCAATTGCGCGGCGACCAAGGTGAGCATACAACGGCGTTGGGCAGTGTTTATGACATTTCACCACAACAAAGGCTCGGATTAACCGAATATCAGATCATGGATCAGCTGAATGAAGCGTTGTGCAGTGTGTTTGCTGCTTCAGAAACGCTTTAAAAATCCGGGAACCACCATCATTCATCGAAACGCGGCTTTCATTGGGTCACGAACAAAGCATCCATTAAATTTGTAAGCAGCGTGTCCAGCTATCTGATTCATTTTCCGGTAGAATAGCCAGAGCGTTTATTGAAGTTTGTGTATTGAGGGTTTGTGCACTGAAATTTGTGCATTGAGGAGTAGGGGTACAAGAATGCGACATTTGAGTTTTGTTTATGGGCGTTTGCAAAAAACGCTGTTCAGTTTGATTCTGTTCTTAGGCCTTACACTCATCTATGCACCCCAAGTGGCCCATGCCGACTCATTTACAGTGGCCTGCAATGATGTGGCTGGCCTGATCGCCGCCATCAATACCGCCAATACGAATGGGCAGTCTGACACCATCGACCTTGCGGCGAATTGCACCTACACCCTCACAAGCGTCGATAACACGGCGGATGGACCCAATGGGTTGCCCAGTGTGGTCGCCGACAGTGACTACACCTTCACCATCAATGGTCACGGCGCAACGATCACACGCCAGAGCAGCGCACCGGCGTTCCGCATCTTCCATATCAACGTCGGCGCAAACCTGACCGTGCAAAATCTAACCATCACCAACGGCAAGGGGATTGGTGCGGCGATCATGAATGGTGGTACGCTTAACATTACGGGCAGCACGATTGCCAATAATAAAGATGCTGGCGCTGCCTACGGCGCCATTTACACCACGGGCCAATTGAGCATCGACCAAAGCACTTTTGCCGATAACAGTGCGAGCAATGCTGGTGCAATTTTTAGCAGTGGCCAAGTACAGATCACGCGCAGCACTTTCCTCAACAATGCGGCGGTTAATAACGATGGGGGTGCGATCTTCGCTGGCGACGGCGCAGGTATGACGATTGCCAACAGCACTTTTAGTGGCAATTCGGCCAACGCGACGAATGGCTTGGGTGGCGCGCTTGTCACCACCGCAGGCTCGCCAGCCGTCCCACCCTATGTTTTCATCGTCAGCAGCACCTTTGTTGGCAATTCGGCGCCCTTTGGTGGCGCCATCTTTCGCGCCACGGGCACTGTCACATTGCTCAACACGATCGTTGCCAACAGTTTGCTTGGCAGCAACTGCGTAAACACCTCTTCGGCGGGCAGTAATCTAAGCACGGATGCGTCCTGTGCCGACATCTATGAGCAGATCAACACCAATCCATTGCTTGGCCCATTAGCCAACAATGGGGGCGCAACCCAAACCTATGCGCTATTAGCTGGCAGCCCGGCGGTTAATGCTGGCGCAGCGGTTGATTGTCCAGAATACCCAACGGCCAATATAGACCAACGCGGTATTTCACGCTCGGCCAATCCACCATGCGATATTGGTGCGTTTGAACAAACCACAATCTTCCTGGTCACCAACACCGATGATAGCGGCCCAGGTTCGCTCCGCCAGGCCATTACAGATGCGAATGGACATGCCAACCAAGGCGCTCCTGATGCCATTTATTTTAATCTAGCCGGTGCGGGCCCCTTTTCCATTCATCCAACTTCAGAATTGCCCACCATCATTGACCCCGTCTTAATCGACGGTGCAACCCAGCCAGGAGCGAGTTGTGCGACTTGGCCACCCACCTTGCAGATCGAGTTGGACGGCAGTGGCACTACTTCTGCGAAGGGGTTAAGCTACAATACCTTTAGTGGCAACGATGGCAACCTGGTACGTGGCCTAGTGATCAACCGCTTTGCGGTTGGCATCGATATGCCGTATGGCAGCAACAATACGATTGAATGTAACTTTATTGGCACCGATCTGGCCGGCACCACAGCCCGGCCCAATACAATTGCGGGCATCTATCTTCAGCAAGAGGCCAATAACAACAAAATTGGTGGCCCTCTGCCCGGCCAACGCAACTTGATTTCTGGCAATTCGGAGCAGATTGACCTGCTAAGCTTTAGCGTTGGCGCTACACCATCCAACAATATCATCCAAAATAATTACATTGGCACGGATGTCACCGGGAATAGCGCGTTGGGTGGCGGAACATTCACCGCCATTGACATCTATGGGGGTGATGGCAATCAAGTGTTGAACAACTTGATCGCTGGTGGGAATGGAAACGGCATCTACATTGCTGGGGATAGCGCACGACCAGCGAGTGGCAATATTGTTCAAGGCAACTTGTTTGGTGTGAATGCCAACGGTTCTGCTGTGCTGCCCAACAACGGGCAGGCGATCCAAGTGTATAGCACAAGCAATAATGATCCGGGCGCCGTAGTCAACACCATAATCGGTGGCGTGGGGGCAGGTCAGGGCAATGTGATCGCCGGCTCACAGCAAAATGGCATTTATATAAACGCCAACGCGACCACGCTCCAGGGCAACTTCATTGGCACGAATGCGGCTGGCACATTAACAGCGGGCAATGGCGGAAATGGCATCTACCTTATCAATGGGACAAACTCGCTGATTGGTGGCTTAAGCGCCAACGCTGGCAACGTGATTGCCAACAATGGCGGGAGCGGCATCCGAATCGACAATGGAAGCGGCAATGCCATCCAGCAGAATCGCATCTATGCCAATGGTGGGCTGGGGATTGACCTGGGCGGTGACGGCGTTGATAGCAATGATGCCGACGATAGTGACCCCGGCCCGAACAATCGGCAGAACTACCCTGTGCTCTATGGCGCGCTGGCTGGCGCAAGTAATACAACTGTCCAGGCCGGCATAGGCGGCCCAGCCAGCACTAGTTTTAACCTTGATTTCTTCACCAGCGCGAGTTGTGAAACGGCTGGCTTTGGCGAGGGCGAAAGTTATCTCGGCACTACTTTGGTTACGACCAGTATCACAGGGACAGCCATTCTTAGTACAACTTTCCCCGTTGCTACGGCGAATGGTCGTTTCTTAACAGCCACGGCCACCGATCCAGCGGGCAACACATCAGAATTTTCACTCTGTCTGCCCATTCAACCCGATAACACGATCTGGCCTAATGCCCTGGCCCTCTCGTTCAGCGGCCCACCAGAAACGCAAAACGCTGTCGCCAATCAATTCCTAACCCGCCCCAGTGAAGCGCGCTGGTACAAGCTAAGTATCAAGCCGACCAGTACGATCATGGTCGATCTGACCAATCTACGGGCAGACTATGATCTGATGGTCTTCAAGGATATAGCTGGGGCCTATCGCAACCTGAACACCAATCAAGACTTGGCTCGGTTAAATGCGGAAGTAGCGCCATCGGTCATCTCGAATCCTTTTGCCTTTTCGAATCCCTTTGCCTTTAGCAACCCATTTGCCTTTTCGAATCCCTTTGCCTTTAGTAATCCATTTGCCTTTTCGAATCCCTTCGCCTTTAGTAACCCATTTGCCTTTTCGAATCCCTTCGCCTTTAGTAATCCATTTGCCTTTTCGAATCCCTTTGCCTTTAGCAACCCGTTTGCCTTCTCCAATCCTGATGCTTACTCTACGGCTCAGACACAAACATTAATCGGCTTCTCGGCGCTAGATGGCACGGCAGACGAACATGTGGTGCTCAACACGTGGAACAATACGGGCGATTATTATATCCGGGTTAGTGG
>JAPLGZ010000130.1 GCA_026389895.1 Chloroflexota bacterium | reverse complement strand
CGCGCCGCCAGATTGGACCCCCTGCCACCAGAGGGAAAAATGGCTAAAGAGACGCGCCCACGCCGCCAAACTCGCCTGGCCAAGCTGTCCCCAGCCATTGTGTAACAGGGCCTGCCAAATTGCCGGTAGACTCGGCAGCCAACCCGTCAAGATTTGGGTGATGAGGATAAAACCGAGCAGAAGCAAACCGACTATAGTTAGACCAATCCGCATTTGCCTGGCGCGCCCAAAATGCCGGGGTTGGCGCCAACCCATCAACAACCAGGTTGCGAGCACCGCTAACGGACCAACACTATCTACACCGGCCTGAATGCGGCGCAGCTCTTCCAGGCGGTTTTCACCCAACGCCCAGGTTGGCAACAGCGCGAGCAACAGACAAATTGCCAACACCAGCCACCCCAAATCGGGGCGAAAATACTCAATTGACCACAACCCCTGGCGTACAAACCAGTTGCCAGGGGTTTCCGGCTCCGGGGCCAGTTGTGACTCCCAACGGCTTTCGTCGATCACGGATACTCCTTGTCAATGGGTAGATATCTCTTCCCCCGTTATCTACCCCACTTCTTCTTCCACTTCATAGACAACAGCGCCACCACTGGGTGTGCTGCGGATCACTTTGCGTTTACGGCGGAAAGTGAGGGCGGCAGGCAGACGCACACCGGCTTGTAAAGTTTGCATGGGAATATCGTAGCGCGCCAATAAACTACGCAGTTGTTCGGGTGCGGCCCCCTGCGCCACGACTTTTTCCGGCGTGGTCTCCGCTTGGCTGTGCTCTGCCTGCGGATTGGTGACCAGCACAACACTGCTCACCAATCCCAATGACTGCAAATGCACCAGTTCAGCGATCCAATCCTGATCGCCCGTAAAGTTGTCACCTTGCGCCGTGATCACTACCAGGGTGCGACGGCGCCCCAAAGCATTGCGGCTGCTGCGTAAAAGCTCGGCTAAGCTAACGTTTGTGGCCTGCACCGGCGCCAATGTCGCCAAGATTTGCCATAATTGCGCCTGCCCCGTCTGGGGTGAGAGTAGAATGGCAGACTGTTCAGCGCGAACAGCAGCGGCATCGGCAAAGACCGTTGCGCCGTCTGTAGCGGGCCGTTCCATTGCGTTACTGTTGCTCAGTGAACGTGGACCAGATACCGCCAACAAACCCACCGCCCGCCGCTCACCGGTGCTCAGGAGTTCGGCCGCAATACTAGCGGCGACGATGATGCTGTATTCAAGTGTATTAATCTCATCTTGGCCTGAATGGGCAGCTTCATTCAGATCCAGCACAATCCAACAGGCGCCACTTGGTTCGATCTCTAACTCTTTCACCATTAATGCGCCACGATGCGCCGTGATCGGCCAATGAATGTAACGCAAACTGTCGGTCATTTGATATTCACGGACGCCCGCCGAGGGCAAAGCGCCCCAAAGTGGCCGGCGCCGGCGCGCCGTGCCACCAGCATTCCCGGCCGGTAAGACCAACGGCGGCAAATGGGCCACGCGTGGATAGATCAGGACAACTTCTGTCTGGTCAAACGCCAGTTGCAAGGTAAAGAGGCCGAATGGATCACCCAGAGAGAGCGTGTGAGGACCTAACTGATAGACGCCACGGTGGCGACATTCGACTTGCGAGTTCCAGCGGTAAACCCCATGTCCGCCACAAGCCACGACGCGGCCCGGCTCATAATTTGGCAGATTGGAGTGATCAATAAACTCGGCCCATAAGACTGGTAAATCGCTCTCATTGCGCAATTCAAATTCTTCGCGCAGGGCATCCCCAGCCACCAGCAGGGTGCCAATTCGCACCCGCCGCAACGTGACATTTTTTGCCTGGCTGCGCACCCAGTAATAGCTGAGGCCATACATGCCCGCCACCATCACCAACACAACAATCCAGATCGGGTGAGGTGTCACAATTTGATTTAATAAAGCCAGTGGGACAAGGAAGAGTGGCCAAATGATCCGGTGGGTAATGCGCACATGGGCTGGTAAACCACGGTTCCAGAGCGTTGTCCACTTGGGTAGCTGTAGGGTTGAAGGCCATAACGGTGCGAGCAAGGACCGCCATGATTGCCAAAACTTGGTCAATAAAGTCACAATTTGCTCCATTGGGGTGCCTGTGTAAGAATACGCGTAGTATATCATTGAAACCCGAAAGTTGTCAGTAGGAATCTACCTGTGCTGGATAATCGCTTGGTCAATATAGGTGCGCAGGAAAAGCGGTTACACAGAGCGCACAGAGTACACAGAGAAATTGCAGAAAAGTTTAGGTTGCTCTGTGGAACGATGTTCATAATCTGCAGATATCGTGAGTTCGTAGTCAGGTGATTATGCCCAATCATCTACCAGCAGGCTTTGATCGAGCTAAAGATCGAGAGATAGAATGTCTTCTACCAACACACAAGACCCGAGCGATGGCACCATAACGGCCATCATCGCCGCGCCACCGCGGCGCTTACATGGGGCGACACTCCTGACCCTGCAAATGCCCGACAATCTGGCCCAGGGGATTGTCGGTGGACGTTATTTTCTGGTGCGGTGTGGCGCACAGACGGCCCTGGAAAGGGAAGAGCAGTGGCAATTCTATCTGCGCCAACCGCTCTTTGTGGCCAGTTGCGGGCGTGTGAAGCAAGAGCAAGGGGAAGATCAAACGGACGCCGAGGCCCGCGCGTATGAGCTCTGGGAATTGATCCTGCCCGACAGTCAAACACCCGGCTATCGTTGGTTGGCAGCCCAAGCAGAAGGCGCGTCACTTAATTTGCTCGGTCCGCTGGGCCAGGGGTTCACCTTATTGCCCCAAAGCCGCAATTTATTGGTATTGGCAACAGCGGATCGAGCAGCCGCTCTGCTCGCCTTAATTGAACCCATGTTGGACCGTGGGGGCCGTGTCACGCTGATCGTGCATACCAGAGGCGCCGCCACCGACAATCCCCTGCTTCCTTTGCTCTCGATTCCGGTCGAGGTGCATTTGGCGAGTACAGATGCCCAATGGCAACAACAGATCACAGAAACATTGCTCTGGGCGGATCAACTCTGTGCCGCCGTGCCCGCGACCATGTTTCAGCCACTGGCCGAAGCGATCCGGCAGAAACGCTTTCGGCTAGAGCAGGAATTTGCGCAAGTGTTGGTTGAAGCGGATTTGGCCTGTGGAATCGGGGCGTGCCTGGCCTGCGTGATCCCCGTAGCGAATGGGGGGTATACCCGCGCCTGTGTGCATGGGCCGGTCTTCGATTTAACGCAATTGGTCAGATAAATTATAGAGGCATGCACCATGCTCGGCTAAGTCTAAATCACCTTCACCCTGTTGCGTGCCTCTATAATTTTGTACCCCGCAGGGCTGATGCTACTTCCCCAATAATTCTAACGGATTGGCCAGGCGCCCAAAATCGCGAATTTCAAAGTGGAGGTGTGGCCCGGTGCTATTGCCGGTGGAACCGACTTTGCCGATCACCTGACCCTGGGCAACGACATCGCCTTCTTGCACCAACACTTCGCTCAAATGGGCATAGAGCGTCACATAATCAATCTTGTGATCGATCACCACAAAGAGGCCATAGCCTTGGTTATTCCAGCCGGCGCGGATCACAACCCCGCGGTCAGCCGCCGTGACCGGCGTGCCCATATTGGCCGCAATGTCAACGGCGCGATGATCATAGCGGTATTCTTGAGTCAACCACCCATAGAGTGGCCATGTGAAATGTCCGCTACCATAGGGCCAATTAAACGGTACTTTCAGATTATTTTGGGCTGAAGGCGCCGGATTGCCGGTACCGCCCACCGCATAGGCCGCAAAAGGGGAAGTGTCGATCGACTGGCTGAGCATAAAAGGCAGAAAGGCTTGAGGGCCGTCAGCTTTGGCGACGCGATGATTATTCAACGGGGCGGGTAACAACGGAATGCGCAAGTGCAGTTCAGGCAGCAATAACATGGCGTTCAGCGGCTGATTGTTCAACTGATTCCACGGTAGGTCGTAGATCGCATCGGGGGTAATGCCATATTGTGCGGCGATCGATTGCAACGTTTCGCCAATTTTTACATGGTGACAGCGCACACTTGACGGTGGGATTTCTAACACATTACCAATCACAAGGGGTTGCTCGCGCTTGAAATCTGGGGCAATCATGCAGGCCATGTCATCCAGATCCGCCCCGATCTCGAGCGCTACGTGCAAAAGTGTATCGCCCGGCTGTACAGTGTAGGTACGGGGTTGATCGAGGTGTTGCGCCGAGTCTACGGGCAGCGTACTCGTCGGGGTGGCCGTTATGATTAGGATCGGTGAACTTGCCGGCGCGCCGACAGCCGTAGGTGTTGTAATATCAGCGGGCGACACAATCCCAGTCTGAGCCAAAGGCAAAGCAAGCGCCGACCGCCATGTGACCAGGGTCGCCACCACTAGGATCAAAATCCACCCGCCACGTGGAATACGCAACTTACTCCTCATAGAGCGCTGTTCTAAGGTTGTCAAACTATTTACCGGGCTCAATCACAAAGATATTGCCACCCGCCACATCGGTATACCAGATCAGCCCGCTAGGATCAACCGCAACCCCCAATGGCTTCACAAACGCGCCATTCTCTCCTGTCGCCGGCCAGCTACCAACACGCTCACCATGCGGCGTCAATTTAACCACCTGGCTTTTCTCTGGTTCCGTCATGTAAACAAAACCATCCATCCCAGTCGTGGTATGCGATCCATCCATACTATTGGCTACTGGAATATCCCAAACGAGCAAGCGGCGCTGATCCGGCCCAAAACTCACCAGCTTATGGAGTCCAGAATCTGTCACAAAAATTGTATCATCATTACCCACGGTAATGTCAACTGGCTGAGCGTTATCGCCCGGCCAGACTGGAATCTTGATGAGCACAGCCCCTTTTTCATCTAAAGCAACCACGTTGCCCCCAGGCGTGTTGGCGATCCAGAGTCGCCCTGTTCGATCAATGCCCAGTCCACGCGCATGTTCTAAAAGCGATTTTTCTGCCGGGATCTCGCGTTGATAGTTGCCATCAGCATCAAAAACCATGAGGCGCCCCAGCGTTGCATCCAACACATAAAGCTGACCTTGTGGATCCACCACCACGTCAAAGGGTTCGACAAACGGCTCAGATCCCCCGGCGATCTCCTTCTCAATCTCACCAGCCGAGGAGAGAATCAGCACGCGCTGATTGCCCGTATCAGCAACATAGATCCGGCCATCTGGGCCGGCGGCGATGCCACGTGGCTGGTTCAAATTCCGCTGAACTAGACGATTCAAACCGGGTAAGGTTACTTGTGCTGATGTGGGGGCGCCCGGCTCGGTGGGATGAAAAGCAAGTGTGGCTAAATCGGGCAGTTGCACCCGTTCATAATTGTCTTGTGGCGGGAAAAGCACCGCCGAAGGGATGATCTGTTGTGCCCAATGCATTCTCCTGGTAGACATTGGGCAGACGCCCCGTTGTCACCGCTTGATTATCGATAAAAAGCGTAGACTGGTCAATCGACTCCAGACCAAAATAGTAATTACCGGGTTGCGGAATTGCAATTTTACCCGTCCACTCCACCGTATAAGGCCGTGGCAAAGGTGTGACGTGAAAATAGAGGTTGAGCAGTGGATCGATACGTGTAAAAGCCGGCGCCCCTTGCCATTGGTTGTTAGCGTAATAGGCGCCCAACAAACCGTTGCTGGTAACGGGTGGCACATACAACGCCGTGGCGGGGATTACTTCTGGCTCGTGCGTTGGTGGGCGCCAAGCCAAGCTAAAAGGCCCTGGCACCCCTACGGCACGCACCCGCAAATTATGATTGCCCTGGGCCAGAACTAGCCCGCCGGTCAATTCGCCTGTTCCGGTGAGCACCCGCTGTTCGCCAATATAAAGTTCAGCGTGACCGGGCGCTTGGAGAAAAAATTGGTGAGGGCCATACGTGGCAGCGTTAAGCACACCTTCCCATTCCACCGAAAAAGGCGCTGGCAGTGGGGCATGCGCCTGCCAATCAAAGCTGAGCGTGGTATCTTGTTGGACCTGGGTCGGTTCGCCTTGCCATTGGGCATTGGCATAATATTTGCCCACCAAACCCTGTACACTAGTGATATCTTCGGGCTTTAACAAGGCGTAATAGACGACCGTCGGCCCAGCAAACGGTGGCTGAATTTCTTGAAAAGTGGCATTTGGGTAGAAACGCTTGGCTTCATCGAACAGGGCGTGGCTATCCGCATTCAAAATCAAGGCAATCTTCTTAGCTGGTGGCCATGGCAAGGGTAAATGATCAGTCGTTTCCAGACGATGATAGGGGTGGGCATTGCGCGCTAAAAATTGGAGCGAAGGATGTCCTTCAAAATAAGAGATCACATAAGCTTCCGTCTGATCATCAAAGCCTGCCAGTAATTTAGCCGTGATCGTCTCGGGCGTCGAATAGGCATTCCAGACCGCAAAATCAATGGCCTGGCGATAGAAATAGAAATAAAAATTATTGTAGCCGATGCCAAAGAGGAGCAGCAGCAAGGGCGCCATCACAAAATTGGGATAAGAGCGTCCCCCCTCGCGCCGCCACATCTGCCATAATTCATGCAAAGGAATGATGGCCAGCAGATAAGCAACGGGTAGTGTACCAATGGCGCGCAACGATTGCGGCGCTTCAAAGTCCAAAGAGAGAATCCCTCCCAACAACATTACCCCCAACCAGATCGGCAGGAGGAGATAGCGTGGTTGCCGCCAGCGCCACAAAGCCAACCCTAAGCCCAATATCATGAGCGCCGCGCTCATTGGATCGAGCATCGGTTCACCAGGCAAATTGTGCCGACCATTGGGGTCACCCCGATAGTTGTACATCAACAGGTGTTTGCGTACATTTTCAACGAGCGCGGGCCAACGTTCGGCAGGCTGCTTCCCGGCAAAGAGCGAGGTTTCTTTGGTGCGCGCAAAGTAGATTTCGGGCTTGGCGCGTGCGTAGAGCAGCATTGGCGCAGCCACCAGCAAGGCAACGACGAGCATTAACAAAAGACCAGACCAATGACGCCGCCAAAAGCCCTTTTCAAAGATCGTCAACGCTACCAAAAAGAGCAAAATTACACCGACAAAGAGTTGGAAGGCCGCGTAAATGCAAAAGCCGAGCCCAAAACTAAGGCCGGCTAGCGCGAAGTCCATATAACGACGACGACGGATACCCCGCAGGAGAAAACCCATGGTCAGCAAGGCAAAGAGCGGGGTGCTGACATTATACATGCCAAAGCGGCTGACATTGACCGCCCAGTGGGATACGGCGAGCAAAAAGGCCAACACAAAACCCATCGCGCGCCCAAAGAGTTCACGCCCAATCAGGTAGCCAGCCACCACCATTAGCAAGCCCAACCCCACGCTGACCGCGCGCACGGCATAAACACTGACGCCAAAGCTGCGAAATGCCAGCGCGATCAAAAACAGATAATGAGCCGGTGGGCGAATTGAACCGCCGATAATTGGCCAAGCGCCCGGCTTGGCGAGAAAAAGCATGGTTTGCAGCGCGTTCTCGGCCTCATCATACCAAACGCCGAAGGGCAGCGAGGCAAAGTGCCATAGCCGCATAAAGGCGGCAATCGCAACAATCAACGCCAAGATCAACAAAGAGGACAAACGAAAGGCGGTGGTAGCAGAGCTGAGCCGGCGCGCGGCAACTGGCGTGTGCGATAAATCATCAAGGGTCAAGCGTACATCGTCACTTTTTTTCGTGACGCCCCAATCCAATAACAGGGCACCCACCAGACATAATCCGATGCTGACGGTGTACAAGCGCCACGTCGTTAGGGTAGGCAGATCAATGTTGGCTTGAAATTGCCGAACGGCTATCACGGCGATCCCAATGCCTAGCGCAACGGGCAATAGACGCCACCACCAACTGCGTTTGTGGCGCGCAACAATGACCGGCAAGTCTGGGACCAGCAAGTCTGGGACCAGCAAGCCTGGTCGTTCTCTAGCCGGGGGCAAAGAGCGTTGAGCCGCATAGAGAAAGAGCAGCAAGGCGCCCAGATAAAGGACTGCGGCCATCTCATAGGCATCATTCTGTAAACGCGCTTGCGCCATAAATGCGAGCAAAACAGCCACAACCCCGTAGCCAAAATTGCGGATTCGGGGAACACTGCCCCGGGGAACATTGTTCATATTTGCTTTTGCAGGTGAGTAGACCGCGTCTGAATGAATTCAGGCGCGGCGAGTGGGTAGGAATTGAACAGCGAAACCATGCACGGTGACTGAGGAACCACACCCCAACCCTCCCCTGGTAAGGGAGGGAGCCGATTGGTAGACAGAAGATATGGTTTCGTCTGTCCCTAATCAGTCCACGCCTTCACCAGGGGAGGGTTGGGGTCGGCATGGATTTCTCAGTCACCATGCACGATTACTTATTGATGAATCAGGGTATAGTCGCAAAGGCCATCACGCGATTATTTCCCCCATCGGCAATCAGTACAGCATTGGCGGCCAGATCAACCGCGATGCCGTTTGGTAGACCAAAACGATTCGCATCGGTGCCAAAATTACCAAAGTTAGCTTTTAGCTCACCAGCTGGGCTGTAGACAAAGACCCGATAAAACTGCGGATCAGTCACATAGAGATCGCCGTTGCTGGCTACTGCCAGATAGGGTTTGGTGTAAATATCGTGATTGTCCCAACTTGGCACAGCCCATTCCGCCGTAAACTGCAAGTCGGGCGTAAATTTTTGAATACGCTTGTTCCAGGCATCGGCGACGAACACGCTGCCATCAATCGGTGATATGGCCACCCCCACCGGTTCATCAAAATGACCGGGCGTGACGCCGCCGCCACCAATTTGGCGCACAAGTTCACCGGTTGGGCTATATTCAATAATCCGTTTATTGCCAGTATCGGCTACGACAAGATTGCCGCTTAAATTAATCGCAATCCCGCGGGGGCCAAAGAGCGCATTAGCATCACCCAATTCACCATTGGTTGTACTAAAATTGCCCCATTTGCGCAAGAACTTGCCCGTGCTATCAAAGACCTGAATCCGACCATTCCAGGTGTCGGCTACATAAATCTCGCCCTTTGGATCAACCGCAATTCCCCACGGTTCATTAAATTGACCATCACCGACCGCCAGCGGTCCCGCGCCATCAGGATCTTGGCAACCG
Source organism: Chloroflexota bacterium (assembly GCA_026389895.1). Lineage (GTDB taxonomy): Bacteria > Chloroflexota > Anaerolineae > Caldilineales > Caldilineaceae > JAPLGZ01. Next base: position 17,206 of record JAPLGZ010000130.1, on the reverse strand, counting down.
GGGGCATCGGCCTTAGTCAGATTACAGGCCGAACCAAACGCCCGCAGGAATTTGCCATCGCGATCCAAAACAACAATTCGGTTATTCCCCGTATCCGCAATGACGCGTGAGCCATCGGGGGCAATGGCCAGTACGCGCGGGGTCAACATTGGCGCGTCATTATAGGCTACATTGTAAAGCGCAAAGGCCGACAAATCTTTTTCCGTCTCCGTGAGCAGTTTATCATCTTTAGTCACCGTGGTGACGACCGGCGTTACCCCCAAATCCCAGATCTGCGCGGCGAGATCCTTGCGCACCCACATTTCAAAGACATGGCGATGCGGCCAGAGTGCCAGATCGCGCACATGCCAGTTGCCCTGGTCATCTTTATCTTTGTAACGCCGGTAGAAAAAGATATTCCAGATCCGGTCGCGCTGTTGCGGGTCAGCCACAGCCCCGTAGAGTCGCGACCACGTCAGATTGAAATAGTCCATATCTGGCCACCAAACCAGCCGATAGGTGCGCTTCACGTAATCACGCGTCACATAAGGATGGACTTTATCGAAGTTTTTGTCGCCTACAATAATCACAGGGGCGGCCATAGAGTCACTACTGGGATTGGCGCCATAAAACTTCGCATTGGGATACAAGCGCATATACCAACTCAACGGCCAGGAGCTATCGTCATCATACGCGACTGTAATGTTATGCCCACCAACCGTGCGCTCGCTGATTAAATCAATCTCGCTGAGGGCGCGCTTCACATCCGGTGAGGCGTGCGCATAGACCAGATATTCGGTGGCCATGTCGTAGTTAATATAGTTGAGCATGTAAGAAAAGCGCACCGTCAGCAGGAAGAGTAAAGTAACTGCGCCCAAACTTAACAGACGGATGGCATTAGGCCAACCCGTTTTACTGCCCCAATACCAGGCTAGATAGAGTAACCCAGCTGTGATACCGAGCCCCAGCACCCACTGCAACGTATTCGCTACACCACCCAACGAATTATCACGATCCGGCCCCGCGCCCAATAAGACAGCCACCACGACGATCAACGCCGGGGTCAAGCCGATCAGCCAAACGCCCTGGTGTTGGCGGGCCCGCCCCCAGTCGATCCGGTGGATCAAACGCCCCAAATACCAACCACCAAAGATACACATCGGCAAGGCAATATGCGTGAGCAGCCAAGGCATCTTTTCGCCGGCCAAGGTAAAGGCCAGCCAGGCCATCAGCGTCCACCAGATCCCAAAAATGGCGAAATAGATGCGATGTTGGCGAAGAAAATCAGCTTCTGTCGCGGCGGCCTCCACCAGGGTGGGTTTCCGTGGCTCGGTGGCCGGTTGCTTGGCCCCAGGGGCCGCGCCACCCGTAAACGATGTTGTGGGTTGAGAGGAAAAAGCCAGTTCAGGTGTCAAATCAGTCGCCGGCACAGGATCCCAGTTTGGCTTTTGGAGCAAATTACGCGCAACAACGACTATGCCCACCAAGCTGAGGATCAGCGGTAAAAACTCGTACATCCAACCAATTAAAATATAATAGTACCAAGGTTGACCACCACGCGCCACACCTTGTTGCGCCAGCCAGTACCCCAAACTGCCGACAATGCCGGTGGCCAGACCGTTTTTGGTATTGGTTAAAAAGGTAGTGTAAAAGAGAATGGCGATGACCCAGAAGAGGCCCATCACACGCCCCCAATCACCCAGCGTAATCAAATTCGCGCGCTCTTCCTGATCGCGAATGGTGCGCATGCCAAACCAATAATAAGCAATGGCCAAGCTAACAAGGGTGACAACCACCACCAATAGGGCAAAGCGTGTCAGTTCACTGTCGGTCAGGCTGCCTGTTGTGCCAAAAACTTTGACATCACCGCCAATGGCCATGTGGGCAAATGGCGCTGTAAAGGGCAAAACCAGCGTCAACATCAACACAACCAAATCGGCGCTGGGGTTGCGGCGCAAACCGGCCCAGCCATCACCACGGCGGATGGTCTGCCAGAGCGCCAAGCCACCAAAAAAGCTCCCTAGAATTGCACCACTAATAAAATGCGCTTCCATCGAAAGAATGCCAAAGATCATCCCCAGCGCAACAGCTGTGAGCCATTTTTTCGCCCGAGTTTCCAAATAGCGAAATGCGCCGTAAATCCAAATTAACAGAAAGAAGGCGATATAAATGTCATCCCGGATATAGCGGCTATGAAAGAGCAAGCTTGGGCTGATGGTCAACATCACACCGGCCAACAAAGCACCGGTGCGCCCAATGTAGCGCCGGAAAAACCAAGCCATGCAGACCACACCCATGCCCGCCAATACGGGGGCAAGCCGCGCCGTGGCATCGTTATCACCAAACAAGAAGTAGAGTAACGAGTTAATATGGAACAAAAAGGGCCCGTGCATCATCGGGTTGTGTTCATAGCGCCCCTCATTGTACAAATAATAAGAGTAGAGCGCATGTAAGCTTTCGTCATGGCTCATGGCGCGTGCGCCCAGATCGTAAACGCGCAAGGCAAATGCCACCACCAGCAACACAACCCACGTCACCGTCTCCCAGTTGATCCGAACTGCAGACAAGAGTGGGCGATCCAATAATCCATTCAATGTCTCGCCAGCGTCAGGCCCACTTGTAACAGCCGGTTCTGTGACAGCCTGCGCCAACATCGGTTTTTCTTTCATTGTAACCTCCTCACATACAGCTTAAACGAATAGCGAAAACGCAACGCAGGCAAAAGGACAGAGGGACACGGAGACAAGGGGACACGGAGACATAGAGATTTCGTCTCTACTCCTGTCTAGGGAGTAAGGATTCAGAATTAGGGATGAGGGTTAGTTCCCTGTCTCCTTGTTTCCTTGTCCCCCTGTCTCCTTTCCCCCTGTCTAGCGTCTCGCCCGCTCCATTACTGGCTTCGCGCCGGAACCCATAATACGACGGGTGCAGCCGGCGGCAAGGGCGTCACTTCTCGATAAATTGCCCAGCGCAAAAAGGGTCGTAGTTGTTGCGGCCAATAGACCTTAGCCGCAGATGCTTTTTTGGCTGCAGCGTCGAACAAGGCAGGTGGCAACCACTGCACATGGAGATCGTAGCGACTTCCCATATAATTGGTCAATAAATCACTCGCGTCGGCCTGGGTGGCAAGGGTGAGTACCAACGGTGGGGCTTGATCATTCGTCACACCTGGCGCCAATACCCAGGTTAAGCGCCGCATGTTGCGCAAATACCAACCTAACACCGGATCAGGCCGTCCAGCCATTTGCACTTGCAACGGTGCTTCATCGGGATCGCCATTGCGTTGCGCGCTTAATGTCGCCAAATCGATGACAAGCCGACGCAGATCGGGATGGGTATACTCGGCAAAAAAGCCCTGGGGGTGCGCCACTTCGAAACGCTGATTCAATTGCCAGCTATTGGCAATCGTCAGGATCAAAAGTCCCGCCCCCACAAAACTGCCGATAATAAAACGGGTCTGTCTTCGTTCTGACCAAAAGGCAAAGGCGATGACCAAAAGCAGCGCCAGGCCAAAGACGGTCAATGTCGTGCGCGCTAATGTGGTATCGATCTGGCGTTGTGAAATAAAAGCGATTGCCCAGAAGACCGTAGAGATCAAAAGCACAAGCAACATTAGGACGACCAAAGAGACCTCGCGCCAGGCAAAGTCTGGTCGATATTGGTGCAAGATCACGCTGCCCAAATGCGCTGCGGCCAACAATAAAGGGAGCCCAATCATCCAGAGACAAAACGGATTACGCCCCGGTAGCAGCGCCATCAAGAGGCCTAAACCGAACCACAGGGTCAGGAACAGCGGCCATCGGCGCGTGGGCATAGCCACTTCCTCGGTTCGCGCAAGGCGCCGACTAAGCCATAATTCACCCAGGCCCAGCAACCCAAAGATCAGCAACAAAGGTTGATCGATGAGCAAGCGTAAAAAAGGCCAGGTAAGCGGATAACGAAAATCGCCCCCCAACAGTTGTCTAAACCAGACCGTCAGGCTTGTGCTGATCAGGCCTAAACCTTCGGGACGCACCAGCCAACTGGTGGCCCCTAGCACAGCCGCGGCCACAAAAACAATCAGCATTGATCGGGAAAATCCAAAGCGGTTGGCCAGGCGCGGTGCACCCTCCTCTTCGGCCGTGGCGCGCCCAAACAACCCGACAAAGAGGCCAATCACCAACAAAAAGCTCCAAGCCTGCGCGCCACTCACAAGCAGTAGACCCGCACTCACCGCCACCACATTGCGCCAGCGTCCACGGCGTTCATCATCAGGGGTCAATGTATAGAGGCGTGTTAAGCCAATCAAAGTGAGCAGACCAAAAAAGACGCTGAGCATCGCGCCGTCCGCCAGCCGGCTGAACGCCGTCAGCCAGGGATCAATCGCCAACAGCAGCGTTGCCAACATGGCCGTCGTGCGCCCCAGCCAGCCACGCCAATACCAGAACAGCCAGACCACACCGACCCCAAAGAGCGCCGGAATTGCGCGCGCCAAGGCGTCACCACCGCCAGCCACCCAGAAGAGCAGGGTGTGGAACGTATAGAGCAAAGGGCTTGTCGGTATGGGTGGATCTGGCGCATGCACGGCCAGGGCGACCAACCAGGCGGGCCAGACATTAGCCGCTTCGAGCGCATTGAGTGGCTGTTGGCTTAATGCAAAGAATCGTATCCCAAACGCGACAAGCAGCAACAGGCCATACAGTGCGCGTTCTATCGTCAACCAGCGGATCAACAACGGCGCGGGCATTTGCCACTGTGGCTCGACCAACGGCGGCTCGATAATCTGTTTTTGAGTTGTTTCTTCAACGACATCCCGATCGATAACGGTCATAGGATCCATAATCTTTTTCTGTGTTTAGTCGTACAAGCACAAAGTCTACTGAGTGCGCCGCTGATAAATGCGCACATCGCCCTGCTCGAAAACAAGGTCTGTAGCAGCTTTTAAGCGCGTCTCTGCATCCGGCGTCATTTTGTAGAGTTCGCGTTCAACGGGTCCCACATAAACATAATCAATGTCCCATTGGCTTAACAGTTGGGTAATGTCCGCGCTTGATCCCGTGCCATAAATGCGTTGCAACGTATCACCACGATTTTGCGCCATCTCGCCATAGGCTTTACCGCGCCACTGCGATTCATGCCCACCCCAGCCATGCAAGGTCGGTCGGCCCGTCATCGTGCTAATGCGATTGTCACTGGCATAATAACTGCGCCCCAAAGCTTCGGCCACCAGCGCGTCCGGTGCAGTATGGGTGCGTACCCATTGCACAGCTGCCATCTCATCTGGGTTGTTCCAAGCGACATAAGCCGTGGCATCTAAGGTGCGCTTGTCCGCCGTAAAATTGTTGGTCTTGGCGGTGATCGCCCCCAGAGGAAAAACCAATCCCACCGCGATCACCACGAAACACAAACTGGCTGAGACCAGCGCCAGGGTCTCCGCTGCTTTGCGTACACCACCAAACGTTCGCCAGGCGGTGACTACGGCATAACTGCTGCTCAATCCAAAGAGCAACCACCCCTGGTAATAGAACTTAAAAATGGTATTCATGCGCGTGCCAAAATTATCACGCAAGTAGACAAACTCTGGTGCATAGACCAACAACAGACCAATCGCGGCCAATAACAGAGCAAAGGCTAGACTCTGTTCCTGTTTAACCAGTTCCCGGCGATTATCCAGCAGCCGAAGCGTGCCATATTGCCAGAGCCAGGCAACCACCAAGGCCAATAACGCGCCCAGCACCAGAAAGGTTAACCCTTGTTTGCCCCAACGCCCCAGAATAAAGGGCAAGTAGCTGGTTGCGCCTTCGGGTAGCGCCATCGCGCCGATCAGTTCCTGGCCACGGGCGGTATTCAAGGCCAACAGAGCGCAGAGCAATAAAAAGAAGAGCGGCGCGCCATAGACGAGGGCGAACGCGCTAAGTAATTTCTCGCGGCTTGGACGCAATTGTGCCCAAGCAATCCCCAATAAGGCGCCCACCCCCAACAACGCGCCACCAAACATAAGGAAAAATTGCGCAAAATGTGTCGGGTTGAACAGATTGGGAATAAAACCACCGGCCTGACTCTGCGCTGTCAGAAAATAAGGCAAATAGAGCACGGCGGCACCGACCAATAACAACCCGCTCAACAGACCGGCTGATAACCAGACGTTGTGCCCCCAAGCACGGTTCCGGTTGCCATCCACCAAAGGCAGACTTCGCACGAGCGTGGCCAGAAAACAGATGCTTAACAAGAGCCAGTACGGTGGGAAATCCCAGGTATTCAGAAAAACCAACGCGCCCGCGGCGATGACGATCAGCACCAGGCCAGGAGCGGCCAACGGAATGGCGCGTTGCAGCCATTGCCAGAATGTGGCCAAGAATGACGCCGGGGCAACAATCGTCTCTTCGGTAGGTTTTTGAGGGCTGACCAGCGCCCGCAACGGGAAATGGCTAAAAAATAGATTTTGCGCCAACGCAATCACCAACAACACAATGGGCATCCCCAGCACATGGGGATGATTGTCACCCAAGGTGTAGCTGAAAATGGGAAACTCATCGATCACTTCCAGATGATCCCCGGTCAGCGTCAGATCTTCGATCACGCGGCTGCTGCGCCAGGCACTGCCCCACCAATCAAAATTGGTGTGCCAGTCACCGTTCAGCAGTGGCGTTTGCGGGAAATGATAGATGCCAACCCACTGAGCCAGCCGTGTGACATCCATGCCAGTGGCATATAACCATTCGAACAAACTCCACAAATTGCCCGTCACCCCAACGGCGAGGCTGGCCAGCAGACCGCCGAACAGGGCGGTGCGGAAACTTTGCCCCGCATGCGCTAACAGATTATAGACGATGCCGAAGCAACCGATCAGCAACAGGCCGAACCAGCAGGCCTGCCCTACATTATAGGCAATTTCTGGCGGTTGGGCGCTCAATCGCCCCACGGTCGTCAGCAGCCAATAGCCAAAATAGTAGTAGCTGATTGCATACCCACTCAACCAGGCATCATGGGGCGGAAAGGTCGGGCTGACCCAGATGCTGTTCATGAACATCAAGTCCATTGGCTTTTCAGTGTGATTGGCGGCCGGATCATAGCTGCGCACCACCGCCCACGCGACAAACGCCAGCAAAAAAAGGGCTTCCACGACGAACACATTGCGCCAAGGGATCGCCCACTGACGTGTCTGCCAGGCACGCTGCAACCATGACCATCCCAGCGCGCCACTAACCAGGCCAACTAAGAGCAAGGCCAACCAGGCGCCGCCAGTCTCATTGCGCAGCCAGCCATAGCTCGTACCCAGCCAGAGGGTAAAACCGACCAACAGAATGCCTAAACTTTTAGCAAAAGCATAGCCGCGATCCGGCAAATTGGTAAAGAGCCCAAAGGTCAAAGGGAGCACCAACAGCGTGATCAATTGTACAATTAAGTACCAAGTTAAAAACTGCGTCAGCATAGAAGATTCACGCTTAGATGCACCGCTGTGGGTGATGCACAACTGTGGGTTTGCAATCGTTGAACATACTTGTCGTTAGGATAATTAGGTAGCGCTCAGAATTTGGGCTGTGTAGGTCAGATCGACTTTGCGTTGTGCGATGAGCATCATCGCAGGCATGAGCGGTGTAATTTTGGCTTTGTCAATTTCCATCAATAGCGGTGATTCATACGTTGCCAAACCGCGCAGGGCGAACAGCCTATCCGGTTGTTGTACAATTGGCGGGGCGTCTGCCGGGGCACCCTCTAAACTTACCGTCGCCAAAGGTGTAGCAGTCTGTTGCTGCGCCACCACGGGCATTCTCCAATCACCATAGAGTTGCGGGGTGGCGGTGGCAAGCGGATATTCATAGGTAGGCGTAGAGGCAATTTGATGTTCCTGCGCCGGGTTCCAGGCAGTAAAGAGCAGCGAGAGCGCCACGAGCAAGACAATAAGAACACCGGCGCCCGCAAGTTGCAAGACAAAGGTGCGTGGCTGGGGCAACACATGTAGCCAGCTTTTTGGCCAAGCAACTGGTGGCGATCCCACCGCTTGCCCAGCCATAAGTTCGTCGGGACAATGTTTTCCCGCCATGAATGGCGGCTGGATGGGTTTGGTCGCTAAATACCGTAACTTATTATCGACAAAACGATGCAGGGCTTGATCCATTTCCAGATAAGTCGCCAATGTTTCGGTGCAATCGGGACAGGTGGACAGGTGTTGCTCAAGTGATTGGCGCGCAGGCCGATCTAAGGTTGGGTAAAGCGCCAGTTGTTCTTGAATTTGTGGATGTTCACTCATAGCTGTTCACTCCCATCATACACCTTCCGAAACATTTCACGCGCTCGGTGGAGCCGCGTCTTCACGGCGCTTTCACTAAGCTCTAACGCTTCGGCGATCTCACGTACGCTAAAATCGTAGCCGCTATATAACAACAAAGGCGCGCGATAATCCTGTGGTAAAGCCGCAAGGGCGCGTTCAACCGCGTCACGAGCAGCAAATTCAGATTCTACCGGCGACCAGGCCGTGGTTGGCCCACTTTGGTCAGCATCATGCCAGGGCAACCAGGCAAAACGTTTACGGCGCTTGCGTTCATTCAAGGCCACATGAGTGGCAATCCGATAGACCCAGGCTCGTGCATTGCTCACCTGTGCCAGTCGTGCGCGGGTATCATAAAGACGCAGAAATGTCTCCTGCGTCAAATCGTGCGCCAACGGCCAATCCCCCACCAACGAATGAATATAGGCACAAACCGGTTGCGCATAGGCTTCGAAGAGGCTGGAGACCTGTTCGGCCAAATCGGCACCGGATGTGGCTGGCAGGTCAGGGTTGAGATTCGGTGCAGGATCTGATGTTGCGCCAGCTACCTCATCGATTATTGGGTGGTTGTCACCATCCAATCCTGGCCGTAACGCGCCGCTTATATTGACGTGCCCTACTATATATGTCAATTGCGTCATGAGTTTGGTTACAATGAATGTCGCACAATTTTATACTGGGTGTGAACGTACGCCATTGGCCATGATGTTATCAGCCAAATGTCCGTGACGGCGGCTATGCCCACCCAATATCCTCGTAGTTGCGTGGATTATTGTGGCCGATAAAATCCTTGGGTTGTCTGGACCAAGTGCCCTGGCACCGCATAGATCACGGTGCGTTCATTCCGAAAAATGGGGGTCAGCACCCCGGTCGCTGCCAACTGCTCCAGCTTTTTCACCCCATCAGGGTGGCGGTCTTGTTCAAGTTGCCCAGCATAAATCAAGGCAATGGGTAGTTCATCTAACATTTGACGCATCCGCCCAACATCTGGGGTCGACCAAAACTCGTGTAACCAATCGTTGCGCTTGCCGACATCTTCGCCATAGCGCTGCTCGCCTTCATGCATGCCGCTGACGCCGCTCAACCCTGTCAAACTAGCCACGCGCGAGCCACCCGCTCGGTAATATTCTAAATCGGCGCTTTCCACAACCACCGCGTTGCCACGCACATGCCCCAGAAGCCACTCGATCGCGGCCCAATCATACTTTAACTCGATGGGGGTGTTGGTGTCGGGCACTGTGTAAACGCCTTGCTGCATATAATCCAGGCCATTGAGTGTGCCAAAGGCGGGTCGCCAACCCATAAACCGTTGATCCAGCCGAGCTGGCGTGCCCCATATCGGATAGGCGAGGCTGACCACCAGTAAAAGCAAAAAGACCGTACTCCAACCGACGCGCAATGGCCAATTGACCCGTTTTTCTTTCACAAGCACGGGCGACAACCCAGACTCTGCAAACTCGGGAGAGGGCTGCTCTGTCCGCTTGGCTGAGCGCGTTTTTGCAAATTTTGGCGTCGCATAGACGGCAACAAAATTTCTCCAAATTTGCGGCACGGCAATCGCCGCAGCCACCCCCCAGATCACCCAAACCTGGCTAAAAAACTTAAAGAGCGTATTCATGCGATACCAATCGCCGCCCTGTAAAAAGTCTTTTAGATAGATCACTTGGGTGCCAGCCAAAACAGCCAATCCGGTGGCGGTTAAGAGTGCCACCAATAAATTACCGGGATCACCCTGCCGACCGCGGCGCCATAACAGAAGGATGGCGAGGCCCAATCCCAACAGACAGAGCGCCAATACACTGCGTTGCCAGAGCAACGAACCCGCCGCCATCAGCAACGAAAGTGGCAATAGCGCCAGACCAAACAGATAGCCCGTGCTTGGCTGCACCAACAGGCGATGCAAATAGAGCAGGCGGGGCAACCGGTCAAAGCGGCGCAAGGCCAGACTCAACCAGCGTTCACAACCCGTAGGTCGCGCCTCTTCTACGGTTGGAGTGGCGACCTCACGGCTACGCGCGGGTTGCGCCGCCGCAGAGATCAACCAACTGATCAATATAAAGGCCAGAAAGCCCCAGATCAGTAACCAGGTGCCCAAATCGTCGCCGGCTTTCACCAGACCAACACCATTAGCGCTGACATTTTTGTAGTTATGGAAAAACGGTTGGAAGAAAAGATAGGCGCCGCCGATGTAACCAATCGTGACAAGCAGCGTTAACAACCAGTTGATGCGGCCTTTACCGCGATATTGGCTCACAAGGAAAGCCAGCACACCCAAACCAAAATAGGTGGGCAATTCCCACAAATTGATACTCGCCAGCGCCCCTAGCAGGAGGGCGAAGGTTGCCAGCACCGCCAAGCCACGCAGCCAAGCTTGCCGCCAATCGACAGCATAATCACTGATCAACACCAATGCCAGCCCTAAGAAGAGCGCGGCCAACGGCATGCCGATTAGATGCGCATGCAGATCGGCAAACAAGAAGCTCCAGTAGGGAAATTCATTGATCGTATTGGGAATCACGCGGCTGGGGTCCCAAAAGTTATAACTGGGCCAGGCGGCTTTGTGGGCTAACAACATCTGCAAACCGTAAAACGCGTTGACCAACGCCTGCACCGGCCCAATCGCGCTCTGAAAATTCTGATCACTCAATTTCGCCAGATCACGCACCATCTGCGCAAAACCATCGAGATTGCCGATGATGACAACAAACAACGGGGCCAGCAGGGCCGCAAAGAAGCCAGAGCGCCAATCGCGGCCAACGGGAAGCGGGGCAACCTTGGGTAGGTCGAGTGGCGTCTCTTCGGTTGCCAGGGGTTCACTAGGCGCACTCGTTGGCCGCGCTGGGAGAGTGCGTTCGCGGAAAATCACGCGGTGCGCAGAATAGGCAACGGAAAAAGCATTCACGACGGTGAGTGCAAATAAAGCTGGAATCGCCAAATTGAAGGCGACTTCGGCATAAATGCCGGTCAGTTTGATCAAATAGGCGACCAGATAGAGCCCAAAGTAGTAGTAGTTGATAAAACCACCAGCAAAGTGTGGATCAACCGGTGGGAAGGTGGGGCTGCGTAAAATACCATTCAGAAAGGCGAATTCCATAAACTTTTCGCCGCCGAACCAGGGTTGCCAGATGTCCGGGTTCTGCATGCGAATCCAGACAAAAAAGAGATAGGCCAGCGCAAATAAGCCTTCGCCAGCCAGCAGTAATGGCCAATTTTCGCGCAGAAACAGACGAATTTGTGACCATTGCCCAATGCCAACCAGCAGACCACACAGCAAGAGTACGGCCACCGTCAACCAACTATTCACAACTGTATTGAGCGCCAACCCATAGCTGGCCAGCCACCAGAGCAACCAGCCACCAAAGAGCCAACCAAGCAGCCGGCTGAGTAAATAACCGCGGTCGCGCAGCGGTTTGAAGATCACAAAGACCAACGGCCAGGCCGCCCATCCCAACAGCGCCAATACAAACCACCACCAAAAGATCGCCAGCGGGACACTTTCACTAGCCTGTTGGTTCCAGCGATAATTATCGACAACCGGCAACGCAGCCAGGGGTTTTGTGATCATCAGGCTAGGGCGACTGTCAATAGATTCGACTTCTGGTGCGGCGTCATCCTGCATGACCAAGGCAATCATCCGGTTGATCAACCCATGATTGGCGCTCTCCTGCGTGCTGCCCAGCCCCAGCACATTGAGCAACGGGTTCAACGCCGAACCCTTGCCGACATAGCCCGGCCGGGCGGTCTCCCAAACCTGATCAAAAATCGCGTCATATTCGGCATCACTCAGGTTGCGCACCTTTTTGAAAATAGTCGCCTGCGGATGGTCATATAAGCTCCAACTTTCATCGGCGGTGCGATCTTGAAATTTAAACCCGAACAACTGCGGCGGAGAGGTTTGGTCTAAGACCATTTCAAAACCCAAAGTGCCATCCCACATGGCTTGATAATAGCGCGTGGTCATAGGGTAACGTTCGGGTAATTCGCGCACGCTGCCATAGATGCGCTTTGAGCTATAGGCCACATAATCAGCCGTGCGCAATTTATCCTTCAAAATGGCATATTTTTCAGCGGTATCTTCCTCATAGGGGCCCCAATCAATGTTGGTCAGCCCCTTGCTACCCATATCCATGCCAGGTTCGCCAGGTACAGTTTTGGGCAGGGGATCATCCCACTGTTCCCACAAGATCACCGAACCTGTTGGCGCATGCTCATAGATCCAGCGGCTGGCGGTGATCCAAGTATGTTCATGCCCATAAACCCCGTTGACATAGGCCACCGACCAGAAAAGGCCACCGCCAATGCCGATAATCGCCAAGAGTAGGGCCAAACTGCGCGCCATTAATGTGGCAAATCCAGGCCGCGGGGGCAACTCCGCCACAGCGACGGCCTCGCGAGATAGTTCGCCCCATGCGACATGCTGGACTTCCAATTCATCCGTTATTGCACTCTCCTGGTCCCCCTGACTCGGTTCGCCTTGTCGGCTGGTTGCCCTCGCCGACTCTCTTACACGCCACAACCGCCAAATCAATCCGCCCGCAAAGAGCATGACAAAGGGGAGCAAGGGGCTCATATAGCGATTAAACTTCGCCATAAATGCGCCAGTCAGGCCAAAGTAGGGCAACACCCAACTCCAGACCACGACATTATACAGTTCAAGTTCCGACAACCATTTACGCCCTGCCCAGCCAAAGGATTGAGCAGCCCAGGTATAAAACAGGCGATAGAGGCTCACGAGCAGCATGCCCAACGTAAAGAGGGTGCCCAGCGCGCCAATAATGCCCAGCGGCCAACCCATCCCCCAGCGCAATTGTTGCTCGATAAAGTAGAGATACGGGGTTGTGTTGCGATATTGGCGCGTAAAGGGCATATCGGCGATCCCGCGCACCATCCGCCCCTGTTCCACCAAGGTGGCCTGGAGAAAGCTTTGCCAATCCAGCACGGCATACGGGCTGGTCATAAAAAAGGCAAGCGCCGCTACACACAAAGCCAATGGTGCGCCGAGCAAAGCAGCAAACCGCGCGCGCCCATCACCTGGTTGATTGGTTCGTTGGCTATGTTGCACATCAGCCCAGATCGCCAGAAAGGCCGCCACAACCGGCACCGCCAAAATGGGGAGCGCGCTAAATTTAGAAGCAATCGCCAGCCCAGCCCCAATGCCCGTTAACACCGCGGCACGCAATGTCCGTTCCTGCACCATCATTACGCCGCCGAGCACGGCCAGCACGGTAAAGGTTGTGCTCGCCGGGTCCATGGCAAAAAAGTGGCTTAATTGCACAGCCTGCGCGGTGAAGGCGTATAAAGTGGCGGCCAACAGACCAGCCCCTGCACTAAAAACCCGGCGCCCCAAAAGAAAGAGTAATAAAATGGTCAAGGTATCGAGCCAGGCAATGACAAGGCGTCCCGCCACTGCCAACGCAGAACAATCCTTATCGGCGCGTGTCATCAGGTCCGTAGCGGCTTCTGGGGCATGTAGCCAGACGCCAACTGGCGCCAGGGCGTGCAAGACATTCGCAGTCGCCACCCCCAGGTAGAGCGGAAAATGGCCGTAGGTGAACCCTTCGCGGCGATTCTCCTGGACATTCCAGAGCGGATTCAGTGGACTACGTTTGGCATCCCAAAATTCATCCCAAGATGAGGGCAGATGGATCCGAGGCGCGTAGAAACAGGCGGTGCTCCGTTCATCGGGATGACTACCGATGCCATGGTCAAAGTTGACATTCCATACACGCAATGTCAGGCCGAAGAGGAGAATGATCAGGAGAAGTGGGTAGGTAAGTTTGTGACGCAAACTTGTATGGTTCAAACCCTGCATGCTATCACTTTCAGATGAATAATCTTAGATGTAATAATCTACGGCAACGCCATAAAGTATCGATATAACGGATTAAAAAGATGTAGACTTCTAAAACGCGTCTATAGCAACGATTGAACGCCATGCAATAGGTATGTCAATCGAAGCGGGTGTTTGGTTACAAATCAATTTATTAAATCAACTTACGCAAAACTAAAGATTAACACAAAATCACGAAGTTGCAAAGAGGCAAAAGTGGACAAGCATTTTAAGACGGCATCTATGCTTGCTCATCTAATTATCGGGATAGGTTGACATCGAATGGCGGGCCATAACAGCAGCCCTAATCTGGCAACCGCGGCCAGTTCGGTAGCACCCAAGTGATCTGATATTCGGGGGGTGGCGGCCAGAGCAAATAAACATCGACCCAGCGACTCCACGAAACAATGCTGGCATCATCATAGCCGAGATCGATGCGCCGCGAATGGATCGCCCCACCGGTATCTAACGCATCACCATAGCCATAGTCGGGCACATAGACCCTAGACCGCAAAGGAACAATACTGGCATCGACGGCGACAATCCCATTGCGCATCTGTTCGCCCGTAAATGTACGGCCATAATAGGCCGAGTCTTTAGATACACCGGCCGTAGACGCGCTATAGCTGGTGGCATACATCCGAATCTTGCGCCAATAGGTAACTTGTGTGCCGTCTGGGGCGGTAAAGGTAGCGGGTGCAATCTGTTGACCATAGCTGATCACTTGTTGCACCGGCTCTTGTGCGACCCAGGTATCTTCTAAGATCCGTTTGACTTCTTTGCCATCCTCATAACGCACACGAAAGCGATGGCGCGTAATGCCTTCTGCCCCCGACGTCGTCACCTCTTGCGTATCAATTGGCATATCAGCTTTCGGCCCAAAAACGGTCTCAAACGGTGTAATCTCTTCTTTCACCTCAACGTCATCCCGCACGCGCGTGATGGTGATTTTTATGTCCGGGTATAACTTTGTGGCCAACGTCGGTGTCACCTGATCCAGGCCGGCGATCCCCACCCCGGTTGCAGTCAACGCATCACCCACCGTTTTGGCGCGGATCCGCGTTTTGATCACCCGATTGTCCATGCGGAGGTTGATCGGTGTGCTTCTCTGAATATAGACACGCAGCCCCGTATTGACCCGGCTGCCCAAGTTCGGCTGGACAAGATCGCCGAGATAGAGGGTAATATCGGCTTGGCGCAAGGCTTCGCCCACGGTCTGGGCGGTCGTACGGATGGGAAAGGGCAAGCCATCTTCTTCGACCGTAATCGGCAAAGCGCGATGAACGCGCAATTGGAAAGGTTGCTCTCGCCAACGTTGCCAGCCATACCCCCGCCGATAGGTTGTGGGCCATTGGGTGGGCACATGCTCGGGCAGTAATTGATCCAAGCCTAAAGGGTGATCATCCACCACCACCTGATCATAATTATCAATCGCGATGTTGGCCTCTTGCAACACCTGCCGTGGTGTGTTACCCCAACTTGCCGTCTGCACATCACGGCCATCGGCTAAAATTCGCACTGGCCAGGCGCGGTTAATCACAATCTTGAGGCCAGCTTTCAACGGCGTCGCCAACGGCGTTGTTAGGCGATCCGAGGGCTTCAAGACAAGGCCCAAATCCGGTAGAAGAGCGCGCACCGTATGCCGGTGGGTATAGATCGTCTCGGTCACCCCGTCCACCGTCACCTGCACCGGTTGGGCCGTGGCAACCCACAAAATCCAGCAGACCAAAATCAAGACGCTGCTACCCACTAGATTTACACTCGACCGTACTGCGCGCCAGAGGCCATTGACAGGCTTCGAACGCGGTATAATTGTCGTAGACATGTTGCGTATTGTATCCAAACGTGGGCGGAATGCCAAAGGTTGGGGTGCAGTGTAGCGATCAAGGACACATGATGATGGATCCAGCTTTTTTGGCCCACATGACCTCTATGATACTATTTGCGCGGTGAACAACAGACAAACGACGCCAGAAATCAAAAAGAAAAGCGGGCATCCAGCGCGACTAGCGCATCGTGTGTTGCTGCTACTCAGCTTGTTGCTGGCCTTTGGCCTGCGGCTCTTTCATTTGGGTGGAGAATCACTCTGGTACGACGAAACCGTTAGCGTCGCCCTCGCCCGCCAATCGATCCCAGCCTTGATCGCCCACACGGCGCGCGATATTCATCCACCAGGTTACTATTTACTGTTACATGGCTGGCAGTGGCTCACACACCCCAGTGTGGCTCACGGGTTGGAATTTCTTTATGCCTGGCCCAGCCTCTGCTTTGGCCTCTTAATCGTGGCGCTCTTATACGCAGTCGCACGCCGGCTTGCGCCGCCCAGGGTGGCCATGCTAACAATCTGGCTGGCGGCGATTAACCCATTTCAACTCTGGTATAGCCAAGAAGTACGCATGTACACCCTGGGCGGTGCATTGGGTTTGCTCTGCTTGTGGGCATTGCTGCAATACCTGGGTAGTGCTTCTACGAGCCGCGCTGCAGACGGCGAACAAGAGCACAAGGCACACAAACCAGTCGTTGGACCTACCTATCGTTGGCTCCTCATTTTCGCCCTGAGCGGTGTAGCGGGTTTGTATACACTTTATTATTTCCTCTTTTTGCTGGCTGCTCTAAATTTAATCGCGCTGGTCAGTCTGGTGCCATTGAGGCAAAGACAAACTCGCCAACGCTGGCAAGTTCTTTTCGGTTGGCTTGGCACCCAACTCCTCATCCTCCTACTCTATATACCCTGGCTCCCCATCTTGTGGCGTCAGGCAACGGATCCGCCGGTGCCAGGCTGGCGAACGCCTTGGACCAATGGTCAGGAGCTAGTCAAAGCGATCACCGAAAGTCTGGCCGCGTTGCTGATTGGGCAAAGCCCACCTGGCGATGTTTTATGGCCCTGGGCGTTGGTGACCATAGCAATCGTAGTTCTCTATATCTATACGAAGGATTCTATGCGCTGCGATTCACACTGGGCCAACCATCCTGGCCACACTCAACCCTTGGGTGCCAGTGAGCCGGTTTACCCCAGCGCGGTTAGCAGCCTGACCCTCTATATTTTTTCACCGATCCTGCTCATTTATCTGATCACGTTCACGGTCACGCCGCTCTACCATGTACGCTATCTCTTCACCTATGCCTCGCCTTTTATGATCATCGTGGCC
>JAPLGZ010000626.1 GCA_026389895.1 Chloroflexota bacterium | reverse complement strand
TGGGTAAGCTCTTTTAGCTATACAACTCCACGCCCATCAACTCACGCTCACGCCGCTCGACAAACTCCAAAAGCGCCTGTTGAATCGCCGGATCAATCGGTGGCGCTTCGAATTCTTCTAACAATTGTTTCCACAGTTTATTGGCGCGCTGTGCCGTGTCCAAGGCGCCATTCTGTTGCCACACCTCCAAATTGTGGCGAACGGCCAGCATCGAAGAATAGAACTCAGTGCTATAACGTTCTTGCGTGTGTGGCGTGCCAAAGTGATGCCCACCTGGTGGCACAGCGGCGATCATATCGAGCGCCAACGTATCCTTGCTAATCTCCATGCCAGCCAGGAAATGCTGAAACATTGCTAAGTTTTCCATGTCGATGATGATCTTTTCATACGACACAGTCAACCCGCCTTCCAACCAGCCCACCGCGTGCATGACAAAGTTCGTATGCGACATGATCGCTGGCCAGATGGTCCACATTGTCTCATAGGCCGCTTGGGCGTCGGGCGTCTTGGCCGTGTTCAGGCTGCCGCTGCCGCGATAGGGGAGATGATAGCGGCGGGCCAATTGCGCGCCAATGGACATCGCCCAGGCGCCTTCGGGTGTGCCAAAGGCCGGACCGCCGGTCTTCATGTCAATGTTGGAAGTGAAGCCGCCATAAAATACTGGTGAACCGGCGCGCAACAATTGCACAAAGGCAATCCCCGCCAGCGCTTCGGCGTTTTGCTGCGTGATCGCCGAAGCAATGCTGATCGGGCTCATTGCACCGGCCAGCACAAACGGCGTAATAATCAGCACCTGCCCGGCGCGACCATAGGTGATCATGCCACCCAACATGCGGTCATCATAGCGCAATGGGCTGCTCGAGTTGACAATGCCGCCGAGCACCGGTTCGTCCAGCTTGGAAATGTCGGTGCCAAAGACAATATTGGCCATCTCAATCGCATCACTGGAAATGATGCGCCCATGCGGAGCTTCCATATAGAGCTTGTCGCTCAGCGTCAGCGCGCCATACGAGCGGCGTAAATGACGAAAGCTGACCGGCACATCATGCGGCACCACCAGTTGGTCGCCGGTAAAGTGAAGAACGGGGCAGATTTGGGTCAGCTTGAGAAAGTTATAATAATCTTCCAACGTGCCAGGACGGCGTCCTTTGTCTAGATCTTGTGCAAAAATCACACCACCGTTGGAGCAAAACGTGATGGTATTGCCGCCGATGCGGCGGTCGTGCTCGGGGTTGCGCGCCCGCCAGTTGAACTGCGCTGGCGCTTTGGCCACCAATTCCATGATCAGGCCCCGATCAAACTTCACATTCTGACTTTTATGATCAACCCGCGCCCCTGCCTTTTCCCAAATATCGAGCGACTCGGCATCCATAAAGACGATGCCGATATTTTCCAGAATATGCATCGAGGCTTCGTGGATCTCTTCCACCTGTTCGGGCGTGATCACTTCGAGTGGCCGCCAGTGATTCTGGATCGGACCTGAGGGAATGTGGCCCAAGGTTGGGACGACGCGGCGTTGGCGACGGGCCGCGCGCCGGTCGGCTGAACTTGTGGTTGCGGTCGTCATGGTTGCTCCAAATGTTAATGAGTAACTTTCGTGCTGTGAATTAATTTAAACCGACCAGACGTTTTAAGCGTTCAAGTTCGTCACGCATGCGTGCCAGTTCCGCTTCTGCTGTTTCAGCGCGCGCTTGGGCTTCATCTTTTTGCTCAAGCGCCTCGTTCAATGTCGGCACTGGTTCACCTGTCGGTATATCGATCAAGCGCAAGAGATTGCCATCAAGGCGCAAAATGAGTCCTAATTCTTGGCTGGTGAGTGAACCATCTTTGTTGAGTGGCAGCGATTGATAGAAATCCTGAATTAGATGAAAGCCCTGCAAGCGCGGTTTGAGATACTCGCCTTGTGGATCAAACAAAATATATTCGCGTACGCCAAGTTCGGCATAAAGACCTTTCTTCTCCCCTGTATCTTCCCAGCCTGTGCTGCATGAAGTAATCTCGAAGATGACACTTGGCGGTCGCTTCTCTTCCCACAGCTTATAAGTGCGGCGGTCATGCTTCTCTACACCCTTGACGACAAAGACATCTGGTACTTTATAGACGGTTGGGTCGCCCTCTTCGTAATAGAAGAGCATATCGGCCGCGACATAAAGGTCAGGCACGTGACGAAAGTAGGCTTGCAAGGCGCCTAGCAAATAGAGAATGGCGGCAATGTGAATACTGGTTTCACCCATAGGCTTACCATCCGATTCGGGGTAATGGATTATTTGAGAAAATTGATCTTGCTTTTCCTGGGTTACCTTGTCAGGCATTGCGGTTGTATGCATGATTCTATCCCCTTTGGCTTACAATCTTTCGCCAATCATCTCCCATTGCGCCCAAACACCTGTCTTGGGTGAGGTGCGTTGGACGACATCTTCCTGTGGTTCACTGAGCATACGGAAAGCCGATTGGGTGAGCATCGCTAACTCATCACGTGAATAAAAATGGACGAACAGATCACGTTTGGGCCCTTCCAGATATTGAATCGTAAAGCCACCTTGGTCATTGCGCTCAACGACCTTGTGTGCGTGATAAATTTGCGTTGTATTCGAGTTCACGCGTAAAAAGAACAATCCGCCTGGCTTGAGCAAGGCGGCTACTTTATTGAAATAGCTTGCCACGTCGGCGGTATTCCCGTGCTGGAAAACCTGAAGCGCAATCAGATAGTTAAAGCAATGGTCGGGTTGAAAGCCATGAAAATCTTCACAGTGCAACGCTGATGCCAGCGTGGGGCGTTGTGTCGCCAACTGCTTTAGCGCTTCGGCTGATAAGTCTAACCCGACCAACTGTAAGCCTGCATCGACGAGCGGCAAGTAGTTGCGTCCATTGCCACAGCCGACATAGAGTCCCGACCCTTCAAGCACAGCAGGGTGTTCCTGTAATGTGGCTAAAATTTGCTTCACAAACGGCAGTGGCGGTTCAGCGCCATAACGACCTAGGCGATATTCGGCATCCCAACGTACGCTAGTCAGCGTTTGATCCATGAGCTTTTTTCCTGGATTCAGACTAATCTTGTCAAAATATCCGCTGGAACCTGGCTACGCTGGCGTGGATAGGCTTCCAACAAACGTGCAATATCTGCCAAGTCTTTCTGACGTTTGCTGGCACGACGTTCTGGATCTTGGATGCCCAAATTTACCGCGCAATACATCCTCTACGCTCGCTACCGGCAATGGTAGACCGAGCACTTCCTGGATGGCTGCACGTTCTACGAAAGCGAAATAGCGAGGATCTGTCTGGATTTGTACACGCAGATCCGAGTTCTTGAGCGATATGTTCAGACTGTGCGGAAACCGTTTGAGGTCAAACTTGGTTTTCAACAGCTCTTCTGCTTCTTCAATTTGTTCTATCGCAATGACTAAATCTAGGTCGAGGCTAACAACAGGATCGACGTAGGCGTTAACTGCTTGTCCGCCAATCGTACAAAAGCGAATCTGATGCTCAGCCAATAGTGTAATTAACTGTTCAAGCAGATTTGAATGGTCCATAGTAATGGTTTTCCAAAATGTTAGTGCTTGCATAAATAGCCTGTTTATTACGAATATTAGCGCTTTCCGCGCTCACCATAACCGTGCTGACGTTTGGCCTGTTGCATATAATCCAGCAACGCCTGATCAATGGCTGGGTCGAGCGCGGGGGGCTGGTATTCAGCGAGCATCTTTTTCCACTTTTTGTTGGCGCGCTGGCGGGTGTCGAGCGCACCGTCAATTTCCCACTGCTCGGCTGAATTATAATCGAACAGATCGCTGCGAAAGAATGCGGTGCGGAAATGGCGCATCGTGTGCTGGGTGCCCAAGAAATGACCACCCGGCGCCACTTCTTGCATGGCGTCAAAGGCGAACGCTTCGTCGGAAAGGTCGATGCCTTTGGCCCAGACGTGATACATACCCAGCAACTCACAGTCGAGGACAAACTTTTCATACCCCGCCACCAGGCCATTTTCCAACCAGCCAGCGGCATGTAAAATAAAATTCACCTGAGCCATAATCGCCGGCAGCATCACCTGGATCGATTCGTAGCCAGCCTGGGCATCTTCAATTTTAGAACTGGAAAAGGTGCCACCGGTGCGGAAAGGCAGCTTATAACGCGCGGCCATCTGCGAACCAGCAAAGAGCGCCAGTTGACTTTCTGGTGAGCCAAAGACCGGTGCACCACTTTGCAAGTCGATATTGGTCATAAACGAACCATAGATCACCGGCATGCCTGGCGAGATCATCTGGCAGAGGGCAATCCCAGCCAGTGCTTCGGCATTTTGCAGCGCCAACGTGCCGGCCACGCTGACCGGTGACATGGCGCCGCTCATCAAAAATGGGGTGATCAACAACGCCTGCCGCGCCTTCGCATAGACCTTGACACAGGCCAACATGCGCTCGTCATAACGGCGCGGGCTGCTGACGTTGATCAGTGAAAGTAGCACCGGATCTTGGCTTTTCATGCGTTCGCCAAAGAGGATTTCGGCCATACGCACACTGTCTTCGGCGTTTTCGCCAGCCGTCACCGAACCCATAAAGGCTTTGTCGCTATATTTAATGTGGGCATAGAGCATATCCAAATGGCGCGTCGGCACTGGCTCGTCGGTCGGCTCGACCACCGTGCCACCCGAGTGATGCAGATAGGGGCACATGTAGGTCAGCTTGACGAAATTATGAAAATCTTCCAGTTTGGCCTCGCGCCGGCCCTTGTCTAGATCGATCACAAAAGGTGGGCCGTAGACTGGCGAAAAGACCGTGCGGTTGCCGCCAATCACCACATTATTGGCCGGGTTGCGCGCTTGCTGGGTGAACTCACGCGGCGCTTTGCTGATCTGTGTCAAGATCTGTTCTTCGGTAAAATAGGCCGTCTGGCCGACAATTTTTACCCCATGTGCAGCGAGCACAGCACACACTTCGTCATCATAAAAATCAATACCGAGTTCGCTTAGAATGCGCATCGATGCTTCGTGAATGCGTTGTAACCCGGCTTCGTCCAGCAAGTTATATTTGGGCACATGATGGGTGATCTGCTGCATCGCAGGCAGCGCGGCGGCGTCACGTTGGCGATCTCGGCGTTCGCGCCGTCGTTCGGTTGCCACACCAGGTTGGGCATCTGTCGTCATCAGCAAAAATCTCCTTTAAATGGTCTGGCTGCAAGCCTCTATCTAGAAACTATTGGGAATAAATTTAATGACGCATGGTACGCAAGCTAACAGGAAAAAGCGGTTACACAGAGCACGCAGAGAAAAAACTCTGCCGAGCACGAATACAAGGTTTGCTTTCATTTTCTGCCCCGTATTCTGTGGCTCCGCTCTGTACGTTCGCGCCCGATGGCGGATGCCCAGTGGGCGCGTCTCACGACGAAGTCTCGGTGTAACGTTTTGGCCTGCGCAACCTGCGTTATTTACATATGCGGTAAAATCGCGCAGTATCAGTGAAGGTCACCTGCAGACTATACCGAGCGCAGTGGGTCGCGCAAGCCCATCAACGGGTGTAGACTGTTTTTGTGATCGGTAGGACGCGCCCCTTCCAACCCGACGGGGGTGGCTGACCAGCGTTCTGGTATTGACTGTTCGGGCTGAAAGGTGCGTTGAAAGGATGCTTGAAAATGCTGCACATGGGCGCGCATGATCAGGCCTGCCCGTTCGCTATTGCCGGTTTTGAGTGCTGCTAAAATCTGCCAATGTTCGTCCATCGCCTCGCTTAAAACGTCCATCTGGTTTAGCGAGATATGCCACAAACGTAGCACATGGCAATAGAGCCAATCTAATGTCTGTTCTAGAAATTCATTGTGGGCACAGCGGGCGATTAAGGCGTGGATGGCGCGATCCAGCGCGATCAACTGTTGATTATCATGCTCAGTAAGCAACGTCTGGGCCAGCAAATTTTCCATCTCGCTCAGTTGGTCGGGGGTTGCGCGGACGGCAGCTTGTTGAGCGGCCAGCGCCTCTAGTTCAAGGCGCATTTCGAAGATCTTTTGTAGATCGGAAAAGTTTAGATCCGCCACCATCGTGCCACGGCGGGGCAGGATCACAACTAGATTTTCTAGTGCCAAACGGCGAAGCGCCTGGCGTACGGGGGTTAAGCCAATGCCTAATTCCTTGGCTAGATAAGCTTCATCGATCAACGAAGCCGGCGGCAGCACCAATGCAATAATCTTGTCCTTGATCTTGCGATACGCAACATTATTCAGGGACTCATCAACCTCGCGGCGGCGCGAGGTGGTGGTTAAGATAGAGGTAGGTAACATGTCGGTTTGCGAACCTCGGTGGTGTTATACTGAGGTGATGTTGTACTGAAATTTCAGCAGAATACAGATTCTAAACGAAACCTAAGGGGTTGTCAAATGCCGGTGAAACGGCTTTTTATGCCAATTAATCGATGCTAAGGTGCAAAATCCTTTGCATCACGTAAGTCGAGCATGTTATAATCGGCCTGCGACCAACAATCAAACCTTGCACTATTTTCATTGCCTGTAATGATCCCCACTCCTCGGCTACACTGTTGTAACAAAATGGGTTGATCGCCTTCATTCTGCCGTATTAGACGTTGCTAGCCGCTTGGGTAAGGGAAAGTCAATCGGCGTGAATTCTTGTGCTTTGCCACCTTGCTTGGCACTTCGGCCAATAGCGCCTGTGCGTTGGCCGAAGTGCACCCACTGCCACAACTGCACCTGTGGCTGGCGTTATCAAGCGTCGAGGCGCTGGACTGGACGAGCGCCATGAAATGGCAGCAGATCTCATGCCGCTGGCGATGCGCCGCACGTTTGAGCCGGTGATTCAACAGACCAAGCCGCTGGTCACTATTGAAAGATTTGGCATGTTTATCCAACGACCATTCTTGGGGCCAACTGACTTTCCGGCGATCATGGCTTTGGCCGCCCAGGCGCCGGTGGAACAATGCAGCGTAACGGCGCTCCCCTATCAACTCAGTTCTTGGGCCTTTGATACACCAGACAATGTCGGCTTGTGGACAGACGAAAACGATAGGTTGGTTGGTTTTGCCGTTTTGCAGGCGCCGTTTGCGAATTTGCAGTACGCGCTGCATCCCTCGGGCGCAGATGCTGCGCTGGAAGCGGCCCTCTTTACTTGGGTGAGCCAGCGCGCACAACAGATTGCGAACCAGAGCGGTCAATCGTTTACTTTTACGATTAACATCGCAGAGCACCTTGTCCCTACGCTGGAATATTTGCGCCTGCTTGGTTTTGTTCGCCAGGATCCGGGGCGAGTGCTGTTGGTGCGGCGTTTGGACGAAATTGTGGACGCACCGCAATTACCGGCGGGTTTTGTGGTGCGCCATCTGGCTGGCGAATCGGAGGTAGAGGCTGCGACGGCTTTGTTGGCCGCGGCTTTTAACATTACAACGGTG
Source organism: Chloroflexota bacterium (assembly GCA_026389895.1). Lineage (GTDB taxonomy): Bacteria > Chloroflexota > Anaerolineae > Caldilineales > Caldilineaceae > JAPLGZ01. The sequence goes on along the minus strand of JAPLGZ010000626.1, from coordinate 6,594 downwards.
ACGGTGGAATGGCGGCGGCGTATCTTGCAGCGCCAAGAATATCGGCCAGCTTTGGATGTGGTCGTGGTGGCGCCTGATCGACGGTTAGCGGCTTTTTGTCTCTGTTGGCTCCATCCAGCCGGCGCCGTTGGCCAGATCGAGCCGATTGGTACGCATCCTGATTTTCAGCGGTTGGGGTTGGGCCGTGCAGCCTTGCTCGAAGGCTTGCGGCGCCTGCAGGCAGATCAGGCGACATTGGCCTACGTGGGCACAAGTGCCGGAAATTTTCGCTCGTTGGGGATGTATCGCTCGGTCGGTTTTACCTTGCATCATCACAAACTAAGCTATACACAGACGTTTTTGCCGCGCTAAGCAGAGCGCTGGCAACGGATTTGGGGCGCAGATTGAGCGGATATACTTCGCCAAAATCCGTTTAGAGAATGTTAACCGCGCGGGCCGCGAGCAACACGATCACAGTCAAGGAGATCAAAGCCTGCACCATCATCAATAATTTAGCCCACCGCGAGAGCACAGGCACATCGGTTGGCGACAGGGCGGTGCTTGTGTTGAAGGCAAGAAACAGATAATCAACAAAGTTTGGTGACCATCGTGACTGTCCATTGGTCGTTTTCTCGCCATCAAGGGTCATCTGCGGAAATAGAAAGGCTCCTTCCTCATGACCTGGCCGCAAATCTCGATGGTTGGGGCCACCCGCATCTAGCCGCCAATACCAGAGGGCAAAGACCAGAATATTGGTGATCCATAGCGCTCCCGCAGAAATTAACAGTTCAGAGGGCGTCTCGCGGTGGGTTGGCAAGGCGCGCACCAACAGGATTAATGAGCCAACCATGGCAATTGTAATCACACTATTTACGCCATAACCCAACACTTGATTCAGCTCATGCCGCCCGCGTTGTCTGGCCAAAACAGCGGGTACAATCAAGAGCGCGATGATGACCAGCAACTGCCAGGGTGGCAGGATCGCCAATCGGGTTGGCAGCGCCGCATACAAGCCACCATTGGCAAGCAAGGCCACGATGACCGGCCAGCGTGGCTCTGGATCAGAAAATGGCTGAGCGTCTGCTCGATTTTGAAGAATCGTCATAGCATCATAGGACAAGTAGAGAAAGGTGAAATGATTGCTGCAATGTCTCCATTCTACTCTATTGTCTACAAACCGGTCTAACTAATTGCTTGCTCACCGACAAAATCGAGAGAAGAGTCTAACGCCCCCGGCATTTTTCTGAATAAGCAGGGCGGCGCCACTGGATTGCGGCTCGTTTTGGGCATGCATTGGCAGTGTGATGAGTCGGGTAGAATTTCACTTGCGTACGGAGAAATGGTGATCGCTGGCAACGGACTTTTTGGGCATGGATTGAGCGAATTGACAGTGCCCAAACCTGTGGCGAGACATGACCAAGCACGGACTGTACGGTTTCTATCCGCTCAATCCGTGCCCAAAATCCGCTGACTGTGTTGTGCCCTACCGATTGAACCGCGGATCCAACGCATCTCTCAGCCCATCCCCCAGTAAATTAAATCCCAACACCGTCAAGATCAAGGCAACACCGGGGAAGAAGATCAGATGCGGGGCGGTGAAAACTTGGTTGCGCTCCTGGCCGATCATGGCGCCCCATTCGGGTGTGGGGGGTTGGGCGCCCAGGCCTAGAAACGAGAGGGCCGCAGCGGAGAGAATGGCCCCGGCGATGCCCAAGGTGGCTTGGACGACGAGCGGGGTTAAGGCATTGGGCAAAATATGATAGAAGAGAATGCGCATCGCGGGTACGCCCAGTGCTCGATCTGCTGTCACATAATCCAGCTCTTTGATCGAAAGCACACTGGCGCGCGTGATGCGCGCATAACCAGGAATGCTGACAATCCCAATCGCAAACAATGTGTTGCTCAAACCGGGCCCCAGCACGGTGACAATCGCAATCGCCAGGATCAAGCTGGGAAAAGCCAACAAAACGTCCATCACGCGCATGATCACATTGTCAGTCCAGCCGCCCAGGTAGCCGGCGATCGCACCGAAGAAGGCGCCAATCACAATCGCAAAGGCGACCGAGAAAATGCCCACAATCAGCGACAGGCGCGCCCCATAGAGCACACGACTATATAAATCGCGGATATTGCCGTCGGTGCCAAAGAAATGTTGTGGCTTATCCGCCGGGCAACCAAGTATGTGAATACAAGGTGGCTCGCGTTTTTTGACATCCTCAACGCCAATCAACGTCTTGATTGGATCATGGGTCGCCAACACAGGGGCCAACAGGGCAATCAAAATGAGGATGCCGAGAATGATCATGCCCACAATAGCCGAACGTTGGCGAAAAATATAGCGCAAGGCATTTTGCCACAAACTGCGCGGGTTTGGGGAGGCAAGTTGCATCTTATCGATTGGGGTGGTGGCAACAGACATATTTTTATAGGAGTAAGGAGTAGGGGAAGTAGGGATACGGGATGCGGGATGCCGGATGAAACAGCGAAAGTTTCTAATCCCTAATCCCTAATCCCTATTCCCTATTCCCGGTTTAATCATACCGAATTCGTGGGTCTAGATAGGCGTATGACACGTCAACGATCAGATTAATCGTCACAAAGACCACCGCAATCACGAGCGTAAAAGCCTGCACTACCGTGTAATCGCGCGAGCTGATCGCATCGAACAATGTCTTGCCGACGCCTGAGAAGCCAAAAATTGTCTCGGTGAGTACGGCGCCGCTGAGCAAGCCACCCAACGACAGACCAATGACGGTAGAGACGGGCAGCATGGCGTTGCGCAACGCATGGCGAAAGATGATCAGCCGTTCATTCAGCCCTTTGGCCCGCGCTGTGCGCATATAATCCAGCCCTAATACTTCCAGCAAACTGGAACGCGTCATGCGCGCCGTAACCGAGAGCGGAATGGTGCCTAATGCCAGTGTGGGCAGGATCAGATGTTTGATCGCATCGCCGACCAGCACCCAATTTAAGGTGAGCAGACCGTTAATAATATACATTTGCGAGATAAAATCGAGCATGACACGCGGTGCGCCACTTAAACTCGTGAGTCCCCAGGCTTCGGCCAGTGACGGCACATTGATCCCTGCGGTCAAGCGTCCAGAGGGGGGGAGTGCAAAGGGTGTGCCCTTTAAAGTGACTGCAAAGGTATAGGCCAGCAGCAACCCCAGCACAAAGATCGGCACGGAGACGCCCAAATTGGCGATGATCATGGTGATCACATCAACGGGCGAATTGCGCCAATAGGCCGAGATGATGCCCATAACCATGCCAATGATCGTCGAAAAGATCAGCGCGGTAAAGGCCAACTCGATTGTCACCGGCAGCCGTTGTGCGATCAATTTGGTGACTGGCTGGCCAAAACGCAGTGAATCGCCTAAGTTGCCCTTCGTTACATCGCGCAGATAAATACCAAATTGCACAGGGATTGGTTGATCCAATCCGTAACGAATGATAAATGCATCGCATGCCTGTGCGGTGGCCTTTTCACCCAACGTCGCGTGACAAGGGTCACCTGGAATCAGGCGCGCCAGCGCAAATGTGGCAAAGAGAATGCCCAATAAGACCGGAATGGCTAAAACAATACGGCGCACAACATAGAGGAACATAGTCGTCCGTTATTATCAATTGTCGGTGAGTAAGGTAAGCGATTAGAGATTGGGAGGGCTCGGCGGACAGGGCAGGAAGTGCCCTGGGCATGCTTCCTGCCCTGTCCACGGGAACCCTGCGCTCCTAGATAGAGATTGGGAGAGTATTATGCTTACGCTCTACTCTCCCAATCTCTATTTTACGCTTAACAGAATAACCTTAACTACTTACGACTCGCGTTTTACTGCTTGGCTGGCGGTGCGTTCAAGAACGCGGTAAACAGGCTGGTGAAGTAGGTGAAATCACCGGCGCGTCCCTTATGCAATGGGCTCTTGGCGTCCCACTGCGCTACATAGGAAGTGACCACATCATTGGCATCAAAGGTGGCGCCATTGTGGAATTTGACCCCGTCACGCAGTTTGAAGGTCCATTCCGTCAAATCGGCGTTGGCGCTCCATTCTGTGGCCAGGGCCGGCGAGACTTCGCCTGTACCTGGGGCAAAACTCAACAACGATTGCATCACTTGTTCGCATGCGCGCAATGTTTCGCCATCGGTTTCATCGGCACAATAGATGCTGATCGGTTCGGCATTCTGCATGAAGATAAACGTGTCGCGACCGCCGGGATTCATCAGCGCGAACTGTTCCGCACCGACTGCGGAGGCATAGGCGCCTTCGACATCGGCTTTGTAGGCGATGGCATTGCCACCATGTGCAATGGGAATCATCGGCGCATGCTCTTTGATCAACTCGTTTGCCTTCACATAGAAAGGATAACGTTCTTCGGCCGTGGCGTGGGTCGCGCCGCCCTTCAATTGTTCCCAAATGTCTTCAAAGCCAGGGCCAAAGCTCTTGGAAGCACCGGGGCCAAAGTGGACATCCAGGAAATTGGTGGCGTCTGGATAATCAGCGCCCCAACCGAGCAAAAAGAGACCTTTGAGTTGGCCTTGTGCGGCGGCATCCAAGAACGCGCCCGATTCCATCACTTCGATCTTGGCATCAACGCCAATCGCGGCGAGCTGGGCTTGGATGTCCTGGGCAATGGTGCCTGGGTTGGGGAAATAGCCGCGCACAACATCACGATAGGCCAATGTGGTCTGGAAGCCCGGCAATACGCCAGCTTCGGTCAACAGCTTCTTGGCCTGTTCGGGGTCATATTTGTACCAATCAACTTCTTTGGTAAAGCCGAAGAGTGACGGTGGCATAAATTGAGTGGCCACACTCGATCCGGGCGGATAGAAGTTCTTCACCAAGCGATCTTTGTCAATCGCCATGGCGAAAGCCTGGCGCACTTTTTCGTTGTCAAAAGGCGCATAGCTGCGGTTCCAGCCCATATACAGCACATTTTGGCTCAAGCGCGTCTTGAGTTGTAAATTGGCATCCCCCTCAATCGTGGCGAAGTCATCTGGGCCGGGATTGTCAATTGAATCAACTGTACCAGCCTGCAATTCGACCAGCCGTTGCGCACTTTCGGCGCTCCAGCGGAAGATCAAATTCTCCGTCTTGGCCTTTTCGCCCCAGTAACCGTCAAAGCGCTTCAAGACCAATTCATCACCGCGCTTCCATTCGGAAAGCATATACGGGCCAGTGCCGTTCGGGTGCTCGATCAGATCGCCGCCACCGCCGGTCTTTTCCAGATAATCAGCATCGTTGATGCCATTCGACGAGAAGGCTACCTTGGATGGGAAGGCTGGATCGGGGAAACAGAGGGTCATCTTGACGGTCAGTGCATCAACCGCTTCGATCGACTTAAATTCGCCGCCGTAATCGCAGCTCTCGGCCGCAAGGCTCATTGGCTTAAATTCACCGGTTGGCGCGGCTGCGGTGGTGGTCGTGGTTTCGGTGGTTGTCACTTCGGTGGATGCGCTGGCTGTGGTCGCAGTGGCCGGCGCTTGTGAACCGGTCGTCGGGGCCGCCGGCGCGCAAGCCGCCAGCAAAAGGCCGACAACGGCCAAGCCGTTCAACCAGCTTCGCCTGATAGATTTGAACATAGCTTATCTCCTGTTTATACGTGGCTTATATCAATGGTGTGGTAAACAATGTAGAGAGGCGATTGTGGTTCAGCAAAACATTGTAAGTGGCAAAAATGTCACTGTTCACAGAACGCTGCTGGCTAGTATAACATGGTGGACAATGAGTTGCCAATCAATTTTTGGTTGATTCACAAAATTGGGCGCTGTGGATTGGGAGAGAAACAGGAAGATAGTGTCGTTGGCCGGTGTCCGCGAGTGCAGCGCACGCCCTTGGAAATGCGTTCGCATGCCAAGTTCTGGGACGACGTGTAATGCACTCAACTTGGTCGCCTGACCTTCGGCTGAGCTCAGGTCGAAGCCTGACAGGTGGGCATTTTCCCACCTGTCAGATCTCGATCCCTCAATCGCTGATTCGCATCGACACTTACTAGATTACCGCCGGATTAATGGCAGATAGATCGTGTTCCCCGTTGGTAACGGCTCGTCACTGAACGCCCCACCCAGGACACCGCCGATCAGCGCGACATTGTTATTCTCGCTAAGTTCCTCCACTGTGTTATCTGGGTCCAGCTGCACATAGAGCGCTTGTAAGCCGGTCGTGGCCGCGGGCGTATTGGCCAGATTAAGTGAGCTAGTCAATTCGACATAGCCACCTGGTTCAATCGCCGGAATGGGAATTTGCCCCAAGGCATGGCTGTCCGTTTGATCGGGCGCTTTATCCGATACCGCCAGCGTTGTCGCAGCGCTCGCCCAATTGCCGCGGTTCTCCACCCGTAGACTGATCGGCGCCTCGCTGCCAGGGTCATGGCCCCAACCAATCAAAGCTGGCGCCGTGCTAAGGTCGGGAAAGACGTTGACGGTTGTCGCAACCAAATTATCTTCGCGTTGGCGATCCCCCATCGCATTGATCGGGTCAACCTCCCAATAGAGTAGGTGGCTACCTGGCCCTAACAAACTAGCTGTCACCCAACTTGAACTCTCCAACGCCGCGGTCTGTGTGATCGGGAAATTGATCGGAATTTCGGCAATTTGTGGCCCGGTGGGGCTATTGAGAC